>NZ_JBNPWS010000002.1:0-324762 GCF_050433705.1 Paenibacillus sp. DS2015 | reverse complement strand
TTTCGCCATACGCAGGTATCCTAGCTACGAAGGTGGCTTGGTCCCTCCTTCGGTTGGACTTTCACCAACTAGATAATGCGTGCCTCTGGGCACGCCATACCGAAAAAGCATCAAGTGTTTCTAAGTATTCTATACCCAGACACGTCCTTATGTATCACTCAAATATAAATTCCACTCGTGCACCCTCCACATAATTCTCAAGTTGATTTCCAACCCAAGATCCAGCACCTCTATTATCCTTTGGGCTTATGTATTCTATATCTGCGCCGACGCCACCTTCAGCGCACATGGCCATAGGCCACTCGTCACGATCATAGCCTTTCTTGGTAGCTATCCCCTTTAAAGATTCATTACGACTCTCCTCAGCCCCAGATCGATCGATTGACATATTGCAGAGTGCCCTGCTTCAATTGCCTCCTGTATGTGAGATGCTGTTTCGGGATATCGATCCCTTGGAAACAACAGGATATAATCGGATTCCATACTTTTCGGTACGGGATCAAGCGATGTCGCGTTAATCCGAAGTACTTCACGAGGAGATTGAAGCATGGCATCACCCTATTTTGAATTCCCCCCACACTTTTTACACCACTCATTCATAAATTGTTGTTAGTTAGGAGGTGATTCACATGTCAAGACATTCTTCCAGAAGAGCTATTAAAATTTCCTTACGTCCAGGTCAAAAAGTGCTTGTTACTGCAAAACGTCGCCACAGAAGACGCCACCACAGATGTTGGTAAGATTTAACTATTAGTATTGAAAGGAAGGCGATCATTCGCCTTCCTTTCTTCATCTATTCTACCTTCTACGATGGTCTAATGATGGCTTATTAGCGACACATTGAATCAACTTCCTCAAATTTGGTTAAAAAGAGATAAAGGTGACAATACATGAATTTATTTATACATAGATCGAAATCGGAGGGGTTCTTATGCTACAGAGTAAGTATTTACGCACGTGTCTTAGTATTATTGCTACTTTATTAATTATTTATTTGAGCTACAAAGTAAATTTCTTATTCATACCCCTTGTATCCATCTTCAACCTGCTCCTGGTTCCCATCGTATTATCGGGCTTTCTTTTTTATTTACTGCGTCCAATCGTTAATTATCTTGATCACAGAAAAATGAATAGGAGCTTGGCTATCTTACTTATCTACTTCGTATTTGCAGGCCTCATTGCGCTCTTCTTTATCCTTGTATGGCCAACGCTACAAGAACAAATATCTACCTTCATTCAAAATACGCCAAGCTTAATGGAGGATCTACAGAAACAATTAAATAAATATCAGAACAATCGATTCTTATCGCGAATCATTCCAACCCAATCAGAAATTACCGCTAACATTTCTAACTATGTAAACCGTCTAATTTCAGTCGTCACGGACTCGATCGCAAACTTAGTGACTGTTGTATCGAACGTAGTCATTGTTCTAGCGACGATTCCAATCATTCTCTACTACATGCTCAAGGAGAGCAATAAACTTGCTCCTAAGGTGCTACATTTGCTTCCTAGACGTTACCGAAAGGACGGTAAAGAGGTATGTGAGGAAATAGATAGCGCTATCAGTAATTTCATTGTAGGTCGTGTAATTCTGAATCTTATATTAGGTGTCATGATGTATATTGGATTCTTAATTATAGGTCTTCCATACGCTCTACTTCTTGCTCTCATATCAGCGATTCTTAATCTTATTCCTTATATAGGTGCTCTACTAGCGACGGTTCCAGTCGTTATTGTGGCACTAACCGTATCACCAACGATCGCCTTTTGGTCACTTATTATTATTATCATTACTCAACAAATTCAAGATAATATATTATCTCCTATAATTTATGGTAAACAGCTTGATATCCATCCATTGACTACTGTTATTCTTCTATTAATAGGTGCTGATTTTTATGGATTGATGGGTGTCATCCTTGCCATCCCTGCATACATGATTGTCAAAATCATTGTTGTTCGTATTTACGGGTTATTTCTATCCGAAAAGATCGAAGAAATCATTGAATAGAATTCTGAACATTACAGAAAAAATGCCCCCTTCGTTGCAAGTTGATTGCAATGAAGGGGGCATTCTTAAGTTATTTCGTTTTCGTTTTGGGTACAACACTGATACTTACCGTAACAGGTATACCTTGATATGAACCCGTAAGCGTAGCAGATCCAGTACCTATCGCCTTGATCGTCGCACCTTTAACGGTAATGACACTCGTATTAGACGAAACCCAGTTCACTTTAGTAGATAATACAGAGCTCTCTCCAGCAGAGTTCAGCCCCGTTACTTTAATAGGTTTAGTCTTACCTATAGTTAGCTCTACAGTCTTATTCTCCACTTTAAGAGAAGTTATTTTCTCTTCAACCGTGATGGGTATCTTAATATTTTTACCTAGATATGTAGCTTTCACTGCCGCTCTACCCTTAGATACAGCTTTTATATTCCCATCCTTAATCGTTACTACTTTTGTCGATGTAGATACCCAACTCACTTTATCTGACACATCTAATTTCGTCCCATCTGCATATACAGCCTGAACGGATGGGAGCTGCTGCTCACCGCCAACAATAACGTTAATACGACTTGGAGAGAAGGTTAACTTCAGCAACTTTGGAACTACACTAACATTCACGGTGACCTCAATACCTTGATATGAACCAGTCAGCGTTGTTGTTCCATTTGCAACAGCCTTTACAGCCGCTCCTTTAACCGTTGCCACACTCGTATTAGATGAGACCCAGTTCACTTTGCTTGATAATACTATGTTTGTACCTGCAGAGTTCATACCCGTCACTTTCACCGCTATGGACTTCCCAGCGATTAGAACAATATTCTTATTCTGAACTGTTAGTGAGGTTATCTTCTCATCAACAGCAACCGGTACTTTGACAAATTTACCAGAGTACATCGCTTTAACTGTGGTTTTCCCAATAGATACACCCTTGACTTTACCATCCTTAACCGTGACGATTTTAGTAGATGTGGATACCCAACTTACTTTGTCCGATACATCCACTTTCGTACCACTCTCAAGCTCTGCCTCAATGACAGGCAGCTTCTGCTCACTGCCAGCCAATAGGCTATAGCTGTTCTGAGAAGCTGTGAGCTTCACTACCTTTTCTACTATTTTGGATGCCGTAATCTTGATTTGTTTACTGACTTGAAATTTCTGATATTTCGCGGTAAGAGTCACTGTCCCTTCTTCAAGCGGCGTGATCACACCCTTTTCAACCTTTATAATCTTATCATCAGTCAATGACCATTCGACTTTATCGGAGTATTCTCGCTTAGTCTCCTCTATCGAATTCACACCCCATACTCTTACAGAGGTTCCCTCAACGCCAAGTGAAATTTCAATATCAGCTGGATTGTCATACTCTAATGAAGTGATTACTTCCTCAGCATATCCCGTCCCCGCAGGAATAACTAAAGCTACTAGCATCATAAGAGCCACAAGTAGTTTGGACAATCGGGTACTACGATTCATGAACTTCTCTCCTTTGTCTACATCTTCTCCATCTTAATAAAAGTTCTTATTCTATTCAATATATCGGAAATATTGTAGCAAAAGATGAGCTAGCCCCATAATTTCTGTTAACCAGCCTAAAGGTTAGGGATAGCCCAGTCAATCGGTGCTTTATCTATAGATTGTAAGAACTCATTACATTGTGAAAAGGGACGACTTCCTAAAAATCCACGATATGCTGCTAATGGACTTGGGTGCGTAGACTGCACAATCTTATGTATATTTGAATTAATTAACTGTGCTTTTCTAATGGCATGACTTCCCCACAGAATGAATACCAATGACTCTTCCCTTTCATTTAACTTCTTAATAATCGCATCCGTAAAAAGCTCCCATCCCAGTCCCTGATGAGACGTTGGCTGACCCTCTCGCACAGTAAGTACCGTATTAAGTAGAAGTACCCCTTCCTGACCCCAATGCGTTAAACATCCATGGTTCGGTATCTCAGTACCTAGATCATCATGAAGTTCTTTGTACATATTTCGTAATGAAGGCGGAATTCTTACCCCAGGTAGAACGGAGAAACTAAGCCCATGAGCTTGTCCTGCACCATGATAAGGGTCCTGACCTAATATTAGAGCCTTCGTCTCTTGGTAAGGCGTCAACCTAAGGGCTTCATATAAATGATCCAGAGGAGGATACACCGTATGTTCTTTGTATTCCTTCTTTATTGTTTCCTGTAAATCTTGAAAGTAAGGCTCTTTCATTTCATCTTGTAGAATGTCGTCCCAATCATTACCGAACATGAGATATCCTCCTTTCTATATGCTGTACATCTCTGCTGGAACCCATGAAGTAAAGTATGACTACATCATTATAGACATAACTCCCTCCTCGGTCTAGTAATGATAAATGCCTTGCATTGGACCCCAACTCCCTTTCACCGGTTTCACGATATCAGCTATCATAGGTCATTTAAACTTCATCAGCGACGGTACAATTATACATGGTGTAGCCGCCCTATCACTCAAAAAGCATTCAAAATCTATACAAACACTGCATGTTGCGATTGAACTTAACATACTCAAAAATCCGATTCCGGAGCTGGCGATTTACCAGCTCCAGAATCGGATTTAGACGGTGGAGCATGAGTCGTAGGTTTCCGGGTACATCTCGCCAGGCTTCACCTTAGAGAAAATTAACCTTTCGTGCCCAATTTTGCCTCCAATTCCTGTCTAATCTTGCTTTCATTTTTTTCATATTTAACGTATTTAAACATAATAATGGCTCCAAACGCAAAGAATATTGCTGGTAGCCAGGTGAAGCAAAACTTAATGGCCGCTAATGATTGAGCCGTCTGTGTCTGATTTGCCACATAACCTGCAGCATCTAAAATGACGGAAGGAATAAAACTACCTAATCCCGATCCCAACTTAATGCAGAAAGAAATTCCAACTGCTGTCAAAAATCCGCTGGCTCTAATGCCACTCTTCCACTCGCCATAGTCGACTGTATCTGAAAGCATTGCAAAAGGCAAAGTCACTGCTATACCCGTACCTAGTGAAGAAACTATCCAACCTATAATAATCATCGTAAGGTCACTTCCAGCGAACGCAATAATAACTTGTCCTATGGCTGCCAATGAAAACCCAATTATTTGTGTGTGAGATTTAATGAAACGTTTAACTATAAATGGCAATAGTGTGATAGAAATCATTTGGACAACCACTAGACCATTTAGAATAGAAGCCCAATTCTTATGTCCCAGGTTATACTCACTATAATATATCACTGTCGATGCTCTAGCTGTGTTTCCTAACCAGTAGAAAATGAATGCTATAACTAATATAATCCATGGCCAGTTCCCTTTAATAGCACGAAAACTCTCACGAATAGAAATGGATTTAGCTTTCTCTGTCGTACCAATTTCTTTCGTTCCAGTAAAAGCGAAGAGAAGCAGCAGGATAGCTACAACTGCAAAGATCCCAACAGTAACACTAAATCCTAATTTGTCATCACCATTTCCAAAGAAACTAACCAACGGGAGTGTAAGTGAAGCCGTAATTAGATACCCGATCATGCCCCCGTTGCTTCTCCAAGAATTTAAAGTGACTCTTTCATCCGAATCATATGTCAGATTTGGAAGTGCAGACGACATCGAAGCACTAATCCCTGTATAAATAACACCCGCTAAAATATAAGTGACCAGTGCATAAATCGTTTTTGCACTTATTGATATATCTGGAACTAGAAAGGCTAGAAAAACAGAAACTCCAAAAGGAACAGAAAGCCATAACCAGTAGGGACGACTTTGTCCCCATCTTGTACGCGTATGATCAATAACAATTCCCCAAATAGGAGCATCAAGAGCATCGACAAACCGTGCTACAAGTAAAATCATTCCTGCTGCCGCTACTGAAATTCCAAATACATCCGTATAGAAATACATGATATAACTTGTTAGAGTACAGTAGAGTAGGTTTCCTGCTGTATCGGTACTAGCGAAAGCCAATATTCGCTTTAATGATAATTTCGATGGCTTTGTATCACCATTATTTGTTTTTTCGACTTTTATCGCATTTTCCATTTTATTTCGCCCCCTGCATTTTACATATAAAGCGGCCTTCTGCATAAAGAATTTCTCTCACAATTTCACCCTCCTGAGAAATGAAATGTGAATCAGCAGCATAAAAGTGATATTCGGTTGGATATGGAGCGTAGCTATGAATTAGAAGTCCCTGATCTGTATATTCAATACAGCCATTCATTACTTTTATTTGATCTCCTTCTTCATACAAGAAGGTTTTTTTGCCGAATCCATCAAGATAGGCTGCAAGTTCCTCTCCCATATCCCAATCAGAAGTTTCTTCTTCTTTGCTGAACAACTTCGAAAAGATTCCGCCATCTCTATAAAATGTTGATTGTCCAAACCGATTTCTTGATAAGTCGGGACGATTCATATTCGGCCCCCCAACACTGTATGTCGATGCCGCCTCACCGGTATTCAACCTCTGGTCCGTAGCTTTTGCATCCGTATCATAACAATATAAAATTCCTACAGTAGCCCTATAAGCAGCCTTTAAATAACGAGTATCATGTAATTCCTCGTATACTTTAAGAGTCGCAGCAGCAGTTAAACCACCCCACAAGGAGTGAACCATATAAGAAAGTGATTCCCACCAGCGATCCGGATTCTGTGCTCTAAAATCATTTGAGAAACCTATGTTGGCAAGCAATAACTCTCCGTACTTTTTAGCAGCATTAATATGGCCGGAACTTGCTAATGCGCCAGCTGCTGGACCAAATCCAGCGTTATCATAAAAATGTTCAGTTACCGCTGCTTTATAAGACTCACTGTCTTTGGCGACATTCGCAGCCAGGTCTGTCCATAATGCATATATTTCATTGTACTTATCTGTTAATCCTCGATTTTTCATTTCATCTAGCAGACCATTGATATATAAGAAGAAAGTGCCCAACATTTGTGCTTCTTCTTTTCCTCTAGCTGTCTGGTGCAAATCAGGATTCACACGCAGTCTGAATACTTCTGCCGCCCACACTAAATACGTATCAGGACTGTTATGTTTTAATATCTTTGGCTCAAACCGCGATAACAAATAGAAAACATGGCCTATATATTCGAAATCCATGCATCGATAGAAATCACCATAAAGGTAGGCAGGTTTTAAAAAGTCTCCATTAACAAACCATTTCGGCCGAATGTAGTTAACACAACTTTCTTCTACCTTTTGCACTTCGGAAATATCAGGGCTTACGCCCAATAAATTCTTTTTCAAGATAAAACTCAGTTTCCCTAACGACTCTCCTTGATTGGAAATCGGGGAATAAGAGTACGGTATGTCACCCTCTGGACCGCTATAGAGTACATTGCTGACATATTGCGCCCTATTGGTGATAATGCTTTGTATAGGTTTCATCACATTAATAATAATGTTATCAATCTTACTGTTATCCAGTTCTATTGAAACTTTATGTTCACCTGGTTCTTCAAAAATTAAAGCGGATTTATAATCACTTCCATTTTTATAGATATATGACATTAGATTTCGCACCTTACAAACATCATTTAAATCTCTGTACTCTACATAAGCATCCTTTAAAGCTATATTGCCAGGTAGACTAAAAGAGAAATCATAGGGCTGATTGGTTATGGCAAGCGGTTCAAAATGATATATAGGATGTCCATATTTCTTACCTACCTGATAGAAATCCTCTTGATCATCAAACTCATCAAGCACAAATTGCCAATTCTTTTTTTCCTCCGATTTCACTAAAAATCCATCTTTAGAATAGATCCAATCGGAATTCGTAAATCCTTCAGGATATCCGCCTGCAAAAACTAATTGGTGGAATAAAATACCGTCCAATGAAGGGGAAACGTTTTCAAAAAAAAGATTTTCATATTCACAATACGTTCCTACGGATTTAGTTTCGCCATTTAGCTGGTAGATACCCAGATGTGGTGCATTATTGCTTCTTCGCACACAGGCCATTTTAGTGAAGTTTTGCGATATAGATGGAAAAACAGCCGTTGAATGACTTGTTTGCATATCTAAATCGTTCATGCGATACATGACATAAGCAAATGATGACCAAACTCTAAAATCAGAAATGTAAACATCACTATTTGTACGATTGATTAATTCAATTGTCCAAAATAAGGAGTCCACTGACTGACTCAAATCATAAGTAAAAAGGACATCTACATCATCCAAAACATATGTTACCGTTGCCAATTCTTCGAATAGACTCAATTTTCCATGAATCTCATTACTGTTAACCTTTTTATCGTTTATAGAAATAGTGAAATTCCCGAACAATTTATCCTTATCATCATAATTTACTTGTTCTAAATAACTCTCATCGACAACCCAATTCATCTTGTGTGGGTCATTCTTCAGGATTAATTTTGATACATTTCCATTTGTATTGAACTCCATCATAAATCTTTGGTTTTCCACTAAGTAACCCCCTTATTTCATATAAATATTTAGAATATCGTGGATAATAGCTATTTACTGAGATGAAAACGATTAATGCAACCGCTTACTATTAAGTATAATAAAAATTATTAATAATTAAATAAACGATTACAATATCTTTTTATACTTTTTCACTTTTAGTGATATTATGTAATTAGCATGACAGCCTTAGAAAGAGAGGGGGATATTCAATGAATGACAATTTATTTATCTCTATCGCTATTCCACCTTTCCCCATATTTATCGAAGGGAATTTAACTGAGTACGACATAGGCACTTTGCATCCGGATAGAAAAAACCTGGAATATTTCGATATTATCCTCGTCAAAGAAGGGGCTTTGTACTTAGGAGAAGAGGGGATAAATTATACAATTAGAAAAGATGAAATGTTGGTCTTATTACCTAACAATCATCATTATCCATTAAAACCAACAGATGAAATAACAAAGTTTTATTGGATTCACTTTTTTACCACTGGTAACTACGTACAAAGTAATCAACCAAGACAACTGGAATCCAATATTCCTATTCCTTCACTGCATTTTCACAATAAATTTCATACCATTCATCTTTCTAAAAAGAGTCAGCTCATTGATACGGATGATATATACGAAAAAATACAAGAATTACTAGTGGGTACAACAAAAAAAGATACAGAAATAACCTTCTGGGATATTCAGCAACGATTTTTCTCTCTATTAAATCTCTTAGATGGACAAGATAATGCAAAGGATATAAGCGTTTTAATTGCTGAAAAAGTAGAACAATTTATTCGGGATAATTTTAATAACGAGATTACAAACGAAACTTTAGTTGCTAAATTTAATTTACATGAGAATACGCTTGCCAAGTATTTAAAACAATATTACGGATATACACCCATGGAATATTTAAAGGAATACAGGTTAGAAAAGGCGAGAGATCTATTACTCAAAACTGATTATTCTATACAAAAAATAGCTGAACTTTGTGGCTATAATTGGGTTCCGTATTTCTCCAGATCATTCAAACAAAAATTTGATATCTCGCCACTTCAATATCGAAAGAATCATATAGGAAAACAATAGAATAGCATTACTGCACCGATTATGAGGGGTCTATCTATCTTGATAAGCTCGGATACCGCGAAAAACCTGCCAACACCTATTCTCATTTGGAGTACAGCTCCAAAGTATCTTCAGCATCAACAATGAGCGATGTTCTGATCTTTAAATCAAAAAAAGAAAAGATCGCATTACCCTCAATAATTCATGAGAGTCATGCGATCTTTTTCTTGTTCTCTCCTCTGGGAAATGGAGAGAACTGCAGGAGAGAACTCGATAAAAAGCTCTCTCCCAAGCTGGTTCAAAAACAAGGTTTTTTCGAAAAACCCTTATGTATCAAGGATGCCGAAGACCGGAATCGAACCGGTACGGTAGTCACCTACCGCAGGATTTTAAGTCCTGTGCGTCTGCCAATTCCGCCACTCCGGCATAATAAGACGTACGTACAGCTTATAGAAGCTGTGTTGCTGAGAACAATCTATTGTCAATTTCAGCTTTTTTATTATATAATACTAGCCGATATATTACAAGTTTTTTTAAAAATTATATTAAATATCATGATATGCTCCCATATGTCGATATATAGGTAAGGGAGGTGTATTATGGATATCGCAGCATTATCTATCTCGATGAACCAAGCTTCATTGTCACAAGCTGTTGGAATCAAGTTACTAACTATATCCAAAGATCAAGTAGAGATCCAAGGCAATAACCTCGTACAAATGCTTGAAAAAAGTGTTGCTCCTAATCTAGGAAGAAACTTAGATATTCTAGCATAAATGTCAGCCCACAGAGAAATTCTGTGGGTTTTATTTTCATATAAATCAACCAGGAATCAATGCATTATTTCTTTCTTGTTTACCTTAGCGCCGGATAAAGACTGATCAAACATATCGAGAATAAAAAGGAATCGTTCAGCTTCACGGAATACATGATCCGCTAGCAAAGGATGAATAATACTTTTTATTCGACATTCCTCGATTAAATCACGAGCTGTTTTCTTGAAATCACGCAAAGATTTAACGGAAACTCGGTTTTCATCAACAAATTGACTTAGTAGCGGGACCGTTTGAGATTGTGGTCGCATATGACTTAAGTCAATCGCTTGGAACATCAGCGTATCGAAATCATTACTGAAGTCCCGTGCTTGTTCTACCAACTTACGCTCAGAGGGATCAAGTAGATGACCAATAAATTTAGCATGATCGGCCATAATCTTTAAGAAAAAGATATTTTCATCAATAATAGCATCGGGTAAGGGTTCGAGTTTCCCTAAGTTGAGTTCTTCTAAGCGGTTTCTGAAATAATTCGCTTCCCGACTTATATGATCCACCAGCAAGGGGAAATTTGTTTGTCCCGGAAGTTTGCATTGCAATATAAGGCCCAGTACCATTCTCTTAAACGCCCAAATATGAGTCGCTGCATTCCGAACCTCTGTGTTAAACTCTCTGATTGTATACGGATCTGTGTCGTTATTAAATTCATACGACCTTCTCTCAATATTCTCAAAAATAGCGTGAAACTGATGAGCTTCTTTAATAAGTTTAGTATCTTCAGCTCTAAAACCTAACCCAAGAAAAAATGAATGTTCCTTCATGATCCTAGACCAAAACCGTATCTCATCTAATGATCGGGCAACAAATGCATCCACCCCTATCCCTCCCTTGTAAAAAAGCACTTACTTTAGGCATATGGGATAGACTTTGTCCGTTATGACATCTGATTTTTTCTAAATCACTCATTTATGAAAAAGGACATGTTAAGTCTATTTGTATTTCGGTGAGGGTCAAGCGTGAGCAGGCTCACAGACCAACAATACAATACCGTCATGCTGTTTTCTGCCCTTCGTCTGATCATTCCCCTTCGGACAGTATTACTTCAATTCTCCGCTGTGTAATCTTTGCCTGATTGATCTGTATATATGATCTTGACGATTTTCCCTAGATACTTTATTGGCATCATGCTCACTCCGCATAAGAACGTTTGTAGCTTATGCGAACTAACGTTCTTTAATGAGTGCAAAAAATCCTAAAGGATTGGTGCCCAATGGGATTAGTTGTATATTTTTTTGTATTTGCATCCAAGACTCAAATCCTTAACACAAATAATAGGTATCCAGCAATCTTAAGGGCATCCTCCAGATCTGCTCAGGGAAATTTCATTACTAATCAAAAAAACACCCTACAGCACTCACTATTCAAATGTCGATATCATTAATAGAAATTAAAGTGAATGTTTGTTAGACTGTGGTTAAACATACATTTAAAGCTAACACTAAGACGATTATCATTCAATCATTCCCATTCCCCCAGGATTTCCTCCATCTTATCGACCTGAATCATATAGTGATTTATTAACTGGGTTAACATAGAAAAGGCGAGAAGATTTACGCCCATTTTGATGCTGTTTTTTTAACAGCTGTACGTGTCATTCTCGCCATCTCCACAATATAAAGATATCACACCATACATCCAGTGGAATGTTACAAATTAATTATTTCCTAGTCAAAGACAGCCGAAAATTTTCAGATGAAACTATAAGACTTATGAATCTTAAGCTATAGCCCTTAAGAAATAGGCCCAAGCAACATATTCATCTCCTGGTATAGGGGTCACGACTAGTGCTACAACCAGTAGTGTCATTCACAGATTCACTTACCTATTCGCTATTCTCTTTTTCTATCAGCTCAAGATATAATTCATACTGCTCTTTTGTGATCATTCTACCCGTTAAAATTTCACGCAGCTCTTCCGGTAGAGCTTCGAGAACCTCATCTGGAATCTGAACCTCGCCCGATTGACTTTCTTGAGCTTGCACTCTAGATTGTGGGACCAAAATTGTAAAGGCAAACACTACGGTTAAAACAAAAACAAATAATTTTTTCATGTTTTCACTCCTATTCAATAACATTTATTAGTGCTGACTAATCCTGAGATAAACCAAAAAAATTTCTAAGCGGTGTTGAGTTATATTCCTGATAGCCTTTGATACGTAATAACTCATTTAAAGCAGTATCATAATCATCCCCATTTTTAAAGAGAACCGTTACATTACAATGTGCTAATGCAACATGATCCGCGAGACGTTCGGCAACTTGGTAAAATATTTTTTCATCAATCTCTTCTAAATGATAAGAAGAATATACGTAAGCTGTTATGTGGTTTTCTCTTCTGTCCTCCCCAATTCCCTCTTCCAGCCAAGGGAAATCATCATCGGTACTTGGACGTTGCTCATCAACAAGAATGATCCTACAATCCTTGTCGTTAAACTTGATATCCCATGCTTCCAAATCCTTTAATCTTATTACTCTTTGAAACCCACTTAAAAAATCAATATCCATATAATAATCCTTTCGAAAATCAGATTTAGTTAACCTTTTGTTGTATTTCTATACAATATTAACAAATATTTACTACTTAGAATCATGCATGATTAAATATTAGTCTATAGTATTTTAATATTAGGTTGTATTTCCGATAAAAAGTGTCATTAATTCAGTATTGGTAAAAACATTATCTATAATGATTCCAAGCACCGGAATTTACACAAGCCCAAGAAAGGGAAGCTGAGTGGTTTGTGCTTTATGTAGTTAAGCCCTTCTCAATACTCAATAAATTGGTACAATTGCTCATATTCTCTCAATTATGCGTTAGCACATCAATAACAACGTCTTATTCTTATTCATTTTTAATATGATAAAGGTATAAGACAAACAAAAAAACCCTTGATATACAAGGGTTTTTGGCGTATGGGCCTTGAGGGACTCGAACCCCCGACCAATCGGTTATGAGCCGACCGCTCTAACCAACTGAGCTAAAGGCCCTAAATAATTATGTAAACCACGAAAAAATAATGGCAGGTTTAATTGGTTGCGGGGGCAGGATTTGAACCTGCGACCTTCGGGTTATGAGCCCGACGAGCTACCGGACTGCTCCACCCCGCGTCAGAACACTAATGAATTAGCGACAAGAATTAATATACTATATCTGTACCTAATAAGTCAAGCATTTTTCATCAAGGAATAAATCGAACTCCAAAACGACCCCGTCGTGAGCGAAAAATTTCTACAGATCTTGGGTCATCATATCCATAAATCCAGCCATCATGTTCCAATCGCTTTGCTAGACAGCCCGCCTGAAATTCAGTCTTATACAGCTTACCGAAATATATCCACTGCATATCCTATCCCTCTTTCTCATGATGATTAAATAAGGTGTCGATGGCTATTGTTACCTAAGGTTGAGGCGATCATTCATCTAGGGCCATGGATATTTTTTCTTTCAAGACACTCTAGAAATAGATGCTAACTAAACACAAAGACTCACCCCTCTATCCTATGAGTTGGGCAAGTCTTGTGTTCTAATATTCAATAAAAATCACATTTATACTCCGAAAGATGTAGGATCTACTCTCCACGCCTTCAACGATTCTATATCTTCTGCTTCAATTTTCCCAAGTTCTAAGGCAACATCCATTAGAGCACCGTAATTAGACAAGCTCTGAAGCGGTATACCCGCCTCTGAGAAGGCAGTAACAGCTTGATCAAGCTGATAGCTGAATATGGCCAACACAGCCAATGGCAGCCCTCCTGCTTCTTTGACAGCTAGCGCCGCCTTCAGTGAGCTTCCTCCAGTAGAGATTAGATCTTCAATGACAACCACCTTCTGGTTAGCGCTGATAAGACCTTCAATCTGATTCTGTTTACCGTGTCCCTTAGCCTTATCTCGAATATAGGCCATAGGTAGATTTAGCTTCTGCGCTACCCAAGCAGCATGCGGAATCCCTGCTGTTGCTGTACCTGCTATCACTTCTACATCTGGATACTGCTCACGAATGACCGCAGCGAAAGATTCCGCTATGTAATCGCGAATTTCAGGGTAGGACATCGTCAAACGATTATCGCAATAAATGGGAGATTTTATACCAGATGTCCAAGTAAAAGGTTCTTTAGGACTCAAGGCTACAGCTTCAATCTGTAATAGATATTTCGCGATTACTTCAGGAATTTCTGTCAATTGACTCACGACTGGATCATCTCCTCAATGATTAGTTCTGCTGCTTCGCGCGGGTTCGTAGCCGCTGTAATTGGACGTCCCACGACAATGTAATGGCTTCCCTGTCTTATTGCTTCTCCAGGCGTAAGCACCCTCGATTGATCGCCTATGTGACTCCCAGCTGGCCGTATGCCTGGCGTTACTGTAATAAAGTCGCTGCCACAAGCTTTACCAATGGACGGAACTTCTTGCGCAGAGGCTACAACTCCTTGAAGGCCTGCTTCAGCTGTTAATTTCGCATATCTTACAACCGCGTCTTGAATATTACCTGTTACACCAATCTGATCATTTAATACAGACTGACTTGTACTCGTTAGTTGTGTTACCGCAATGATCAGTGGCTTCTTAAGGGAAGGATCGCTAGCAAGTGCAGTAACCATCCCTTCGTATGCCGCCTGCATCATTTGAGTCCCACCCGCGGCATGAACATTAAACATATCCACACCAAGACGAGTGATGCTCTCAGCACCACCCCGTACAGTGTTAGGGATGTCATGCATTTTCAAATCTAAGAATACTGAGTACCCCTTAGACTTCAGTTCCCGCACAAAGTCCGGGCCTGCAGCATAGAATAGCTGCATCCCGACCTTTATATAACAGGGAATTCCCTGTAATTGATCTATTAAGAGAGAAGCCTGTGTGGCATCTGGATAATCCAGTGCCACGATCAGACGACCTGCCATGTTCTTATATTCATTATTCATAGATTCCACACGCCTCTCCTTATTGCCCAATAAATGCTGGCATTGCTTGGGATGAGAAGTTGATGGTATCTAGCATAATAAGTAATGCTCTTACTGTATCCAGTGAAGTCATACATACGATGCCATTCTCTACCGCCTCACGACGAATTCTGAACCCATCACGTTGTGGCAATTTACCTTTGGTCAATGTGTTAAATACAAACTGTGCTTCACCATTACGGATTAGATCTAGAATATTCGGCGTTCCATCGTCACTCAGTTTAAGAACCGTTGTTACATCGAGTCCAGCATCATTCAGAGCTTGTGCCGTTCCACCGGTAGCATATATTTTATAACCTAGTCTCTTAAAGCCTGTTAGAAGTTCTACCGCTTCTTCCTTATCTTTATCTGCTACGGTCGCAATGATCGCTCCTGTCGCCGGTATTTTCATACCTGCACCAATCAACCCTTTATAGAGCGCCTTAGCGTACTGAAGGTCACGTCCCATAACTTCGCCTGTGGACTTCATCTCAGGTCCTAGCGTAGTATCTACTCTGCGTAATTTGGCGAAGGAGAATACAGGCACTTTCACAGAAATATATTTACTTTCAGGCCATAGTCCTTCTTGGTAGCCTGCATCTTTCAGCTTCGTACCTAGAATAGCCTGCATAGCTAGATTAGCCATTGGAATGGTTGTTACTTTACTCAAGAAAGGAACCGTACGTGATGAACGTGGATTCACTTCAATCACGTACACTTCATCTTTATAGATAACAAATTGGATGTTAACGAGACCAATCGTTTTGAGCTCCTTAGCAATCTTAATCGTGATGTTCACGATTTTTTCTTTCAAATGATCTGCTAGATGCTGTGGAGGATAGACTGCAATCGAGTCACCTGAGTGTACTCCTGCGCGTTCAATATGCTCCATAATCCCTGGAATCAATACAGTATCGCCATCACAGATCGCGTCCACTTCTACTTCTTTACCCATCATGTAGCTATCGATCAATACAGGATGTTCAGGATTAATCTTCACCGCATGTTCCATGTAATTAAGCAATTCCGCATCAGAATATACAATTTCCATGGCACGTCCACCTAGTACATAAGAAGGACGAACCAGTACTGGATAACCGATTGTATCTGCTGTTGCAACAGCTTCTCCAACAGAAGTTACTGTTTTACCATTCGGTTGAGGAATGTTTAGACGGTTTAGTAAGGCTTCAAACTTCTTACGATCTTCCGCCTCATCGATACTTTCTAGACTCGTACCCAATATTTTAACACCTGCAGCACTCAGTGGTGCCGCTAAGTTAATCGCTGTTTGACCTCCGAATTGGACAATAACGCCAACCGGTTTCTCTTGCTCAATCACATTCATAACATCTTCGAAGAATAAAGGTTCAAAGTAGAGTCGATCCGATGTGTTAAAGTCTGTAGACACCGTCTCTGGATTGTTATTAATAATAACAGCCTCATAGCCCGCCTTCTGAATCGCCCACACCGCATGAACAGTCGAATAATCGAACTCAATCCCTTGACCGATCCGAATTGGACCTGAACCCAATACGATGATCTTCTCCTTCGACGTCTGGATCACTTCATTCTCAGTCTCATAAGTAGAGTAATAGTAAGGTGTTGAAGCTTCAAACTCTGCTGCGCATGTATCTACCATTTTGTATACGGGACGCAACTTATGGCCTAATCTGAATTCACGAACCTCCGCTTCAGAGACATGCTTACTCGTAGTTGGGTTCTGCTTGCGAATTTCTGCAATCGATTTATCCGTAAATCCACGTCTTTTCGCTTGATAGAGCGTCTCATAAGAGAGTATTTTTTCTTCTTGAATTAAGGTCTCAAAGTTGATAATTCCCTCGATTTTATCTAGGAACCACCAGTCAATTTTCGTTAAATCTTGAATTTGTTGAAGCGTATAACCGCGACGGAAAGCTTCAGCAATCAAGAACATTCTTTCATCATCTGCTTTAACAAGACGCTCATTGAGCACGTCTTCGCTCAGTTTTTCTGCACCCTCAAGATGGAATCTATGAACGCCAATTTCTAGCGAACGGATAGCCTTATGAATAGATTCTTCAAAAGTACGACCGATCGCCATGACCTCGCCAGTTGCTTTCATTTGAGTTCCAAGCTTACGGTTAGCGTGAATAAATTTATCAAACGGCCAGCGTGGAATTTTACTTACAATGTAATCAAGTGTTGGCTCAAAACATGCATAAGTTTGTCCCGTTACTGGGTTAATAATTTCGTCGAGCGTGTAGCCCATAGCGATCTTTGCTGCCATCTTAGCAATTGGATAACCGGTCGCCTTTGAAGCTAGCGCCGATGAACGGCTTACACGTGGATTAACTTCAATAACATAATATTGATAGCTTTGCGGATCTAGTGCAAACTGTACGTTACATCCACCTTCAATATTCAATGCGCGAATAATTTTGAGAGATGCGGATCTAAGCATTTGATACTCACGATCTGATAACGTTTGGCTAGGTGCAACTACGATGCTATCCCCAGTATGAACGCCCACTGGATCGAAATTCTCCATGTTACATACGACGATACAGTTATCGTTTGCGTCACGCATAACTTCGTACTCTACTTCCTTCAGTCCAGCAATACTCTTCTCAATCAAGCATTGTCCGATTGGGCTGTAACGAATCCCGGAGACAACCGTCTCACGTAATTCTTCTTCTGTATCACAAATTCCTCCACCCGTTCCACCCAGCGTGTATGCAGGACGAACGATAAGCGGATAACCAATCTGAGTCGCGAAAGCGAGAGCTTCTTCAAGGGTAGTTACAATATCGCTCTCCGGAACAGGTTGATCCAGTTCGCGCATTAAATCTCTGAATAAATCGCGATCCTCAGCTTTCTCAATCGATTCAAGCTGCGTTCCTAGCAGTTTCACATTCTCTTGTTCTAGAATGCCTGCACGGGCTAATTCTACCGCCATATTAAGTCCAGTTTGACCTCCTAGTGTAGGAAGCAATCCATCAGGACGTTCTTGACGAATAATTTGCGTAACAAATTCTAGCGTAATGGGTTCAATATATACTTTATCCGCCATATTCGTATCGGTCATAATGGTTGCAGGGTTACTGTTAATTAATACAACCTCTACGCCCTCTTCTTTTAGAGCCTGACAGGCCTGTGTACCAGCATAGTCGAATTCAGCTGCTTGACCAATGACAATCGGACCTGATCCGATAACGAGTATTTTCTTAAGTTGATTATTTTTAGGCATTTTGTAATGCTCCCTTCACGGCTGCGGCTAATTCGGCTTGACGCGGTTTAGCTGGGCATTTGATTTTATGATCCGCAATCATTTGCAGGAATTCGTCGAACAGATAGCTACTATCTTGGGGTCCAGGTGCCGCTTCCGGATGATACTGTACTGAGAATGCTGGATAGCTACTATGTCTCAGACCTTCAATAGACTTATCATTGTTATTAATATGCGTAACTTCTAAGTCTGTATTGCGGATAGACTCCTGATTAACCGTGTAACCATGGTTCTGTGATGTAATATAACAACGATTGCTTGATAACTCCTTCACAGGATGGTTACCTCCACGGTGACCAAACTTCAATTTCTCCGTATCTGCACCACAAGCTAGAGCAAATAATTGATGTCCTAGACAAATGCCGAACATTGGGTATTTCCCAAGAAGCTCAGATACTGTTTTTACAGCTTGAGGTACATCTTTCGGGTCCCCAGGACCATTAGACAACAGAATACCATCTGGATGTAAACGACTGATTTGCTCCGCAGTAGTGTCTTGAGGAACTACTACTACATCACAACCACGTGCAGTAAGCTCACGTAGAATCCCACTTTTAGCGCCAAAATCCACAAGTACGATCCGTTCTTTCGATCCAGGGCTACTGTACGTATATTTAGTAGATGTGCGCGCTACTTGATCTCTCAAAATTTCACTACCCGTTAATCTTTCTTGTAACTCTGCTACAGAAGCAGAAGAAGTTGTTAGTAAGCCTCTCATTGTACCGTGGCTACGAATCATACGAGTCAACATACGCGTATCGATCTCACTAATACCTACGATGCCGTGTTCTTTCAGCAGATCGTCAATGCTGTACTCTGCACGCCAGTTACTTGGTGTTGGTTCATGACGACGAACGACAAACCCATGGATAAATGGAGCTACCGACTCGAAATCGTCACGCGTAATCCCGTAGTTACCAATTAGCGGAGAAGTCATCGTTATAATTTGACCACAGTAAGAAGGATCCGAAAGCACTTCTTGATACCCTGTAATCCCTGTATTAAATACAACTTCACCTGTAGATTCACCCTCTGCTCCAAAAGCCAACCCTGTAAACAATGTCCCGTTCTCCAATAACAATCTTGCCTGCATTCCATCCCACTCCTCTGTCGTGTACTTCAGTCCTATATATTATCTTTCCATATAAAATCCATGTTTATTGTTGTGCTGTTCATGCGTAGTTCTTTATTCTGACCAGACGATGTTGCCATTTACCCATGTTGTTACTGGCCAACCTTTTAACTTCCATCCTGTAAAAGGTGTGTTGTGTCCTTTGGAGACGAACTCTTCAGGGTTAACTTCCCTTTCAGCTTCCAGATCAATCATCGTCAGGTCAGCAGGACTTCCTTCCACAAGCTGCCCTGTATTTAAGCCGAATACTTTAGCTGGATCAGCCGTCATCCGTTGTACTAGTAAGGATAAATCCCACAACCCTGTCGCAACGAACTTCGTGTATAACAGTGGGAATGCCGTTTCGAATCCCACGATACCGAACGGAGCTAACTCCATTCCTTTTGCTTTCTCATCAGCACTATGTGGAGCATGGTCCGTCACAATCATGTCCAGTGTTCCATCTAGTAGACCTTCGATACATGCCTCTACATCTCGCGGCGAACGTAGTGGAGGGTTCATCTTCCAATTCGCATCTAGACCCGGAATGTCTTGTTCAGACAGCAGCAGGTGATGTGGGCATACCTCAGCAGTAACATGAATACCAATAGCCTTAGCTTGGCGAATCAACCGCACCGATTGTTCAGTACTGACATGGCACACATGATAGTGGACACCTGTCGCCTCGGCTAGCAGAATATCGCGACCGACATGAATAGCTTCGGACTCGTTAGGAATTCCCTTCAAGCCATGTCTATTCGCGAAGTCTCCCTCAGCCACACATGCACCAACAACCAGTGAATTATCTTCACAGTGCGCGATGACTGGCATATCTAGTGCAGCTGCCTTATACATCGCATCCTTCATCATTTGTGCGCTTTGTACACCGACACCATCATCGGTGAACCCAATCGCTCCTGCTTCTTTCAATGCTGCAAAATCCGTTAACTCACGTCCGAGCTCATTCTTCGTTATAGCTGCGTAAGGTAGAACCTTCACAATTCCAGCTTCACATGCTTTCTCGAGCACGAGCTTAATCACATCTGGATGATCGGTTACAGGCCGCGTATTAGGCATGCAGGCAATGGTCGTGAATCCACCTTTTGCCGCTGATCGACTTCCACTTTCAATCGTTTCTTTATGTTCAAAGCCAGGTTCACGTAGATGGACATGCATATCAATGAATCCTGGAGTAACCAGTTTACCCTTTGCATCCACAACTTCTGATGCTTCTAACTGAAGATTCGCAACCTCTATATGACCATCCAACAGAGTTTTAATCACGCCATCCTCAAGTATAATATGTTTAACCTCTTGCATACCTTGCTCATTAAGAACACTTGCATTCATGATTATAGTTACCATAATGACCTCCGCTCATTGATTGCTCAATATTCTCATAATCTATTGTATAATAATAATTCATATTTGTGTATATTTATTAATTTATTTATCGTCTATTTTTCCTTAATTCTTCAAAGCGCGTTCTATAACCGCCATTCGAATCGGTACACCATTACTCATTTGCGGGAATATCATCGACTGTGAACTCTCGACCACAAGATCATCAATCTCTACATTACGATTCACCGGTGCGGGATGCATAATGATTGTATCCTTAGATAATTTAGCTGCCCTTGCTTCAGTTAGACCATATTGTACTCTGTATTCCGCAGCTGATTTCAGGATTCCCGTTGCATGACGCTCAAGTTGCACTCTAAGCATCATGACTACATCAGCTTCCATAGCTTCATCCATCGATACATACGGAGCATATTGCTCAAGTTCAGGTGCTCTCATACTGTTTGGTGCGCAGAACCTTACCTCCGCACCGAACTTCTTCAATGCCCAAAGATCCGAGCGAGCAACTCTACTATGTTGTATATCCCCTATAATGGATACCTTCAGACCTTTAAGGGATCCAAATTTCTTACGCATGGTATACAGATCCAGCAGTGCTTGAGTTGGATGCTCATTATTACCATCACCAGCGTTAATTAGGGGTATATTGACGGTCTCAGCTAGATGCTGTAGTACCCCATCTGGCTTCAAGCGAATGACTCCAGCATCGATTCCCATGGATTCAAGCGTTCGCACCGTATCGTAGATCGATTCACCCTTATCTACACTAGAAGCTGCTGCTGCAAAGTTCAGAACCTGCGCTCCAAGACGTTTCTCAGCCATTTCGAAGGAGAAGCGAGTTCTTGTACTATTCTCAAAAAACATGTTAGCCACAAATTGTGAGTTCAGCATAGGGACAACCTTCTCACTCTGTGATTCCCAATAAGCGGCTCTATCGAGAATGGATTCGATCTCATTCCGGCTCAAATCTTTTAGACCCAGCAAACTGCGTTCTTTCAGATGAGTAGCTGTCATCATTACACTCTCTCCTCTCTATATTGAGAAATCGTTACCTCGTCTTTACCATCTGTTTCTGTCAAGGCCACTTCAATTAGCTCATGGTTGGAAGTCGGTACATTCTTACCAATATAGTCAGGTCTAATCGGTAGTTCACGATGTCCGCGATCTGCAAGTACCGCTAATTGGATCATTCGTGGACGGCCACAATCCATCAAAGCATCCATCGCTGCGCGAATTGTCCGACCTGTATACAGCACATCATCAAACAATATAATTTTTTTATCTTGAATACTCACATTTCCAAGACTATCTTTTAGTTGGTTAACTACATTATTAACAGATGAGTTTCCCTCTTCACTTGCCTTTACCCGATCATCTCGGTAACCCGTGACATCTAGTTCTCCCCAAGGAATCGGCGTTCCTTCGATCTCATGAATCCGTTCAGCCATTCTCTGAGCTAAATATACGCCCCTAGTACGGATTCCAATCAGAATACAATCGCCAATACCTTTGTTCTTCTCCAATATTTCGTGAGCTATTCTAGTCAGTGCTCGACGAATTGCTGTTTCATCCATGATGACATGAACTTCTCTATTCATGGTTCAAGACTCCTTCTGTTGGGATTTCTTTAACATCTCCCGTGACAAACAAAAAACTCCTTACCCAATTGGCAAGGAGTGCACGAATTCATCCATTACAGAATGAATGAGAGGACAACCGTCGTAATCCAATAAGAGCATATACTTATAGGATTGTGCGGTGAACCTCGGTTCACGTAACCTTGCCAGTCTCACGGGACTGAATTAAAGGTGCTATTCATTTGAAAATAATTATGACAGAACCCAGCAATAGTGTCAACTGTTGCTGGGTTCTGTCACTTAAACATGAAAGGGATCTGCATATGCAGATCCCTTATCATTAAAATTCGAATTGTATATCACTTAGACGACGTTTAATTTCAGTTATAACTCGTTTCTCATCTTCTTCACCACTGGCTATGAACGTAACAGAGAACCGAACGAAGTGCCCTGCATCATCCCAAGGCACAGTGGATATTAATTTCTCCCGAATGAGGAATTGAGAGAAGTCCTCTCCAGATTCGAAACGTTGTCCCCCTTTGACACCCTTAGGTGCTTCTACATATAAGAAGAAGGAACCTTTTGGCTTCTCAGCCGTAAAGCCAAGCTCGTTGAGTGTATCCACCAACAGATTATGGCGACGAGAGTATTTAAGTGCAATTTGTTCTGTGATCTCCGGATGAGATAACCCGTATGCCGCAGCTTTCTGGATCGCTATGAACTGACCGGAATCGTTATTATCTTTCACATCACTGAAAGCTTTAACGATTAACGGGTTTCCTGCTACAAACCCAATTCTCCATCCTGTCATATTATAAGATTTGGATAGAGAATGAAGCTCCACAACAACATCTTTAGCGCCAGGAACGGATAAGAAACTTAATGGTTTCAAACCATCATAAGTAAGGGCAGCATAAGGAGCATCGTGTACTACAACTACGTCATACTTCTGAGCCCATTCAACCACACTAGTAAAAAATTCTTCGGTCGCACTAGCGCCTGTTGGATTGTTAGGATAATTTAAGTATAGTAGCTTCGCCCGGCGAGCAATGTCTTCAGGAATACTGTTCAGATCAGGAAGAAATTGATTCTCTTTCTTCAACTCAACTGTATACACTTCTCCACCTAAGTATTTCGTATGTGTTCCAATAACTGGATATCCAGGAACCGTCATAATTGTAATATCTCCTGGATTAATGAAACAGGAAGGAAGCATCGCTAGGGCTGGTTTGGAACCAATAGAGTGAACAATTTCAGTCTCCGGATCAATACCACTTACACGGAATACTTCTTTCAAATACTGCGCTGCTGCTACTTTGAATTCTGGGATACCATTATCGGAGTAGCCGCGGTTCTCTGGTTTAGCAGCTTCTTCAGCAAGCTTAGCTACAATGCCCGCATCTGCCATCTCATCGGGTTCACCCACGCCCATATCGATTAGCTCGATATCAGGAAAGTCCTTCTTAGCAGCTGCTTTAGCACGCTTAATTTTCTCGAATTTATAGATGGATGTGTCTTTTCCATAGTTAGAACCACCGATACGATCTGCAAAATTACTCTGGATATACGTTGCTTGATATTGTTGAATACTCATATAATTGTCCCATCTCCTATTGTAAGCAAAATTTTATTTCATATAAAATTCTACCCCTAAATATGAGGGAATCCATGGCTTTATGCCATGGACTAATTATCTAATGATTTGTACTTTTAACGAGTACGAAGCCCTGCGAGGAGTTCTTCCAAATCTTCAGGTATGGGAGCAGAGAATTCCATGTACTCTGCACTTGAAGGATGAATAAATCCAAGTACACCAGCATGTAACGCCTGACCGTTTAGTTTAATTCCTTTGCTCCGTCCATACAATGGATCACCCACTAACGAATGTCCAATAAACTTCATATGAACACGAATCTGATGTGTCCGCCCTGTCTCTAACTGAAGCTCAAGTAATGTATAGTCACCGAGACGCTCTTTTACTGTAAAATGAGTCACCGCACGCTTACTGTTCTTTTCCGTAACAGTGAACATTTTACGATCCTTAGGATCACGTCCAAGAGGCGCATCAACTGTGCCTTGATCATGACTGACGCTCCCATGAACCAACGCCATATAACGACGCGTAACCGTATGCTCTTTAAGCTGAGCCGCGAGAGAAGCATGGGCTTTATCATTCTTAGCTGCCATAATAAGTCCTGATGTATCCTTATCAATTCGATGAACAATACCTGGACGAATTTCACCATTGATACCTGACAAGTCCTTACAATGATACATAAGTGCATTAACTAACGTTCCAGAAGAGTGCCCTGGAGCAGGGTGAACGACCATACCTTTGGGTTTATTGACCACAATGACGTCTTTATCCTCATACACAACATCGAGCGGAATATTCTCCGGAATAATTTCAACTGTCACGGGTTCGGGAACAGTAACCTCGACATGATCACCTACCGAAAGTTTATAATTCGCTTTCACGCTGTTACCATTCACCTGGACATGATCATCAGCAATCCACAACTGAACCTGAGAACGAGATATATCCTCTTCCCACACCTCGGTTATGTACTTATCTATTCGTTCTTTAGCATAACTCTCATCAATCGTCCATTCCCTTAGATCCAAGTCTTGCTCAAGCATGTAGCCTTCGTTCGTCATGTTGTCATTCATGCTTATTCAATTCCTTCCTCGTTCTGATTAACTGGGTTTCTCTTCATATCCAAAAGTGAGTCTACAATAATAAGCGCTACACCAACGACAATGCATGAATCTGCCACATTAAAAATAGGGAATGTGTAACTTCCGAAATTAAACTGCAAGAAGTCAACAACTTCTCCAGCCAACATACGATCAAGGAAATTCCCTACTGCTCCACCCAGAACAAGACTTAAAGCAAGCGGAAGAAGCTTATTTTTCGAGTGCATTACTTTTTGTAAATACCATATGATCGCAAGAACTACAATCGTTGTAATCACTATAAAAAACCAACGCTGATCTTGAAGGATTCCAAACGCTGCACCGCGATTACGATGAGATGTAATCAGGAAAAAATCACCGATAACCGGTATCTGCTCTCTTAGCTCCATTCGGGTTGCAATCAAATATTTAGTTCCTTGATCTACCAAAAAAGCAATGAACGCAATAATATAATATATCACTTCAAATGTCACTCCAATCGTATGATTTGCTCGTTCCTTCAGTCGATATCAACAAAAGGGTTGTTCTAATGTAAATAGGCTCATTTATTGTAGCACAGCCTGTCCGAAACCGTCCATAATGGACCATTGTCGAGAACATTTTCCTTATGTAAAACGAGCTTAAATAGCACACTCTATATAAAGAGAAATATCTGTCCTCTTAGACAATGGAAGGAGCCTGTTTATGTCCCAACTTTCGTCATCCCAATTTAACAATCTCCGTTTGAAATTAGAGCAAGAACGAGAAGATATCGCTCAACGAACAGTGGAGAATGAACATTATGGACTTGAGGAATCTCTGCGTGATCAGACTGGAGAATTATCCACGATAGATAATCATCCTGCTGACGTGGCCACTGAACTCTACGACCGCGAAATGGACATATCTCTTCTAGAGCATGATGATTTACAGCTAGAACGTATTGACACAGCACTTGCACGGATGGATAAAGGCGTTTACGGGTTATGTACCCTTTGTGACGGCCCTATTTCTTATGATCGTCTATCTGCCATTCCAGCTACTGAATACTGTATAGAGCACAGCCCGCGACAAATCGTATCAGATTATCGTCCAGTTGAAGAGGAGTTTCTTATGCCTCCTTTTGGCCGAACAAGTCTCGATGAACGAGATGATCAGAATGGTTTCGATGGAGAAGATACATGGCAAATTGTTGAGAATTGGGGTACTTCAGATAGTCCCGCACTCGCTGAAGGAAACAATATTAGCAGCTACAACGAAATGGCCATTGAAGCTGACGACGAAGTAGAGGGCTGTGTCGAACCCTTTGAAAGTTTCGTAGCTACAGATATTACAGGCAAACCCATTGGTATCGTGCGTAATCGGCAATATCAGAAGTATATCGAGAATGGAGAAGGTCTTAATCCTTGAACCCATCCATTTCATTTCAATCACTTCTAGATTAATTACAAATACTCAATCTTGGTACTTTTTAATAATCTAGTTCCAGTTGACGCTGCACAATACGTACGATATCAGCAATGTAATCGCCTATAATGGGTAAATTCAGAGCACCTAATATTTGAAGAAGATATATAATGGTTGCTGCAAAAAATGTAAACCCGATCGCAATCCCTACCCCACGCGCTGTACCGGCTAATATGTTTAGCCATATCAAGCGCCACGGTCGATTCAGGAGCTCTGTATATTCTGCAATCCGTGACTTCTCTAGCTGCTGCGCAATGGTTGAGGTGAGTTTGAATATTTGTTCCGTACGATCCTGAGTCTGTATAGTATCCTTGTCATCATTTGCCATTACCACTGATCAGACTCCTTTGAATGAAAAGAAACGAGCCATTGCTATCTTAGGATCAAATTCCTAAGCTGCATTTGGCTCGTATTTTGTTTGAATCATAAGCTAACGACATCTCATTACACTCATTACATCTTTCACTTATGCTTCATCATCTTGTTATTATGTTCCAAAGGAGGTTTTCTTAATCGGCAATATGAATCCCGACAGATTTCCCAGCGATATCCGCTTGTTCCATAGGCTCTTTATGTCCATACATCACATCTGTAACCAGAACATTTTCTCGAAGTACACGATCGAAAGTCGTGATGGCGGTCTTCAATTCATCATCTGTATCCAAGGTTAACACGACACGCTTCTCAATCGGTAAATCAAGTTTTTTCCGATAATCTTGAACTGCGCGCACAACCTCACGCACCCATCCCTCTTGCTCCAACTCCAACGTAATATCCGTATTAAGCGCAACGGTAATGCCATAACCACTAGCAGAGGCAAAGCCTGATTTAGCTTGCTTTTCCACAAGTAATTCCTCGGAAGTCACCTGCAAATCCTCTCCTTCTGGAGAAACGACATGTAGAGAACCACTTTCCACTACCTTAAGAGTATCTTCCGCAGACATGCCCTTGAAGTAGTTTTGCAGGAATCCAACGTTCTTACCATATTTTTTACCTGCAACTTTCAAATTGAGCTTAAACGTGAAATCAACAAATCCACTATCATCGGTTTCTGTGCGGATGTTCTTCACATTAATTTCTTCTTTAATAATCTCTTCATAGCCCGCTAAATCGAAATCACGATCGATGGATACAATCAGTTCAGACAATGGCTGACGTGTCTTAAGTCCCGTCTCATTACGAACGTTACGTGCAAGCTCAACAATGCGACGCGCTGTCTCCATGTCTTGTTCCAATGCTTCATTAATTAGAGATTCATTGACTTGTGGATAATCGTCCAGATGCACACTTTCTTCTTTACCTCCGACATTAAGGTAAATATCTTCTGCCAGCATAGGTGTGAATGGTGCAATCAGCTTCGCTGTTGTGAGTAACACTTCCGTTAACGTACGGTATGCGTCAAGCTTATCATTGGTAAGTCCACTACCCCAGAACCGATCACGCGAACGACGGATATACCAGTTGCTTAATTCGTCGATAAATGATTCAATGGCTTTCGAAGCATTTAGGAAATCATTTACCGCTAATCCTTTATCAACGGTCTTGATCAAGCTGTTAAGACGAGATAACACCCAGCGATCAAGCTTATGTTCTGAAAGTTGGAAAGGGTGTTCCGCTGGATTATAACCGTCAATACCTGCATATAAAGTCATGAATGCATGTGTATTAACGAGTGTATCCACCATCTTGGATTTCGCTTCCCCTACGATTCCTTTGGAGAAACGTTTGCTGTTCCAAGGTGCACTATCAGATAACAACGCCCAGCGGAAAGCATCCGTTCCATATTCCTCAATAATCTCCCAAGGGTCGATTACGTTGCCCTTAGACTTAGACATCTTCTGCCCTTGTTCATCAAGGACATGTCCCGTAGCCATAACAGCCTTGTACGGCGCTTTTCCAGTCAACAACGTAGACACAGCCAATAGACTGTAGAACCATCCACGGGTCTGATCAATCCCTTCACAGATCATGTCAGCAGGATATTGTTGTTCGAACGTTTCTTGATTCTCAAAAGGATAATGTTGCTGAGCAAATGGCATCGAGCCACTATCAAACCACACATCGATTACTTCTGAAGTTCGTTTCATCTCGCCACCACATGTACAACGGACCTTGATTTCATCCACATAAGGTTTATGCAAGTCTAGATCATCACTAACCTCACCGATTGCTCTTTCTTTCAACTCAGCACGACTGTGTGGAGCAAATTCTGTAGCGCATGTTTCACAGGTCCAGACATTTAGGGGTGTACCCCAATAACGGTCACGGCTGATATTCCAATCTACTAAATCCTCTAAGAATTTACCGAAACGTCCTTCACGTACATGACCTGGATACCAATCTACTTCATTATTGTTAGCGATAAGCTGATCCTTGATAGCCGTTGTCTTGATGAACCAACTATCCATTGCATAATAAAGTAGCGGAGTATCACAGCGCCAGCAGAATGGGTAACTGTGCTCATATTTTTCTTTGCTGTATAACAATCCGCGATCCGAGAGCATTCTAACAATATCTACATCACAGTCTTTTACAAAACGTCCAGCTAATTCCTTCACTTCATCCACGTAACAACCTTGCAGATTCACGACATTAACAAATCCAATTTCATTCTCTTTACATACTCTATAATCGTCTTCGCCATGTGCTGGAGCCAAATGTACGATACCTGTACCACTAGCGTCAGTAACAAATTTGGCACCCACGATCACATTTGATTTCTCCACTTGGACATATGTGAACGGCGAATCATATGTTTTACCTACCAATTCTGAACCTTTGAGCGTACCTATAACTTCATATTCACCATTCATGACATCATCCACTAATTTATTAGCAACGATGTATACGCCATCCTCTTGTTTTACTCGTGCATATTCCATATCTGGATTCACAGCAAGCGCTACGTGTCCAGGTAATGTCCAAGGCGTCGTCGTCCAAGCTAGAACATATTCACCACTATCATGAAGCTTAAATTTAGCTGTAGCACTCAGATCCTTAACATCTTTATAGCCTTGTGCCACCTCATGTGAACTAAGCGTTGTCTGGCAATCTGGGCAATATGGGCTAACGCGATGACCGCGATACAATAAATCTTTCTCATGGACCGTAGCTAGGATGTTCCATACACTCTCAATGTAGTTGTTATCTAATGTGATATATGGATCATCAAGATCAGTCCAGTATCCAATAGCTTCTGTCAGTTCACGCCATTGTTCTTCATAGACAAATACACTTTCTTTACATTTCTGAATAAAAGCCTCAACACCGTATTCCTCAATCTCATGCTTATGGGTAATTCCCAGCTGTTTCTGTACTCCCAGTTCTACCGGAAGACCATGCGTATCCCATCCCGCTTTACGAACGACTCTGTAACCCTTCATTGTCTGATAGCGACCGACGAAATCCTTGATCACTCGACCAAGAACATGACCAATATGGGGCTTGCCATTCGCTGTAGGTGGCCCCTCATAAAATACAAAATTGGGTTTACCTTCACGATGATCAATCGATTTACGAAACGTTCCTTCTTCATTCCATTTATTTAGGATACGCAGATCACGTGTCCGAGCCTTTTCTTTAACATCTACCTTATGCATGATTATCCAACCTTTCGTAATATCTTTAAAAATTCCCACTCAACCTGATAGTATGCAGTGCGTACTATTGATACTCGTTTTTCGTTTTTCGTTTTTCGTTTTTCGTCTTTCGCCATTCATATCTTTGCCACGCAAAGGATGAATGGCCGATCGGTTACACATAGCTTGCGCATGTGTGCCCTGGGTCAGCGGCACAACTCGCCGCAAGACCAAACTCGCATGAAAGGTTCCCGAAGGCGAACCCCGTTAGGGGCAGCCAAGGAAGAACCGGCATATTACGCTCCAAGTCACATCAATACGCCACAACAGCACCATCCGCCAAAATTTTCGGGAGTCCAGAGGGCTGAGCCCTCTGGGGTCCCCCTTAAGATAAGGGGGATTTAGGGGGATTGAAGTCCCGAAACACAAAAAAGCCCCATCCCCAAAGGGACGAGACTTACGCTCGCGTGACCACCCTAATTTCGCTCAATTCAGTCTACCCTACCCTTGAGCGACACCTCATATCTATGCCGACACTTCTAACATAGAGCCGATATAACGTTCGGCAGAACCGGTTCAGCTTACACGCGTCAGAAGACGTTTCAGCTTCACTTCTCCGGGAAGATCTTCCGCTTAGGGTCTGAACATCGGCTTACAGCATTGCGCCAACTCTCTGGAGATCAGATCACTATCGTACTTATCCCATCATCAAATACATATAAACGAAATAAATCTGTTATGACTATATTTATAGCTTTCTTTACTGCAAAAGTCAACCCGAACGTAAAGCCTAATACACTTCCTTTACTTCCTTCGCTTCGTGATTCTCCAGTGATTCCCATCCGTCTAGACTTAGAAGTTCTAATTGAGCTTCTACTAAAGAACGGAAGCGTGTTCGATAGATGGAAGCTTGCTTCTTCAACTCTTCAATTTCCATCGATATTTTACGCGATTTAGACAAAGATTCATTAATAATTCGATCCGCATTCTTCTCGGACTCCTTAACAATGAGCTGAGCTTCTTTCTTAGCATTACTCTTCACATCATCCGCAGCTTCTTGGGCCACGATAATGGTCTTAGAAAGCGTGTCTTCAATATTTGTGAAGTGATCCAATCTCTCTTGAATCATAATCATTTGATTATGAATTTCCTTGTTCTCACGAATGACACTCTCATAGTCTTTGATCACTTGATCCAAAAATTCGTTAACTTCATCTTCATCATAACCGCGAATTCGGCGTCCAAATTCTTTGTTATGTATGTCCAGTGGTGTTAATGGCATGGGTGTGTGCACCTCCTAGAAATCTCAGTAATCATGTAATTAATTATACTCACTTTAGATTGTATCAGTTGTAACAACGAAATGTTTAAGTATCACTTAGCATATTTCAATTCGACAAGAAAAGCCGATTTCCTGCAAAGGGGTTATATAAATTTGCCGACTTTTACACGATAACGTCCTTTTTTCGTCACTCCACTGACTTCCATCACCTTGAAGCGTCCTAATCCTTGAATGGAGATGATGTCCCCTTCTTTTAAAGAAGTAGATGGGTCTTCCTCAACCTTCCAATTCACACGGCAACGTCCAGCCTTGATCGGTACTAGAATTTTACTTCGACTCAATCGATACACATCACTACTAATTCCATCTAGGCGCAAAGAAGCGACCGTAATGTCCATAGATTCAAGTGAGACCTGACTTGTCCGCAGTAATTCAAGCGGCAAGATCTCACTCTGCACATGAATACGATGCACTTGATTTAAATTCATATGGAGATAAGAAGCAATATCTTGACTTACAACCGTGTGGCAACCATCATCAAGTACATGAATGTCACCAATCTTAGTTCTTTTAATGCCCAGACTGAGAATAGAACCCATGTAATCCCCATGATCAAGTTCAAGAAATTTCTGATCTCCTGAATGTACACTAAGTACTGACAATCCCATATCTTCATTGTCTATATCCCTGTAATCTGGGGCAAGAATTGCCCGACATCGTTCGGCCCCATCGTAACCACCGTTCATTATTACATGTACATCTGGATGTCGATTAACGAGTGTCTGAAGTATAAAGGCCTGTCTAGGGTCCAAAAAATCAGTTAATTTCATTTCATGGTATTCCCCCGCATTAATGACCCATTCCAAGGCTTTATCCACAAAATTCCGCTCATCAGGATGAAAATGTTCTTGGATATCTAATTTCATATTTATCACCTACCAAAAAAGATAACGAAGAATCCCTTTCAATCCCACGGGTACAAATTGTAAGACGAATATTGCAATTATAGGTGAAATATCAATCATCCCCATAATCGGTGGAATAAATTTACGGAATGGTGCTAAGAACGGTTCTACTAGCTTAGTCAACAATTCCCCTATGAAATTCTCCCGCATATTTGGTACCCAAGACATCAAGATATAAATAATAATCATGTACCTATAAATAATAAACAATGTATCAATAATCTGCTCAACCTGAAACTGCATCAGTTTTGGTTCACCTCATTTTTGTTATTGTCGAAGATCCTCTGCTAGAATTTCTGAGATGTTCCCTTGGATTTCAACTGTATCTGGGGTACACAGAAATATATTCCCACCAATTTTGGATATACTCCCACTTAAAGCATAAACTGTACCACTCAAGAAATCAATAATTCTAAGTGCTTGGTCATTGCGAACACGTTGCAAATTAACAACGACTGTGCGATGAGAGCGTAGGTGATCAGCAATTTCTTGTGCTTCGTCATAAGAACGTGGCTCTTGTAGTATCACTTTAACATTCTTCTGCGAGTGAATGCTAACTACATTATTTCTTTGATTCTTACGTGGCTCTTGGTTCAAAGCTTCAAACTCTTCCTCATCCACAGGAAGCGGCCCACGCTCAACAATTTCTTCTTCCTCTTGCAACCCCATAAAATTCATAAACCGATTCATAACACCCATCCTTAACCCTCCTCTTTTCCTACAAGAATAGTACCGAGTCGTACCCATGTTGAGCCTTCTTCAATCGCCACTTCGAAATCGTTTGACATCCCCATCGATAAATCCTCAATCGGTTCACGTGTTAACGCTTGACGGTTCAGGTCATCTCTAAGTTCTCTCAACCCTCGGAATACAGGCCGTGTATCTTCAGCGTCTCCCTCAAACGGGGCCATAGTCATCAATCCAACTACCTTAACGTGTGTGAAATCTTGAATCGCTCTTAGGAAGTCCGCTACCTTATCAGGTTGTATACCATACTTGGTGTCTTCTCCTGAAATGTTCACTTGTACGAAGACCTGTACTTCCTTATTTAGTGCTTCAGCCTTCTTCTCTAATTCCTGTGCCAGAGAGAATCGATCAAGGGAATGAATATATTCAAATTTATCTATGACATCTTTGACCTTGTTGGTCTGAAGATGTCCAATGAAGTGCCAGATGCCTTGATGACCTAACTCGTTCCACTTAGCCTGTGCATCTTGCCAACGGCTCTCCCCAATGTGTATCAACTTATGATGATTCAATACTTTAGCTGTCATATCCATAGAAACATACTTTGTCACAGCAATGACATGAACTTCTTCTCTTGATCTACCACTTCTAAGGCAAGCCTGACTTATACGTAATTCTACATCATCTATCCGTTCTTGTAATGTCATTCTCAAAATCCACCTTTACTTTAAGCCAATCCAGCTAGCCATACGTCCTGTAACTCCGCCATCCTTGCGAAAAGAGAAGAACAAATCGTTATTGCAGCTTGTACACCATGTTGTACATTCGATATGAATCGGCAATATTCCTGCTTTTATCATAAGGTGTCGATTCATTTCTTTCAAGTTAAGCATACTTTTCCCGTCTTTTTTGTTCACATACCAAGATGATGAGTACTTCTCATTACCCATAACCCGTTTCTCCAAATCGTAGACCTTTGACATGACTACATCATCTACCTCATAACAGCACGAACCAATCGATGGTCCGATAGCGGCCACAATGTCATAACTATGACTGCCATACTGCTGCTCCATCTTTTGAACCATATGCAGAGCGATCTGTGCTACAGTTCCCTTCCACCCCGCATGTGCTAGCCCCACAACCTGCTTCACAGGGTCATAGAAATACAAAGGCACACAGTCAGCATAGAACGACGTTAAAAGAACACCTGGTACATCAGTTAACAAACCATCTGTATCCTGAATAGCAGAACTACGGTCACGACAGCCTCGTCCAACGTCCTCTTCCCTCACTATAGCGATGTCACGACTGTGCACTTGTTCACCACAAGTCCATGACTCTAGAGAGTAACCAAGCATCTCTGCGACTTTACTGCGATTATCTATAACATCATTCGGGTCATCTCCAACATGGAAAGCACAATTCAAGGTATCATAAGGAAGTTTACCACTCCCCCCATGTCGACCTGTAAAGCCAGCTGTAATCCCGCGATAATGCTTCCAAGGCTCCAACATTAAAAGAGCTAATTCTGTATCTGTTTTCAGTACAAACGGTTCCACTGCTAATCACCTCTTTTTCAGTGTACCATATTTTTAATTGTCTAGATTCCCCCAGTATCTTCTGAGTACGTTCTTCTATCTCCCTCGATCAATTCGGTCATGTTCCTTCTCCTCTTGTAATGCCTTCACTTCCTCCATCTTCACTAGAACGACATCCGATCCAATCTTGACAATATTATGCCATGGAATAATCAGATCACTTCCCCCGCCAAAAATACCCATGAACCTACTATTCGTAGGCACGACAATAGCATCGATCCGTCCTTGCCGTAGATCAAGCTCTAAATCACTAATCTGCCCTAATCGTTTCCCGTCCACAATATTAATCACTTCTTTAGTTTGAAAATCGGAGATTTTCATCTTTATCCCCACCATTTGTTTTTCTGGAATCATCTAATCACACCTCAAGGAAAAATAGTATATGGTTAATATATGTGTCTAATGCGTAAAATGTCTTAGTTACGTAATATAAATAAAAAAAAACGATCCATAAATGCGATCGTTTAGGTTATATGTTTTATTCACTTTGATATCTCACCAATTATCACTTCGTTTTTAAGTTTTTACGTATTTATGCATTTGTTGAATTGCCGATTTCTCCAGTCTAGATACTTGAGCCTGTGAGATCCCAATTTCTTCAGCAACTTCCATTTGTGTTTTCCCTTCAAAAAAACGCTTGGATAATATCATTTTCTCGCGTTGACCTAAGCGATGCATCGCCTCACGTAATGCAATCTCCTCAATCCAGGAGACATCCTTATTTCGATCATCACTAATCTGATCCATAACGTAGATCGGATCGCCGCCATCATGATAGATGGGCTCAAATAACGATACGGGGTCCTGAATAGCATCTAAAGCGAATACCACATCTTCCTTAGGCACATTAAGTGCCGCAGAGATTTCAAAAATCGTAGGTTCCCTCGAATTTTGATTCGTCAAGGAATCACGAACCTGTAGCGCCTTGTAAGCAATATCACGTAAAGATCGCGATACCCTAATAGGGTTATTATCCCGTAAGTATCGTCTAATTTCTCCAATAATCATGGGTACAGCATACGTTGAGAATTTAACATTTTGTCCTAGATCGAAATTATCAATAGCCTTCATTAGGCCGATACAACCCACTTGGAACAAATCATCGACAAATTCTCCCCGATTATTGAATCTTTGTATCACACTCAACACTAATCTTAAATTACCATTAACCAACTTCTCTCTAGCTGAACGTTCATTATTTTGCTGGAGATTGTGAAACAACTCCCGCATTTCTACATTGGTTAGAACCGGTAACTTCGCGGTATCTACGCCACATATTTCGACTTTGTTTCGAGTCATGATGATTTACCTCCCAAGGAGAAACATTAATGTACATTATCTCCCGGAAGGCTCATTTTATTCCTCTTGATCATTAATCCATTACACCATTTTATTAAATTCTTTACGTAACCTTTTAATAATCCGCTTCTCCAAGCGAGATATATAGGACTGAGAAATGCCTAACATATCGGCCACATCCTTTTGAGTTTTTTCCTCCCCATCCTGTAATCCGAATCTAAGTTCCATAATAGTTCGTTCTCGTTCACTCAATTTATCGAGCGCCTTATGAAGTAGCTTACGGTCTACTTGTTCTTCTATATTTCGATAAATCGTATCATTCTCTGTGCCAAGTACATCCGATAGTAGTAGCTCGTTCCCATCCCAATCAATGTTTAATGGTTCATCAAAAGAAACCTCACTACGAATTTTATTATTGCGACGTAAATACATTAATATCTCATTCTCAATGCAACGTGACGCATATGTTGCTAATTTAATTTTTTTCTCAGGGTCGAACGTATTTACAGCTTTAATCAGACCAATAGCACCAATAGATACTAAATCCTCAATGTTAATCCCTGTATTCTCAAATTTGCGAGCTATATAAACTACCAATCGAAGATTCCGTTCAATCAGCATGGCGCGAATAGCCGCATCACCCGTCGAAAGTCTTTGCAGTAAATATTCCTCTTCCTCACGAGTTAACGGTGGTGGGAGTGCTTCGCTTCCTCCTATGTAATAGACTTCATCACTTTTCATTCCTAAATAAAAGAGCACCCGATAATATTGAACCTGTAATACTAATCTCCATTTGACCACCATATTTACTCCTCCTAAAGTTTTCCGTAGGAAAACTGACTTCGTAAGCATGTGTTTAGTTTTCCGTAGAAAGATCGACTTTGCAATAGTTACGGTTCTTAGAGCTATCTATTCTTATAGAATATTAAATCGGGGGAACATGCACTGGCTTCGTGTGTTGCCCCTCTAAGGATGCACTGTCCTCCTGTACTAGATCAGGATGAATAATAGCCCTATATGCTCTCTCCGCCGATAAAATCCCACTATCCAGGCCTACAAGAACCCTAGAAGTCACCGTTACCTTCCCCTCCATTACAACCTCAACAGAATCAGGTTTCAGCGCAAGCATAAAAGCTGTTCCCCGGTTAACACCCCGGTATGGAACAAGCCTTAGGCGATCTTGCCAAGCAAAATGATCGTCTTCTCCAAGTTCGACCACTAGTTTGTCCGCTTCTCCTTCAGCTAATTTCCCTCTCCAAGAAGCAGGTAGATAATCTTCCCAAAGTGACACTTCCATGATCATTACGGGCATCCGAGTTAATGGATCACTCAATTGATTGCCTGTATCCAATAGTCCTGTACAATTTACACTTTGACCACCAATATGAACCGTCACTTCTCCTAAATAGGTGTGCCTATTAACTAGTTTATTTCTTGAAGACTGAACAATTTTGAACCAAATTATAACGATAAAAAAAACAATAAATATGAACCAAAACCCAATTTTCAATTCAAAAGAAAGACCCCCTGATGTTGTAAACCAAATTCCACTCCATAGCTCACTAGAATTTTGCAACAAATAATGTATCCCAATAATTCCACCAGCCGCTGCAAAATTGATAATATAGAAAGCACCTATATTACGAATATAGTTCTGAAGACTTCTAAAACCAAAAGCTATCCATAACATAATCAATGAAAGACCAAACTTTATTAGAAAGGTATACATAAAAGAAAGCTGTGGCACAAACATCATCATGACATACAGCGCCCCTAGTATTGCCGATAACAGTATACGCCACCACTGCATTGGGGTCTTACGCATCCAGCCTGTAAGCCATAAAAGGGTACCATCGATAAGTAGGTTAGTTATAAAGATAAGATCAATATAGACAATCATTGTCTTCACCTATCAACTTGGAATCTTCAAAGATGCCTCAAAATTGCTGAATCCAACTCGTTCTCTTTTGAATTTTGGGAGATGTGTTTAGTATAAGAAGTTTATGTTTCAAAGTCTGTCAGAACCTAGGAGGGAACATGGAACTTTTTTTGTCGTTTGATGTTATGAGGTTGTACAAAAAGAGGAGTAATCTTAGAAGAACAATGGACAACAAAAATCCCAGTATTTCTTTTAGAAAGAAATACTGGGATTTTCCATTGAACTATATAGATTGGACTAAAGAAGAACGGTCAGTTATATTCTAGTCTTACCATGAAAACAACACACTATCGCTCACTTTAGTTCAATCTATCTATCTTTCAATTAGTCATTATTCTGACGGGAACGATTGCGCAAGAACGTCGGAATATCCAACTGTTCATTACTTGGCTGATTACCAAAAGGTCGTAAAGTATTACTACGATTGTCTGTGGCTTCAGTCTCAGGTGTTCCTGTTGCCGGTTTACGAACGGGTGTATGTTGCATAGCTTGTTTGTGCTCAAATCCAGTAGCTATCACCGTCACCTTAATCTCATCCTTCATATCTTCTTCAATGATAGCACCGAAGATCATATTCACATCAGGATCTGAAGCAGAAGTGACAATTTCTGCAGCCTCATTCACTTCATACAGGGATAAATTAGAACCCCCTGTTATATTCATAATCACACCGCGAGCTCCTTCGATAGAAGTCTCTAGTAATGGACTCATGATTGCCTTACGTGCCGCTTCAGCTGCACGATTCTCGCCTGAAGCTTCTCCTATACCCATTAAAGCAGATCCACGCTCTGTCATGATTGTCTTAACGTCTGCAAAGTCAAGGTTGATAAGACCTGGAACTGCGATGAGGTCAGAGATACCTTGCACAGCTTGACGAAGAACATTATCCGCTTCACGAAATGCTTCGAGCATTGGTGTCTTCTTATCTACAATTTCCAACAAGCGATCATTTGGAATGACTATTAGAGTGTCAACTTTTTCTTTTAGAGCTTCAATCCCTAGTTCTGCTTGAGAGAAACGTTTACGACCTTCAAACGTAAAAGGACGTGTAACTACTCCGACTGTTAACGCTCCACACTCTCTAGCAATCTCAGCAATAACCGGCGCTGCACCCGTACCCGTACCGCCACCCATTCCTGCAGTTACGAATACCATATCGGCACCTTTTAATGTATTCGAGATCAATTCACGAGACTCTTCTGCTGCTTTCTTTCCTACCTCAGGGTTGGCTCCAGCTCCGAGACCTCTCGTAAGCTTGTCCCCAATCTGTAATTTGTGTTCTGATTTAGCCATGTGTAAAGCTTGAGCGTCGGTATTTACAGTAATGAATTCTACACCCTGTACACCATTCTCGATCATTCGGTTTACAGCATTACTGCCTCCACCACCTACGCCAATCACTTTTATTTGGGCTAAACTCTCCATTTCAAAGTCAAATTCCAACATACTATTCCATCTCCCCCTCTTTGTACATGGACGGACCGTTCACTGTTATATGAATGCCTTATATAAATTCACTAAACATGTTTTTAAAGCGTTCTACCAAACCCGGTTTTTGAGGTTTCCCTTGATTGGACGCAGGATTTGCTTTATTGTTGCGGTTTGGTGGTTTTTTATTACTCACATTAGTATTACTACGCACGCGAATATTACGTATCACATTATGGAGTACACCCACACCGCTAGTAAATCCTGGATCTCTCACCCCGATATAATCTGGTACAGCAATACGGACAGAAGCAGCAAGTTCCACTTGTGCTACCTGCAGAACGCCAGGCATAGAAACCGTTCCCCCCGTTAGTATATAACCTCCCGGAAGCTCGTTGTAACCTAGACGTTTCACTTCTTGATGAAGGAGATGGAATATTTCTTGGATTCGAGGCTCCACAATGGCGGCCAGATCCTGCTGTGTAAATTCCTTTTCTACGTTACTACCAATTCGAGTTACTTTAAAAATAACATCTGGAGCAGCGTCTTCAATTACAGCACATCCATATTTCAACTTCACTTTCTCAGCTTGATCCGTCAACGTCCTTAGCCCATAAGCAATATCGTTGGTTACATATTCTCCTCCAATAGGGAGTGTAGAAGTTGCTACCATCGTTCCGCCTTCAAAAATAGCAATACTCGTCGTACCTGCTCCGATATCTACAAGAACAGATCCCATCGTTTTCTCATCCTTGGATAAGGCCATTTGTCCTGCACCCAATGACATCAAGACTAAATCCTTGATCTTCAGACCCGATTTCTCTACACAACGCAAAAGATTATGTATGGCCGTCTTAGCACCCGTAATAATGATGGCTTCCACTTCTAGACGAACACCAATCATACCCCGCGGATCTTGAATTCCTTCAAGACCGTCCACTACGTACTGCTTAGCGACAACATCGATAATTTCCCGATCTGGAGGAAGTGCAACAACTTCAGCCGCTTTAAGCACACGTTCAATATCTTCTTCTCCAATTTCCCGATCCTCGTTCGACACAGCCACTACTCCGTGGCTAGATTGAAGTCCGATATGATTCCCAGAAATGCCGACATATACTTCAGATATTTGAATACCAACCATACGTTCCGCATGTTCAACTGCACTACGGATGGATTGTACGGTATGATCAATATCTACAATTGCGCCTTTGCGTATTCCTTCTGAGTCGGCAGATCCAACTCCAATAATATTAAAGGTTCCATTATTTACTTCCCCAATAATAGCACGAACTTTGGATGTACCGATGTCCAAACTAACAATGATGTCATTGTTGCTCAACTGTGGCACCTCCTATTTATCAAAGTAACTAACAGATTAAAGAATAAATGACTACAGCAGTATAGCTAGCTGCACGTTTACCTTCAGTAAAATTTAGAATGTATGACTTAAAAATCATACTTTCAAGTCTATTTAATAACACACTTAGTACCTATTCAACAAGCTTCTAATCTTTTCCTCTTTTTTCAACATTTTTTTTAATATTAGCGATAATTTTCTACTTATTTAAAATTCATAGAAACTAGAAAATTAGAATACTCTTATCCATAATTGTCATTGTAGCATTATTTGTTATTCATTAGTAGTACCTTCCTCATCTAGAACTTCAATTTTTGAAGATGGAAACGGTTCATAAGTATCCGCTTCGAGCATAGTGATGAGGCCAGCCTCTTGTGTTTCAATCACTTGATTGAGATATTCTACTTTGTCACTAAGTAATGATATCGCGGTAATCACTTCAAAACCAGACCTAGTATAGATCTTTATTCTGTCTGAAAAAGATGTTGTAGGTGAGGGTATGATTTCAGATATATCAGAAGTTAGTTGATCTGGAATTTGTCCAAGCGCCTGACTTAACTTGACTTTGTTAGGATCTTCAGGGCTCCACTGGGTCAATATAGGTTTCTCTACGGCAATACCCGTACTCCCTACTGAAACTAATGCTCCATTCGCTAGAATAGCTTCAAGTGACCCATCTTTTCCCAGTTCATAGGCAACCGTTTGGTATTCTTCAATTTGCACATGAATCTTACCTGGAAACTGCTTGTCCACTTTAACTAACTTAATTGAATTAATTCCCTCCAAACGTTGTGACACTGTAGATGTAGAAATACCAAAGAACTGATCTCCGACTGTAAGTTGGCTTTGTTGAAGCAATTGATCACGAGTGGTAAATGTATTTCCCTGAAAATTAATTTCAGAGATTTGGCTTATAGGAGAACGAAAAAAAAGTACAGCAAGCAACGCGATAAAAAGAAACATCAAAATGATAATGATTTTGCGGCTTGTCTTCATTTTTTTTGATTTTTTTTCTTTCAAAACTGGAATATGCGATCGTGTCATAGCAACTCTCCATAAAATGTCCCTATCCCCTCCTCATGTCGAAGGGGATAACTTAGGACGTTAATTGGCCAAATCTAACTGTTTGAGTACCGGAGTATGCCTCTGAATATCGGCTCCCAACTTCTGGAACAGCTTCTCAATATGATCATATCCTCGGTCAATGTGATGCACCTGTTCCACAATGGTTTTACCTTGTGCGGCTAAACCTGCAATAACCAATGCAGCACCTGCTCTAAGATCGGTAGCTTCCACGGTTGCACCATATAACCTTTGCACACCCCTTATGAAAGCACAATTGAGGTCAATGGAAATGTCAGCCCCCATCACTGCAAGCTCATTCACATGCTTAAAGCGTCCTTCAAACACTGTCTCTTTCATAACGCTGAATCCATCGGCCAAGGACAATAGGACCATGACTTGGGATTGCAGATCTGTTGGAAAAGATGGATAAGGCGAAGTAATAATCCGTTCTACCGCTTTAGGACGACTCATGCAGCTAATGTTCATTATATCATTGCAGACACCAATTTGAACACCAGCGCGTTTGAGGACATGAATAAGAGATGTGAGGTGAGCTGGATTACAATGCGTTAGTGTCACACAACCACGTGTTACTGCTGCAGCGATCATAACAGTACCCGCAACAATTCGATCAGGTATCACTTCATAACTACAGGGGAATAAGTGAGTAACCCCTTGTATAGTTATCGTATCTGTTCCAGCGCCGATAATGTTAGCGCCCATCTGATTCAGGAAATTCTGAAGGTCCTGTATCTCGGGTTCTCTTGCAGCATTAGTAATAGTCGTTGTTCCTTGAGCTGTGGCTGCTGCCATCATGATATTCTCAGTCGCACCTACACTTGGAAAATCCATATGGACATCCGCCCCTATAAGCTTGCTAGCTTTGCAATGGATTTGACCATCTACTTCTTGAATCTCCGCCCCTAGAGCTTTTAATCCCTGCAAATGAAGGTCAATTTTACGTTCTCCAATCGCGCAACCACCCGGTTGGTAAATATTAACTTCCCCGAAACGGGCAAGCAAAGGTCCCATTAGAAAAATGGATGATCGCATCTGCTTCATTAAATCATCTGGTACATGAAACGAATTGGCGGACGACGTATCCACAATGACATTCTCTTGTTCATGCCGTGTCTGACAACCAAGCCGACTCAGGATATTCAACATGACCTCAATGTCCAATAAATGTGGTACATTCGTCAAGTTAACTTCACCATCAGCTAGCAAACTTGCCGCTAATATAGGCAGTGCGGCATTCTTTGCTCCATGGATACGTACGGTTCCTGATAGAGATTTGCCTCCCTCAATCACCAATTTGTCCAATGTATCACCTCCGAGTTTACCGCTCACCCACTACGAACACTTCGGGTTCCAACGAGATACCTTGTTCAGCAAAAATTTTTGCCTGAATTTCGTGTATGAGGGTGAGCACGTCCTCTGCTGTAGCTTGACCAGTGTTTACAATGAAATTGGCATGCTGCACGGATACTTCTGCTCCACCAACACCATAACCTTTAAGATTAGCAGCCTCTATAAGTCTGGCCGCATGATCGCCTGGCGGATTACGGAACACACTTCCTGCACAAGGCAGTTGCAGCGGTTGAGTGCGGCGACGTCGGTCCTTGTTACAAGCCATAGCTGCTGCTATCTCCGTACGCACGCCGTGATTAAGCTCAAATGTAGCTTCAACTACAATTCCCTTGCGCTCATGCAGAATAGAATGACGATACGCAAAAGTCATATCCTCAGCAGCATAAGATACCATTTCACCTGTATTTAGTACAATCTCAGCGGACTTGAATATGCGTGACACATCAGACCCATGGGCTCCGGCATTCATATATACGGCTCCACCGACGGAACCGGGAATACCCGCTGCGAACTCCAAACCCGTTAACCCTCGCTTACCTGCCATGATGCTCAATTTCACAAAAGAGCAACCACCCCCCGCAGTTACAACATCCTCCTGAAAATCAGCGTATTCCAAATCCCCGCCTAGCTTGATGACTGCTCCACGTATCCCTTTATCAGACACAAGCATATTGGAGCCGCGACCCATCTGCATCCAGGGAATTTCATGCTGATGTAGTAGCTTAATAAGCTCCTGTAGCTGTTCTCTGGTCTCAGGGATGATCAGCGCATCGGCTGGTCCACCGATTTTCCATGTCGTATGTCTTGCGAGTGCTTCATCCAGGTAAATTGCCCCGACGTTTAACTCCGATAATAGCGATGTCCATTGCTGCAACGTAATACCTCCTAACTTCTAATCGAATAATGCCATCTCTCAGTAAATTAGGAGAAGATTGGGGTTCCTAGTGCGATATTGCCGTGTCCTTGGGCGATTGTCACGATTATATGATATCTTATGTAATCCCACATAGGTGTGTGACAATCTCCAATGTCTTTTAAACTCTTCTTGACAAACGTCGCATTTCTTCAACGATTAGATTGGCGGATTCCGGTTTGCCGAGCTTGCGAGAAGACTCAGACATTGTTCTATGAACGTCCAAATCTCCCATAATATTTGAAATGGCCTGAAAAAGCCGGTCGCCTGTTAATTCTTTCTCCACGATCACTTCGGCCGCTCCTGCCTTCTCCAACTGCCTAGCGTTAGCCTCTTGATGATTATTGGTCACATTAGGAGATGGAATAAGTATAGAGGGTATACCCAATGAATTAATTTCTGCCAAGAATGAAGCCCCCGCACGATTCACGATTAGGGAAGTAGCTGCAAGTACTTCCGGCATATTATGCACATAGGGAAGGACATGAAGATGATTAGGCAACCTTCCAAGCTTACTGCGGATTTCTTCACACGTTACATCAAAATAACGATCTCCCGTAACATATACGAATTGAAGATGCTTTAACGTATCTAAAAGGGGGGCCATTTGAATCATCGCTTCATTGATGGCTTTAGCCCCACGGCTCCCCCCTACAATCAGTACTACAGAACTGTCCATAGGAATACCTAAAGTTGCAAATCCTCTGTCTCTATTAGCTAAGTACACCGTTGTAGCTCTAGGATTCCCAGTATAAATAACACTCTTAGCCTTAGGAAAAAATGATTTTGAATCAGAGAAACTCACCGCAACCACACTAACATAGCGACTCAAGAAAGAGTTAGTCAGTCCCGGAATCGCATTCTGCTCATGAATCATTGTTGGAATACCCAATTTAGCAGCAGCATATACAACAGGCCCACATACATAACCCCCTGTGCCTACAACGATATCTGGCTTGAACTTAGATAAGAGACGCTTGGATGTTCTAACCCCTTTTAAAAATCGGAATACCGTCTTAACATTATCCAATGACAACTTCCGTCGAAAGCCCGTGATATCGATCGATTGGAAAGCAATATTCTCCTGAGGAATCAATTTACTCTCTAAACCTCTCTGTCCACCAATATATAGAAATTGTGAATGATCATCCTCTTGTTCACATTGTCTTACTATAGCAAGGGCTGGATAGATATGTCCGCCAGTTCCGCCACCGGTTAGAACAATTCGCATGCTGTTCACCTCGCATAACGGGATAAATTTAGTAGAATACCAAGAGCTGTTAACATGAGCGTTAAGGAAGACCCTCCATAACTAATTAAAGGAAGCGTGATACCCGTCACTGGCATTAAACCAATAACAACCCCGATATTAATGATTACCTGAACAGCAACCATCCCAGCTATGCCAACGGCTAGTAAGCTACCAAAACTATTCTGTATTGTCATAGCTATACGCATGCCACGCCACACTAGAATGAGAAACAATAAGAGTACAATCAATCCGCCAACAAATCCAAGCTCCTCAGCCAATATGGAGAAGATAAAGTCCGTTTGTGGTTCTGGGACATAGCTATATTTCTGTCTACTCATACCAAGCCCAAGCCCACCAAGACCTCCAGGACCAATAGCATACAGAGATTGAATAATTTGATATCCTGCCCCTAAAGGATCAGACCACGGATCGAGGAAAGCTGTAATTCTAAGCAAACGATAAGGTGCAGCGATAATTAATCCGGCAAAACCAACAGCGCCAGCTAAACCTAAGAATGCCAAATGTTTAAGCTTCGCACCTGCCGTAAATACAATCATGAGTGAAGCACCTAACATAACAGTACCTGTACCTAGATCTGGTTGTAACATAATGAGCCCAAAGGCCATTCCAATTAGACCCAAGGGAGGGAGTAGCCCTTTTGTAAAAAAAGTAATATTAAACTGCTCTTGACTAAGCCATTTAGCCAGAAATAGAATCATACCTAATTTCATAAATTCAGAAGGCTGAATACCAAAGGAACTGATTCCAAGCCAACTTCGAGCTCCGCCTCGAACATTGCCAATCCCCGGAATAAGCACAATTATCAGAAGAACAAAGCATACCATGAGTCCAATCTTCGCATACTTATGCCAAAAATGGTAATCGACGTTAGCTGTTATATACATGGAGATGAGTCCTAATCCGGCAAATAATAACTGACGTTTAACGAAATAGTAAGAATCTCCATAGTCATGGAAACCAAGTACTGAACCCGCGCTATAGACCATAACAATTCCAATCGTAAGTAAAGCCAAAATACATATAAGGAGCCATAAATCTGGCGCCGGGCGTGTCTTGTTCATGGAGAGGCCACCTCTTGCATTAAAGTAGGGGCTTATCCACACACCCCCCTACTTAAGATTATGCACCGCCTCTTTAAAAATGCGTCCACGCTCTTCATACGAAGCAAACATATCCCAGCTTGCACATGCGGGAGACAAAAGTACAGTGTCTCCCTCTTCCGCAAAGGCCTCTGCTTCCTTCACAGCTAGTATAAGTGTGGTGGCGGCGTCCTCATCAGTATCGACGAGGGAAATTTTCTTTAATCCTGCAAGCTCCGCTACTTTAGCTATTTTTTCTTTGGTCTCCCCAAGTAACACTACAGCCTTGACACGTTCACTAAAGACACCCAGAAGTTCCATATAATCAGAACCACGGTCGAGTCCCCCCGCGATAAGCACGATTGGATTATTAAAAGAAGTTAAAGCCATCGTCGTAGCTTTTGAATTGGTTGCTTTGGAGTTGTTGTAATAGGCTACTTTCTTACTATGCTTCACATACTCTAACCGATGTTCGACACCACGAAAAGAAGCAAGTGGACCCGACAACTGATGAATTTCAACACCCGCTGCTATAGCGATTGCGCAAGCTGCCAGTGCGTTCTCCACATTGAAACGTCCTGGGATACCAATCTCTGCAACAGAGATGATCTGATGGGTTATTCCTTGACGATCACGATACACAATATGACGTGACAACGTGTCCTCCGTATTCACAATGAAAGGCGGACTAACATACACACCCTCCACTAATTCTTCACTCATCGAAATAGGTAGAATGGTTGCTTTTACATAAGGCACAAGACTGCGACAGTAAGGATCATCCCAGTTGAGGATTGCGATATCTTCCGCTGTCTGATTGACAAACATATTCGCTTTAGAAGACACATAGTCTTCCATGCCTCCATGATAATCTAGATGTGTCTCTGCTACATTCAACAAGCACCCAATTCGAGGGCGAAACTGCTGCGTTCCTTTTAATTGAAAGCTACTTAGTTCAACTACCATCCAGTTGTCTTCCGATGCTTCAAGGGCAGCCTCACATAGTGGTGTTCCGATGTTTCCAGCTACAATAGGTGATAACCCCGCGGCTTCAAGAATATTACCCACCCAAGTTGTCGTTGTTGTTTTGCCATTTGAGCCCGTTATTCCAATAATAGGAGCTTTGCAAAGATAATAAGCGATCTCAACCTCTGTCACAACCTCAATATCTAATTCGATTGCTTTTTGCACAGGAGGGACTGAATAAGGGATACCCGGATTCTTAACGACTAGTGAAACCCCTTCATGAATAAGGTCATCCGGATGACCTCCGTATATAACACAAATTCCCAAAGCCTCTAACTCAGATGCTTCGGAACATTCTTCCTTTTCTTTACGATCATTAACAGTCACCAATGCACCTAACTTATGCAATACTTTGGCGACTTGTACGCCACTTTTGGCGAGACCAAGAACGATGACTTTTTTACCTCTGTATGACTCTAGATGATCCATAATTACAACCCCTTGTTAATATAAAGTCCAAGACCGGCAAGCACCAGACCTACAGCCCAGAATGTAATGACTACACGCCATTCCGACCATCCCGTAAGTTCAAAGTGGTGATGAATCGGACTCATTTTAAAAATACGTTTGCCTCGAGTCTTAAACGAAGCTACCTGTAATACAACGGATAGCATTTCAATAACAAATACGCCACCGATAATAAGGAACAATAACTCACTCTTCGTAACAATCGCAATCCCTGCAATAGCACCACCAATACCGAGTGATCCTGTATCTCCCATAAAGACTTTGGCAGGATGTGCATTAAATACAAGAAATCCTAGTACTGCCCCAATCATCGCCGCTGCTGCAAAGGCTGCTGGAAGCGATGTGGCTTGCATAGCAACCACAGCGAATGCGGCTAATGCAATGGCACTTACCCCAGACAATAACCCATCCAATCCATCCGTGAAATTAACAGCGTTACTAATAGCGAGCAACATAATCACAATAAAAGGATAATAGAAAAAGCCGCCCCAGTCCCAAGATAAAGATGTACCCGGAATACTGATCGAGGTATCATGACCATTTTGAAATAATAAATAACAGATCACAGCGGAACATAGTAATTGTCCCAACAATTTCTGACGTGCCGTTAAACCTAATGAACGCTTGAAGACCACTTTAATATAGTCATCTAGAAAACCAATCAATCCAAATCCTAGTGTGGCAACTAACAAAACATAGAAATCCGTATTAATAACAGAAAATTTCAAATAAGACAATGTAAATGCTAATAATATGACTATTCCACCCATTGTTGGAGTGCCCGATTTTTTCAAATGACTTTGTGGTCCATCATCTCTAACTTGTTGTCCAAACTTCATACGCCGTAACAAGGGTATGAGTAATGGTGCGGCTATAACCGCTAGAATAAAAGATACACCGATTGTAAGTAATAATAATTGAATATCCATGGATTCACCCCTTCATGACGTCACATCTGCTAATATTTCTCTTTTAGTGCATCTACTACTTCTTCCAGTTTCATTCCACGCGAGGCCTTCATTAGAATAATATCTCTAGGTTGCAGATGGTCCTTAAGGTGTCTTATCAGTTCCTGCTTATCTTCAAATGCATGTATGCTGGATTCCGGTAAATGGACTTTTGCTGCCTCAGCTGTATTCCGAGACAAAGGACCATATGTATACAGCAGATTCACTTTGTCTGCGGTCAGATAGCGCCCAATTTCGGCATGAAATTCCTGCTCTTGCAACCCAAGTTCAAGCATGTCCCCAAGCACTGCAATTTTTGTGCGATAACCCTTCATACTTTGAAGTACATCAATTGCCGCCTTCATTGAAGATGGACTAGCGTTATAAGCATCATTCAGCACTGTTAACCCGGTCGGCAGTACAATTTGCTCTATTCGCATCGCTGATAAACGTAACTGAGATAACCCTTTATGAATGTTCTCCTCACTTACACTGAAATGACGAGCAACAGCAAGTGCTGCTAAACAGTTCACAACATTGTGTCGTCCAAGCAGAGGCAAATCAATCCCTTGTTCCTTATATATATTCGTTGTGAATATAACGCCCTTATTGTGATTTAACATTCCCGTAGGGTATTCGTCGTTATCTGGATTCATACCAAAAGTATATGTCTTCATGTCGATGGGCTTAATGGTAGTGGACTCTGCGAGCACTTCCGAAATCAACGGCTCATCGCCATTATATATAAGCAGACCTCCTGACTTAAGTCCACTAGAAATTTCCACCTTAGCTCGGGCAATTTCCTCCCGGGATCCTAACTGAAGCAAATGTGCCTCACCAATATTTGTTATAACCGCTACATCTGGACTTGCAATAGCCGCAAGAACTTCAATTTCATGACGTTCACTCATGCCCATTTCAAGCACAATAATATCGACATCCCTATCCATAGCTAAAATAGTGAGGGGTAGACCAATGTGGTTATTGTAGTTCCCAACGGTTTTATGCACCTTGTAAGTTGTTTCAAGTAGAGCCGCTACCATATCTTTGGTCGTAGTCTTACCATTGCTACCTGTAATACCAATAACCTTACTACCCACTTCACGTAAATAGGCTTCGGAAAGCATCTGTAAAGCTACCAGTGTGTCATCTACTTCAATAACAGCGCCTTGTGGAGGCGTGCCCCGATCGCGTTGCCAAAGGGCTCCTCCAGCTCCTGTACGTAACCCTTCTGCGACAAAAACATGTCCATCATAGTTTTCTCCGACTAACGGAATGAATAAACATCCCTCCGACATATGACGTGAGTCTCGAATCACTCCGTGAATCACGATGTCACTGTCCTGTTGATGTACGAGATTCCCCCCGCACATCACAGCGATTTCTCTCAACGTTTTTGTAATCACATTAATATGCCCCTTATCGCTTCTTTGGCGACGATACGGTCATCAAATTCATGAATCGTCTGTCCAATCAATTGGTAGGTCTCATGACCTTTCCCCGCAATCAATACTACATCGTCAGGGCTTGCCATTTCAATAGCCTTTTGGATTGCAGTTCTCCGGTCCATAATCATTTGATATTTATCCTGAGATACCTGATCTTCCAGAAGTCCCGCTTCGATATCCTTCAATATCAATTCTGGATCCTCAGTCCGAGGATTATCTGAAGTCACGAATACAACATCACTATATTTAGCGGCAATTTTACCCATAATAGGTCGCTTTGTTTTATCACGGTCCCCACCACAGCCAAACACAGTCAAGATTCGCCCTTTGGCAAATTCATTAACTGTCTTCAATACATTCTCAAGCCCATCTGGACTATGCGCATAGTCAACGATCACTGCAAAGGGTTGCCCCGCATCAACAGATTCAACCCGTCCATCGACCCCCGAGATCGACTCAAGACTACGTTTAATTTCTTCTAGACTAACTTCTTCTAGTAAAGCAGCCGTAATCGCACCTAATGCATTATACACATTAAATTTACCAACCATTTTTAGTTGAATGTCTATACTTCCCTTGAAAGAATCAACATGAAAGTTCGTACCCTGTGCTGTAATAGATATTTGAGTGGCGCGCACATTCGCCCCGTCTTCCAAACCATACGTAATAACTTCAGCCGCTGTGATCTGGGCAAAGTAGTTGGAAGCTGGATCATCTGCATTAAGTACAACATACTTTCGCTTGTCAGGATTACTTATGAACGAGTTGCCCATACGAGAGAACAATAAGCCTTTAACTCTTTGATATTCCTCCATCGTGTTATGATAATCCAAATGGTCCTGGGTCAAGTTCGTAAAAATAACTGTCCGGAAATCGGTCCCTTTCACCCGACCCTGCTCTAAAGCATGTGAAGATACCTCCATTACACAGCACCGAGTCCCACTAGCTGCCATATCATGTAATGATCGTTGTAAATCTAACGATTCAGGTGTCGTTCCTGACATTGGAAATGTCCGTCCACCATAGCGCATCTGAATCGTTCCGATCAGCCCCGTCTTCACGCCATGATCATTCATAATTTTCTCTATGAGATAGGTTGTTGTTGTCTTTCCATTCGTCCCTGTTACTCCAATCACCTTCAATTGGCTACTTGGTGATCCGAGAAAGGCATTAGCAAACACAGCCATTGCATATCTACAATCCTTAACAATGACTTGAGGCAATTCTACGTCGAGCTCTCTTTCTACAACAAGTGCAGATGCTCCCCGCTCTGCTGCTTGGGAAGCATAATCATGTCCATCAACGGTATGTCCTGGTAAACAGATGAATAAATCGCCTGGTGTTACCTTGCGAGAATCAATCTGGATACCCGACACTGTTATATCCCCACTACCCATAATCTCTTTAATCGCTATCGATGAAGCCAATTCATTAAGTCTCATTAGTAATCCCTCGCTCTATTTCAATTGTCGTCCGAATTCCAGATACACTAAGGTACCTTGTTCACTTCATCATCTTCTGCAGAAGTGCCCATATAAATACGAATCGTTGAACCGCGTTCCACCCTGCTACCTGCCTTAGGTGCTTGACTAACTACAGTCTTTCCGCTTCCTGATTTAGTCAGCATGAAATTCATATTCAAATCCTCATAGAGATCCTGTATCGTCGCGCCGACTAAATCAGGCACCGTCTCTATAGGAGTCTCGCCATACTTGTATTCTTTCGTCAGTTGATCTTTGCGCTCTGGAACATTCATATACCGCAATGAATCCTCTAATATATTCTGGACAATAGGCGCAGCAACTACACCCCCAAATTGAATCCCCTTCGGATTATCTACAGCGGTATACACGACGATCTGAGGATCATCAGCAGGTGCGAATCCAATAAAAGAAACAATATGTTCTGTAGCGGAGTAACGCCCATTAACTACAATCTGTGCCGTACCTGTCTTCCCACCTACACGATATCCATCGATAAAGGCAGGACGCCCTGTGCCTTTAGCTACAACACTTTCTAAAGCCTCTCTTACCTTCTTCGATGTCTCTTCTGAAATAACCTGTCTTATAAGTTCAGGTTGCATTTCTTCAACCGTAGCACCTGTCTCGGAATTAATCCATGCCTTAGAGACATAAGGCTTATACAACTTACCACCATTAATAGCAGCAGATACAGCGGCTACCTGCTGAATCGGTGTAACAGATACACCTTGACCAAATGAGGTCGTAGCCAACTCCACAGGCCCTACTTGAGACAACTTAAATAATATCCCATTCTCTTCTCCATTAAGGTCTATACCGGTCTTAGAACCGAAGCCGAAATCACGAATATATTTAAATAGTGATTCTTTCCCAAGCTTCTGTCCGAGTAATACAAATCCAGGGTTACAAGAGTTCTCAACAACCTCAAGGAATGTTTCACTACCATGCCCCCCCCTTTTCCAGCATTTCAAGGTGGCGCCACCCACTTTGATATACCCTGGATCAAAAAAAGTATCCCGTTCTAGATCCACTTTCCCTTCTTGAAGTGCGGCAGCTAATGTAATGATCTTAAATGTCGAACCCGGCTCATATGTCATCCAGATCGGTAAATTCCGGTTATAGACCTCAGAAGCATATTCTTTGTATTTTCCTGGTTCATATCCAGGCCGACTTGCCATAGCTAGTATCTCGCCTGTCTTAGGATTCATTGCAATAGACCAACTACCCCGTGCTTGAAACTGCACCATTGCTTGGTCTAACTCACGTTCCATAATAGACTGAATAGACTTGTCAATCGTAAGTTCTAAATTCAATCCATCTTTGGGTTCAACATACTTCTCAGATGAACCAGGCATTAGCCTGCCCGCAGCATCAGAAAGGTAGGAAATACTACCGTTCATACCTAATAGTTTATCATTATATTTTTTCTCGACTCCTGTTATCCCTTGATTATCAATTCCTGTGAATCCTAAAATGTGTGCAGCGAGATCTCCATACGGATAATATCTTTTGTTATCTTCTGCAACAACAATGCCAGGTAGATCCAGATCCCGAATTTTTTGAGCAAGGTCCATTGTAATTTTGCGACCACCCGGCTGTAATTTTTCAATCATAGAACCTTTTTTAGTTATGACTTTGAATATTTTTTCTTGCGTCATCCCAAGCAGAGGGGACAACGCCTGCGCTATAGCCTCTGGCTCTTTAACCTGAACGGGTATCGCCATGATGGTTGGAGAGCTGATATTAAAGGCTAGAGGTGTTCCGTTCCGATCAAGAATTTCCCCTCTTTTTGCTGAATAAGGAATGTTTCTTCTCCATGAATCTTCTGCTTTAGCGGAGAGTTCACTACCCAACCCCAGCTGAACGTAAGCTAGTCTTATGATTAAAGCACCGAACAACACACAAAAGAACAGCAAGCTCCACAGTAGCCTCCGTCTAAGTGTCAAATTTGAAACTTTCATTGTATACCCTCCCTACTTGTCCTGAGCTCATGACATTGTTGTTATCATGAGTATTCAGGACAGCCAGGGGTTAGAACAAGCCCTGCAACTAATACACAGCACGTTACGGGTCTTCTTTCTCTGTCTCATTCTCATCCTTAAGCATAGTAGCCATCTCATCAGCAGGCGAAAGAATCAATAGCACTTTACGTTTATTACCTTCTTTTGTCTCCGTTTGCTCTGTAACATAACCTTCACCTTCTACGCTAGCTGTCAATTTCATTAAAGTCAACACTTGCAGTGCATCTCGCAAAGATTCTCCCTTTAAATTAGGAACTTCCATTTGATCATTTTCTTCAGTCAGAAGATAAATTCGCTGTCCCGAGCTCATTACTGAACCTTTAGCTGGGTATTGATTAACAACTGTACTACCGCTACCTAGTGTCTCAAATGCGATTCCGGTATTTAGAAGCTCTTTCTTAGCTTTGCCAATGGCTTTACCCACCATATTCGGTGTTGTATAACTTACCGTTACCGACGTAGCTTTCTCACTCGTGTTCTCTTTCGTTTGCTCACTTGTTACTATCTTCGGAACATTCATGTACTGCAAAGATTGAGATACAATTTTCTTGAAAACGGGAGCAGCAGCTCTTCCCCCACCCACTGTACCATCCATAGGTTCATCCATGATGACAATGACTGCAATTTTCGGATCATTTACGGGGGCAAATCCAGTAAAAGAAATAACTTGCTTCGTTTTATTATATACCCCATCCACCAATTTGACCGCGGTTCCTGTCTTGCCTGCAACACGATAACCTTCAATGAAAGCATTTTTCCCTGTACCTATGACCTGATCTGATACGACCTGTTCAAGATAACCACTTGTTTCTTTCGCTGATTCAGCAGAGATGACTTGTCGAATCATTACCGGGGAAATCTTCCGCGACTCTCCAGTATTAGGATCATCAATTTCTTTAATAATATGGGGCTTCATCAATTTCCCGCCATTTGCAACCGCAGCAATTGCAGCGATCTGTTGAATGGGAGTGACTAAAACACCGTAACCGTAAGAAGCTGTAGCGACCTCCGCAGGACCGGGTAAATTAATAGGCCAAGTAGACTCTCCCGGCAACTCAATCCCCGTTTTTTGGCCAAACCCAAAATTTGTAATATATTTCAATAATCTTTCTTTTCCTAACATTTCTGAACCTAGCTTAATAAAAGCTACATTACTAGAATGCTTGACTCCATCAAGATAAGAGATGGTTCCCCATCCCCCCCGCACAATATCAGAGAAAATCCGATTGGTTCCTTTAACTGATGTTTGACCCGAAACATATTTGTCATTAGGATTGAATAAATTCTCCTGTACAGCACCTGCAAGGGTAACAATTTTGAAAGTAGAACCAGGTTCATACAGTGATTTAACAGCATGGTTAGTAAAATTATCTGGCGTTTCCCAGTACGTATTCGGATCAAAGGTTGGAAGATTAGCCATCCCCAATATTTCCATCGTATTCGGATCCGCCGCAATAACCGTCATACTCACAGGCTTGTACTTCTCATAGGCCTCTTTCATCGCTTCCTCAATATAATACTGGATCGTCGAGTCAATTGTCAGTTGAACATTTTTACCATTGACAGCCGGAACATATAACTCATCCGCATTTGGAAGCTTATCCAATTGCCCATCACTCTGATAATTGCTTGAACCTGGCGTTCCTTTGAGGAACTCATCATAGAAGGCTTCAAAGCCCATAACAGCCTTACCATCACGATCTGTATATCCTAGAATATGGGCAGCTAAACTGTTCTTAGGATAGATTCGTTTCTTCTGACTAAGTGTACCAATACCAGCATCAGGAGTTTTCTTCTCATCCTTCAATTTCTTCTTCATTTCTTTCACTAATACATCAATCTGATCCTTCTTATCCTGATCAACCATCAAGCCCTCTGGCCGAACTTCACGACTTGTTAGATACTCTTTCCCTTTATCATCCTTAGCGGTAACGAGTGCGCGAAGTTCTTCTTCTGGCTTCCCTAGAATTTTATTTAGTTCTGTAACCACTTCATCCTCGATCCCATTTTCTTGAATGACTTTCGGATTAACAGTTACCGTATACGCGGGTGCATCAAGTGCCAATGCATCACCTTTGCGGTCTGTTATAGTTCCTCGAGTTGCCGAGATCACTTTTGTCCTAGACCAGCTAGATACTGCCTCTTCATGCCAAAAATCTCCATTCACAATTTGAATCCAAAATAATTTAGTAATTAAAACAACAAAGAGGAGGGTTATGCATCCTCCTATAAACAGTGTTCGAAGTTTTATTTTTTTTACCATATATCAACCCTCACAGACACTATTTTTGTGCTGAATCTATATTCGATATTTCTTTCTCCGGTGTAACCATAGAACGAGGCACATAAACGGTATCGTGCTCAGTCGGCTCCACATAACCCTCTTTGATTGCCGTAGCTAAGATTGTATTCTTTAATGTTTCTTTCTTAACTTCCAACTGCGTCACTAACAATTGGTTTTTTCTAATTTCTTCACCAAGCTTTTCGCTTTGTTTATTTATATCGTAGATATTCGCGTAGCGTGAAATAATAAGACCAGCCACAGCAACACAAATAACTACAGTTAACAAATACAGCATCTTCTCTTTCATAGGAAGTGTTGCACGTCGTGTGATTACTTTTGTCTGCTCGCGATATCCTGGAGATACGCGTTCTATCGGTTTAGGTTTAACTGCTAAATTACCCCGCGTATAAGCCATTGTATTTCTCTCACTCCTTCTCTTGTGCTACAGTTTCTCCGCTATTCTCAATTTGGCTGAACGCGCGCGAGAATTCTGTTCTAATTCCAATTCACTAGGAACCAATGGCTTTCGGTTCACAAGTTTCATTTGTCCTGTACCTCCACACACACACATGGGGAAATCAGTTGGACATGTACATTTCTCTAAATAACTCGCTAATATTTGTTTACAAATTCTATCTTCTAAGGAATGGAACGTAATGACTGATACTCTTCCGCCCGGTGCTAAGCATCGTACTGCTTGATGTAATCCTTCTTCAAAAGCACCTAGCTCATCATTTACTGCAATGCGCAAAGCTTGGAAACTACGTTTCGCAGGATGTCCACCTGTTCTGCGGGCAGCAGCTGGAATCCCCTCTTTAATAATTTCGACCAACTCACCTGTTGTTTTAATAGGCTCCTTGATTCGACGCTCCACAATGATTCTAGCGATTCGACGAGAAAATTTCTCCTCACCATACTTAAACAATATTTTGGCAATCTCATCCGCTGACCATTCATTAATAATCTCAGCAGCTGTGAGTTTAGCAGACTGATCCATTCGCATATCTAACGGAGCATCGTGATTGTAGCTGAATCCTCGGTCTCCTTCATCAAACTGTGGGGATGATACCCCGAGATCAAACAATATTCCATCTACCTGAGGAACACCATCCTTCTGCGGGACAGCGAGCTCCTTCAGTGCTTCTTCCAAGTATCGAAAGTTTGTCTTCATTAATGATATTCGATCACTATAAGGAGATAGCAATTCCTTCGCATGATCTAAAGCCCAATCATCTTGATCGAGTCCAATTAATCTTCCATATTCTCCAAGCTTAGATGCGATCAATGAGCTATGTCCTGCGCCTCCCAAAGTACAGTCGACATAAATGCCGTCTCTTTTGATGCGCAGCCCTTCTGTCGCTTCTTCTTTTAGTACCGTGATGTGATGAAACAAGCTGCAGCCCTCCAGACTATTATAAATCAAAGTTTAAATCGACTAATTTTTCAGCAATATCATTAAATGTTTGTTCGGATTGTTGGAAATACTCATTCCACATATTCTTACTCCAAATCTCCATTCGGTTCGATACGCCTAGCACGATACAATCTTTCTCAAGCTTAGCGTACTCCCGTAAATTTCCCGGTAGATTTACCCTGCCCTGTTTGTCCCATTCACATTCAGTTGCACCCGAGAAAAAAAATCGAGTAAACGCACGTGCATCAGATTTCATCAAGGATAGAGATTTGAGCTTCTGTTCCATAACAGCCCATTCTTCCTTAGGGTAAGCAAATAGACATTGGTCCAAGCCACGGGTAACAACGAATGAGGTTCCAAGAAGGTCGCGGAATTTAACCGGTATAATAATTCGGCCCTTATCATCAATGCTATGTTGATACTCTCCCATAAACATTGGCCCACTCACTCCTTTAACCTATTTCCCCCACTTTGCACCACTATTCACCACTAATAATATTAAATTCGCCACTTATGTTCAATATCCTTTTTCTAAAACCTATATTTTTTTGTTAATAAATAACAAGAGCCCCTCGAATGGATATCGAGGAGCTCCTAATTACAACCGTTTATAATCACAAGAGTTAGTTTGTATCCCAGCTCTTCACATATAATGCCTGTTCTTCACTCAAAGTATCAATGCTAATTCCAAGACTTTCTAACTTATACTTGGCAACTTGTTCATCCAACTCATAAGGTACATTAATGACATGTTTCCCTAATTCACGATAATGATCGTTCACGTATTTCAATGACATAGCCTGCAGCGCAAAGGTCATATCCATAATTTCTGCTGGATGACCATCCCCTGCACCTAAATTTACAAGACGCCCTTCTGCAATTAGATACATCTTACGACCATCGTTGAAATGATATTCTTCAATATTACGGCGTACAGTTCGTACAGATTGAGATCGACTTAAAAGTTCAGGCTTGTTTACTTCAACATCAAAATGGCCTGCATTTGCAAGAATAGCCCCATCCTTCATTACATCATAATGCTCGCCTGTAATAACGTCACGGTTACCTGTAACCGTAACGAAGAAATCCCCAAGCTTAGCAGCCTCAACCATAGACATGACATGAAAACCATCCATGTGCGCTTCAACAGCCTTAATTGCATTTACCTCTGTCACAATAACTTTAGCCCCTAGACCCTTTGCACGCATAGCGACACCTTTACCACACCAACCGTACCCAACAACGACAACCGTTTTACCCGCGACGACCAAGTTGGTTGTACGGTTAATAGCGTCAAATACAGATTGTCCGGTACCATAACGATTATCAAATAGATACTTGCAATAGGCATCATTCACAGCGACCATTGGCAATTTAAGCATGTTATCGTTATCCATAGCTTTAAGTCGTAATATACCCGTTGTGGTCTCTTCGGCTCCACCTCTGAGATTTTCGAGCAGGTCTGGACGTTCGGAATGAAGGATCGTCACTAGATCTCCACCATCATCGATAATAAGATCTGGTTTAATTTCAAGTAATTTAATCAGCATTTCTTTGAACTCTTTAGGGTCAGGATTATGTCGTGCCAACACGGTAACACCATCTTCTACCAACGCGGCGCACACATCATCTTGCGTAGACAATGGATTACTCCCTGCAATGGTAACCTCTGCCCCACCCGCCTGTACCACTTTAGCTAGATAAGCCGTTTTGGCCTCTAAGTGGAGTGAAATAGCCACTTTCAACCCTTTGAATGGTTGTTCTGCTTCGAATTGTTTACGAATCCTATTCAACACGGGCATATGAGCCTCTACCCAATCAATTTTCAAATGTCCTTCTGGTGCCAACCCCATGTCTTTAACGATACTATCCTTTAATGATCTAGCATTCATATTATTCCTCCTATTTTAGCTGTGTTCTCATAAATAAATTATCCGATGCTCCCCTGAATAATCAACAGGAATTTCCATCAAATTTCTAATGATAGATAATCCATAGCGATTCACATAATTGTATACATTATAGACTCTCTCCTGTGGTTGGCCTAAAGGGTATAGTAACGTACCTATTCTATCCCATTGACTTAATGCAGCTTCATGTCTCTGTTCTAATGCTTCCTTTGCTTTTCGTTCCATATAAGTAATCTGATCTAGAATCTTAGACTTATTCTTCTGTCCGAGTGTATGAAGACCCGCTTGTAAATCACCTAACTTATGAATCAAGGGCTCATAAAGTTGTTCAAAAGCTTTCCTAGTTGCCTCAAATTGCGTATCTAAATGCAAGACATCTTGTTCAGAGAGCCATTGGCTCCGGCGCTCTTGAAGATGATATTGTACATCCTGAAAGGATAACCCATACTTATCCATATATTTCAACTGTGTACCTTCTATAATTGTGAAAGACATCCGGGGTAATAGCATAGGCATCTTCAATCCAAGCACTTCAAATGCTTGACGTGTTATGGCCCAGTAAGAGATTTCTCCCTGACCCAGTACACTCGCAAGCACAGGTAATAAAGAGTCCTGCATGAGCGGTCTTGTTAGCACATTGTTACTAAAGCGCTCAGGATGACTGTGCAGCATGTCTAACAGTTGTTCTCGTGTGAAAGCTACTAGACCTTTACGATCCATAAAACGGCCTTCTACTCTTGTTAAGAGCAGTCTATTACCTTCATGAATATAAAATAAATTAGCCCCTTCATCTGCCACCTCAGCTTGCAACCCATATCCAAGTGCCGTAATCTGATCCGCTGAAGCTTGATAGGCCCGTCCCAGTTCTTCATTCTTTTCTATCATTGAATGAAATATAGGTTGTTCCAGTTTACGTAGATCCGGATCTGCTGAATCTAGTAAGACTAGACCATATTGACCAAACAACTCACATAGTAATTTAGCAAAAGCATCACTTAGATTATCGCTACTCTCAGTCGCTTGTCTGATTATGGCTATAATATCAGCTTTGAACTCACTGTCTTGAAGCGTAGCTATAACCATCTTTATTGTACGGTCCCATTCTTTATCCGATACAGGGGTCTGAGTAACAGAAGATCGAGTTTGCTTATGCTTATCCATTCTAATCTTCGTTAAGTTCATATCCCCTGTGAGTAAGTAAGTATGGTTCACTTCGTCCCAATCATGGTCCTCACCTGCAATCCAGAACACGGGCACTACGGACCGATTCAAACGCTTCTCGGCTTCTCTCGCTGCTTGTATAATGGTGATTGCCTTATATACAACTAGCATGGAACCCGTAAACAGTCCACTTTGTTGTCCACCCGCTATAACAAGCGTTCCTGGCTTCTCCAGCATATCAAGCGATGTATGTACAGCATCATGGGCATTATGCTTCCCGTTATATACTCTCAATATTTCAACCAAGGAATGACGATCAACCCGTCTATCTTCGGTATCATCGAGCCATTGTGCCCGTTCATTCCAAGTTGTCTCATGGCGATAATCTTTACCATACAAATGTTCAACTTTCTCGTAATGGTGAATATAATCATTTGCCAGAGCCGACCCACTCTTTAATGGATCTATAACCACATTCATGAGGTCTGCCTCCTATTCTGCTCCCAAAAAACCTACAATCTAGATTTATATCTAAAATTCTTTCTTGATTGTACCCAATAAATTCTTCTCAGTCAAAGGAAGTTAGATACTTCTGTAAACTTAAAAAGCCGTCGAATCTACCCGACGGCTTTTCCTTATATGAATCATTCGAAAGGCATTGCAACCCAATGTCCTTTAGAAACTTCAACTAGCTTAGGTTCTATTCTATTCCCCGAACTATCTTTACCAGAGAATATCGCACCCGATTTATCATCTGGCATAATAATACGTTTCTTATTAGCTTCGATTTCAGGATCTGGAATCGGTATAGCTGACAAAAGTGTTTTGGTATAAGGATGAATTGGATTATTATATAGTTCTTCACTATCCGCTAATTCAACCATTTTTCCAAGATACATCACAGCAACTCGATCACTGATATGTTTAACCATAGACAGATCATGCGCTATGAATAAATAGGTCAACCCTAGTCGATTCTGAAGATCCTTAAGCAAGTTAACCACTTGTGCCTGGATGGATACATCTAGAGCTGAGATCGGTTCATCACATATAATGAATTTCGGATTCACAGCAAGCGAACGAGCAATCCCAATACGTTGGCGTTGACCACCAGAGAATTCATGCGGGTAACGCGTAGCATGATCAGAATTTAGTCCAACCGTATCAAGTAACTCTTCAATTCTTTTTTTTCGTTCTTTCCGGCTTCCGGCTAAATTATGAATATCCAGAGCTTCACCGATAATATCAGAGACTGTAAAGCGCGGATTTAGCGATGCATAAGGATCTTGAAATATCATTTGCATATCGCGGCGCATAGCTTTCATTTTATTAGGAGGGAGCTTGTAGATATCTGTCCCGTTAAATTTGACGCTTCCACCAGTAGGTTCATATAAACGAAGAATTGTACGACCCGCAGTGGATTTACCACACCCAGATTCTCCAACCAACCCTAGCGTTTCACCTTCTTGAATAGAGAAGCTAATATCATCAACAGCTTTGACAACATTTCCTTTACCCACATTAAAATATTTCTTAAGACCACTTACCTCTATCAATGGTTGACTCATGATATTTGTCCCTCCTGCGCCATGGGATGCAAATTCCAGCATCTTGCCATCTGCGTTTCACTAAACACGGTAGCACTCGGATCTGTTCTTTCACAAACTCTCATCGCCTGATCACAACGTGCACAGAACGGACAACCTAGAGGAGGTTTAATAAGATCGGGTGGCGTACCCATGATAGGAATCAATGGCTCATTTTTCTTCTGATCTAGACGAGGCATTGAACGTAAAAGCCCCTTCGTGTATGGATGTTGAGGGTTCTTAAATATCTCCCACTTTGTACCCGTCTCCACAACTTCGCCTGCATACATAACAATCACTTTATCGCACATTCCAGCTACAACACCAAGATCGTGTGTAATAAGAATGATAGAGGTACCTAGACGTTCCTGCATCTCTTTCATGACATCTAGAATTTGAGCTTGAATAGTCACATCCAAAGCCGTTGTAGGTTCGTCAGCAATGAGTAGTGCCGGACGACAAGCTAATGCAATGGCTATCATTACACGTTGTCGCATACCGCCCGAGAATTCATGTGGGTATTGGTTGAAGCGAGCCTCCGCATTTTTGATGCCTACGATTTCCAACATCTCAATACCCTGTCTTTTAGCCTCACTCCATGACATTTTCTGATGCTTCATTAGAACCTCAGTAATTTGTTTACCCACTCTAATCGTAGGATTCAAAGAAGACATAGGATCCTGAAATATCATTCCAATATCTTTCCCACGTATCGCTTCCATCTCACTATTCGTCATGTCCAATAAATTCTGCCCTTGAAAAATAATTTCACCTTGCTTGATATGAGAAGGTGGAGTTGGAATCAGGCGCATAATCGTCTGAGCAGTAACACTTTTACCACTACCGGATTCTCCGACAATCGCAACCGTCTCACCCTTACCAATCTCAAAGTTCAACCCGCGTACAGCCTGAACTTCTCCACCCTTTACATGAAATGATACGTGTAGGTCTTTCACTTGTAAGATCGGCTCCATGGTTCCACCTCCTATTTCTTTAATTTAGGATCTAGTGCGTCACGAAGACCATCACCGAAAATATTAAAGCATAGCATTGTTAAACTGATTAGAATGACCGGAAACATCATGCGCCATGGGAAATACATCCAACCTGTTAATGCATCATTAATCATCGATCCCAACGAAGCTACAGGAGCTTGTACACCAAGACCTAAGAAGCTAAGGAAAGCTTCAGCAAAGATAGCACTTGGAACAGAGAGCGTGAGTGTAACGATAATAGGTCCCATTGCATTAGGTAGCAAATGTTTAAATAATAATCGCCCTGAACCCGCCCCCATGGAACGAGAAGCAAGTACGAATTCACGATTCTTCAACTGAATAATTTCACCACGAACAATCCAAGACATATTGATCCAGCCTGTGATCGTTAAGGCCAGAATAATCGTTCCTATACTTGGTTCAAGTACAACCAATAATAGAATTGTTACAAGCATATATGGAATGGAATATAGAATTTCTGAGAACTTATTCATGATTTCATCAACGCGTCCCCCAAAAAATCCCATTATAGCGCCATATATAACACCTATAAAGAGATCAATCAAAGCTGCTGCCAATCCTACAAGAAGAGAGATCCGAGCGCCCATCCAGGTACGAACAAACATATCTCGTCCTAGATCATCTGTACCGAACCAGTGTAAGGAGGAAGGTGACTGGTTGGTATTCATATAGTCATTAGAATAATAATTAAACTCAGAGAACCAAGGTCCTATGATGGATGAAATAATAATGAGCACTAGTATAACCAGAGCGGTCATTGCCAACTTATTCTGGCAAAGACGTTGCCATGCATCTCTCCATGCAGACAGGCTTTCTCTCTGAATAACCTCTGCCTCTTCCTCATTCATTCCCACTTTCTGGAAATCTTCAGGTGTCAATTGTAATTCGTTTAGTGGATTAGTAACCAACAGTTAGCCCTCCTTTCCTCGATTAAATGTAATCCGTGGATCAATCAGTACATAGGCAATATCCGTAATAAATCTTGCCAACATTAATAGAATTCCGTAAAAAATCGTTACACCCATAATCATAGTGTAGTCACGATTCGTAATACATTCGACAAATACTTTACCGATTCCACCGATCCCAAAAATCTGTTCAATGACGACAGAACCTGTAATAATATTCGCCGTCATAGGTCCTACATAAGTTACAACAGGTAGAATACCGTTACGAATGACGTGTTTGAACATGATTGAAAACCAATTCAGACCCTTAGCCTTAGCCGTCTTAATGTAGTCTGCGTGAAGAACTTCAAGCATACTAGAGCGTGTCAGACGTGCGATAAAGGCAATCGGTTGTGCGGATAAAGCTAATACAGGAAGTACATAATCCATTGGACCATCAAATCCCATGACATTAAACATGTTGAATTTAAGTGCCAACACATATTGCAACATCGTTGCGAGTACAAAGCTCGGTACAGCCATACCTAATACCGCAGCAATCATAGCAACATTGTCGATCAACTTACGATGATAAAGTGCCGCGAGCATGCCTAGCAATACCCCTATAATAACTGAGAACACAATAGCAACAGCACCCAGTTTCAAAGATGCTTGAAACGTATCCCCAATAATCTGTGAAACTTCCTGATTCTGATGCTTCATCGATAATCCAAAGTCCCCAGTAACAATATCACCCAAATACTTGAAGTACTGTTGATACACCGGCTTGTCAAGCCCATATTGCTCCATAAGACGCGCTTGAATTTCTGGAGAAACCATTTTTTCAGACATAAAGGGATCACCTGGAATAGCTTTCATTAGAAAGAAAGTAACAGAGATCAATATTAATAATGAAATTAACATATAAAAGAATTTATTAGCGATATAACGTATCATCAGTACACACCTCCCGTATCAGCCTTATCTTAGTATGCTTTACTTTTAATCAAATAATTAACAAAGCCTCTCGTCTATCGCAATATTTTCTTTTTTGAGAAATATTTGGAAAATATAGTGGCACAGACAAAAAAATTTCGGGTTATATATGGAGAATACACATATATATCCCGAAATAACTATAGACCAATCATCCGTTAACTATTCAATATAAGCGCGGGAAAAGTCAATTGCACCACTGTAATCAACGACAATACCTTTTACATTTTCCTTAGTCAACGATTTATTGGTGTAATAATAGAGCGGCATAATAGTCTGTTCATCTTCGATCAATATTTTTTCAGCCTTTTTGAAATCTTCCATACGTTGTGCGTTATCCAATGATTTATAAGCATCATTTATTAATGCATCATAATCGGCATTTGAGAAACCCGTATCATTGTTACCGCCACCGGTTTTCCATAAATCAATAAAACTCATTGGATCATTATAGTCTGTTGTCCAACCTGCACGAGCGACTTGATAATTCAAGTTATGACGATTCTGAATGAATACGCCCCACTCTTGGTTTTCTGTTTTCACAGTAACACCTAGGTTGTTTTTCCACATATCACCAATCGCTAGAGCGACCTTTTTATGGTTCTCATCAGAGTTGTAGATTAAAGTTACTTCAGGAAGCGTTGTATAACCTTCTTCTGCCATACCTTCAGCTAATAATTTCTTAGCTTCTTCTACATTTTCAGCGAAATAGTCATCTTTATTCTCAGTACGGAATTCGTCCTTCAAACCTTGGATGCCTGGAGGTACGAAACCAAATGCAGGGATTTGTCCGCCAAGTGTTACTTTATCAACAAGTACTTGACGATCGATCGACATCGCAAAAGCTTTACGGATCTTAACATTATCAAAAGGCTTAGCAGTTACGTTAAATTGGTAGAAATACGTACTAGCGATACCTTTTACATTAAATTCGTTGGGTAGTTCCTTTTTAATTGCTGGGAGTTGATCAGATGGAATTGAACCATTGGGTTCACCAGAATAATCTAATTGGCCACTCTTGTAACTTGCAAGTTCAGTCGCACCACTGTTCGTTAGTGATGATGTAATTTTACTTAACTTAATTGTGTCTTTAGACCAATATTTTTCATTTTTAGTGAATTCTAATTTTTGACCTTTGGTCCATGTTGCTAAATCAAATGCACCATTCGTCACCATAGATTTAGGATCTGTTGCCCAAGCTGCATTCCCTGTAACAGAAGAATGTACTGGATAGAACGTGTAGAGAGAAGTTAGACCCAAGAAATAAGGTGTTGGATTCTCTAAAGTTACTTCCAATGTCAAGTCATCCGTTGCCTTAACGCCTACTTGAGAGAAATCAGAAACATAATCTGGATTTTCCTTACCATCTGCTAGTTTAGGTGTGTTATAGTTTTCTGCATTCTTGATATAGAATAATTGGTATGCATAGGGTGCAGCAGGAGTAGTTGTAGGGCTCAATACACGTTCCCATGCAAATACGAAATCCTTAGCTGTCACAGGATCACCATTATTCCATACTGCATCTTTACGAAGGTGAAATACATATTTCAATCCATCGGCAGATACATCCCAAGTTTCAGCAACACCTGCGACCTCTTTACCATCTACAGAACGTGTTAAACCTTCATACATTAGCTTAAGTACAGTGTTCGTTTGGCTATCTTGAGCTTGTCCAGGATCAAAAGTTGGTGGCTCTGCGCTCATGTTAATACGTAATACTTGGTCTTTCCCTTCTACTGTTCCAGTTGCGCTCTCATTCTTCTTGTTGTCTGCACCACATGCTGAAAGCACAGTACCTACAATAAGGATGAGTGTTAGCATTCCCAAGAATTTTTTCTTCATCTAACGTTCTCCCCCTAGCAATATAGTTATGGTATATTATTATACAACCACTGGTTAAATAAATCCATAACTTGTTTCAGGGAATAATCACCATTTTCTGAAAATATGAGGAGTTTCACTCAATATAAACTTATTAAATGAAAGATTAAGTCACATCGATTTGAATATGTATCTAATTAATCCTATTATTGCAAATAAAATATAGCTTGTGCTCATCAATACAAAGGTCATACGCCATACCGCCCTACCCATTCTCTGTAAATCTACCCCACCCTTAATTCGATTCTGAGCTCCTCCTACTAATCCTACTGCAATCAATAGTAAGAGCAAAATGAGGTAAAATCCAAACGCCGTATTAAACGTATTATTAAATAGTGCAGAAACAGATAAAATAAGGAAAAACGTAGTGACATCCATAGCTAATAATAAAGCCGTACTCTTGTTATTCTTCCACCTATAATGTACAAAATATACTAATAAAAATGGAACGAAAGGTAGAATACTGAAAACGATTATTGAATTACGTAAAAAGTCCAATGGTTCTCTCCTCCTTTATCTCATTCCTTCAACTAACTTCATGATAAGCTTGTGGGTAGTAGCCTGAACCCCCATCTCCTCAGCCATGGTGACGATACGGCCGTTAATCCAACTAATTTCTGTAGGGGTACCTTCAAGCACATCCTTCAACATTGAGGACGTATTGGCTGCAGTAGCCCTACACACATCTAGAATCTGGTCCCACAAGTCGCTATTCCACCGAATCCCATAAGCATCATATACCGCTGTACCTTCTATGAATAAAGCCTTCATAAGTTCAATCCTTGCAGCAGATGCTAACAATTCACCATTCGGAATTCTCCAAAGGGCAGTTAGTGGATTTATTACAGCGTTTATTAATAATTTCCGGTAAATATTGTCCTCGATGTCATTCGACATAACACATGCAAATCCTGCTTTTTGAAATTCTAGGTTTAATCGTTGCTCACACTCGTGGTCACTAAGCGTGCCATTTCGATTTGTATCGTTCTGCTTTGAAGATTCACCTATCCATGTCTGCCCATGCCCTGTATGAAATACAACATTTGAAGCTAATCTTTTAGCTCCCTCTGTCGTTACAACTGAATATACACGCCACTCAGGTAATATGGAATGTATTACAGGGATATGCCCCGCACCATTTTGGAAGCAAAGAATACCATACGTCTCATGTAGAGATTCCTGACTCAGTTGTGCCAGCGAGCTTGTACATGCCTCTTTCACATCTCTTTGTTTCGTCATTAGAAATACCCAGTTACCCGGACTTAGCTTCCATGTTTCCACGAAACGAGATAGTGTATCGACTTGAAGCCTAGGCGCATTCAAATGCTGATCGTCCACTTCAGTAGCACTTTGAATATATAACCCCTGTTGGTTTAATTGAAGTGATTGCTTTTCACTTCGGCACCATATACGTACGTCATTTCCTGCCACAGCTAATTTGCCTCCATATAGCAAACCTAGTGCGCCACCACCAATAATATCAATTCTCATACAAGCTCCACCTACTTTACGAATATTAATCTATTTATTATATCACTGTGTATCAACAACGAAAAACCCATGTGGACGTATTTGGGTACGTTATCCACATGGGTTGAACTAAGACTTGATGCCAAATATTCTTCTAGAGTATTTCCTAATCCATAGATGACTTTTTGAACAACCTCTATAAGTTCTTCTCTTGAAGCTATTCCATTCGTTCTAAGTTACCATTGGCATCCATCTTGAATCTCGTTTTGTTTTCTTCTTCTTCCTCATTCAAGAATGCCAAACGTCTGGCGCGATCCATAATCTGAATTAAAGCTCTGTAGTCATCATTGACGACTCTGTAATCCGTCTGCACTGCATTCACTTGTTTAGACAATCTCTCATTTAGAATCCGAAGTTGATCTAGTTCATCATCTTTCTCGCGGAGTTCCTTCTCGAGCATCTTCAATTGACGACTGTTCTCTTGAACCGTTCCTTTCCACTGTCTAAGGAATCTTATGACCGCATCCATAGAAAGTGTTTCTTCGCTTGTTCCTTCGATTTTAAAATATCCAATATCATCCGCTGTCGTCAAACCTGCCAACTGTAATCCCGCTGCCGTCGGTTGCTTCTTATAGTAGCTCCTCTTTTGGCGCTGCGCCTTGGCAATACTAATCGCTTCTTCGTACTTTTTACGCACACAACTATTCCAACGAAATCCACATGCCGCTGAGGTCCTTCCAATTTTTTCCCCTACCTCTTCAAAAGCTGACAATTGCGTGCCACCTTCTCGAATATGGCGTAAAGTTACTTCTGCCAATATCAGGTCATCTTCTACACTCCATGCATCTTGTCTCACTGCTGTCATGCTATTGAGCCCTCCTAACAACGTCCTAAAATAACCATCTTCTTAACCGAGAGTTAACCCAGTATGAATAAGGTATGAAAACTGCTTAATACATTTCTATGCCTCTCATAGAGTTCATAGAATCTATTTGATACTATTTTGTATTTCCATTTTATCTCACCCTCATACACTCAACCTCAGAATTACCCATTTATTAACTTTAAATTCTTTACAATAACAAAAAGGATGAAATAAACGATAAGTTTGAATGTTTTGTTACGTTTTTCATTTACAGCTATTTATGTAAACGTTATAATGAAGCAAAGCATAATGACCGTACATATGGAAGGGGGATATCATTGTGGGACGCATGTTTCGAGTTCTAGGTTTTTTCACGCTCGTAATCGGGCTAATGGCATTTGCCGGAAACATGACTGAAATGGCTCTGTTATTCTTTTTACAGACTGCATTTTTTGTCATCTTAGGTTATCTGAAATTCACGGAGAAAACCTACATACTTCTCTTTTGGGGCTATATGATCGTGACTTTCACTGGTTTTAGCTATTGGACGATCTTTGAAATGGGTTTACCGTTATAGTCATTTGATATGTGCTACTAATCAACGAACAAGCGATCCAGCATTTGTGATGGATCGCTTGTTCGTTTTTTCGTTTCAAAAACACTTTAGACTGTTAATTATAGAGGTATGATATTTTTAACCAGTATCACATATATTTATTATAAGAGAGGGGAGATCACCTTGAAACATAAGCAATACATTTTCAGCATTATCTACATATTATTATTGGTAATTATAAATACATCCTTCCAAAATCAGAGTGCTATATACGCTGAACCGGTGCTTAATCCCCTTCCTACTTCAGATTTATATACTCAAAGACTACTCCAGGACAGCCTTTCAATTGTGGAGATCGATAACGAGATTCAACGTATAACTGATCGTCAGGAACAGATAGAACAAGAACAACTCAAGTTGGAGAATCAGCTTTCACTGAAAAAAGCACAAATTAAAGATCAGCAAACTCAAGCAGGGGAAATCATTCGTTCGTACTACATGGGAGAACGGGACTTTTTACTTGCTTCCATTATTTCGACTAAGAGTATTAGTAATCTTGTCATGGTCTACGGTTATTATGAAATGATAATACAACATGATCAGAAAGTACTTCAAGGTTATCAATCACAGCTTAAAGATATTCAAACTACACAACAGGTCATTACACAAAACGCAACCGAATTGGAAGAAATCTTGACTCAACTAATCCAGCAAAGAGAACGTGTCGTTGTTTTACATGAAAAAATAGAGGATGATTTAGCCACTAGTAGTAATCCTGAAGCTATGCAAACCATGATCGAGGAATTTACACTTTACTGGGAAAATGTAGGAATGTACGAGGTGAAACGCCACTTTAGTGCACTAGCTACAGCTATGCAGGACTTACCCCAATTTATTCAAAACAAAAAAGGAGCCATACGTATGAGTGGTACTAGCTACTCTATTGATTTAAAAGAAGATGAGCTAAATGAATTTCTACGATCTAAAGATAAATTATTCAATGTTTTTGCCTTCCATTTTAACGAAGGATCCATTACAGCTTCTGGTCAAAGTGGTAATTTAGAAATTGAGATTACAGGACACTACTCCATTGTGAATGAACCACAGAATGGCATTCTGTTCCACGTTGATAAAATATTATTCAATAAACTAGAGTTACCTGATACAACCTGCCGTATGCTAGAAAAAGAATTTGACCTGGGATTTTATCCACAACAACTCATTTCTTTTGTCAAAGCAACTGCAGTTAACATCACAGATAGTAACCTGCATGTTACCTTAAAGTTAAAATGATCCTATAAGAGGTTGCTCAAAAAGTCATCTTTTGATCACGAAGCATATCAAGAGGCCTAATCGACGTTGAAGATTGAATTCAGGCAGTCATTTCGGTTTAAGGTCCTCACCGTTCTTCATATACTCTTTAAATTCATCTTTCGTAATCGAACCTTTAAGAAGCTGATTTATATACGTTGTTAATGTGCTCAAGTCCTTTTTCTGAATAGCGTTCATGTTTAAATCACTACTATTCTCTAACAACTTATTTAAAGTAATAGACAAATCTACAGATACAAAAGTTGAGTGATTATACAAAGAGCGCACCACAGGCAAATGATGAGTGGCCCTGAACCGCTCCATTTCAACATTGGGAGATGTCATATAAGCAATCCATTCTGCAGACTGTTCGGGCAGTGAAGAATGTGAAGAAACAGCCAAAGCACGACTTCGCAATAGAATAGGATGACTAGCATACACACTCTCGGATAGTTCTAGTAGCATTCCCTCCTCTTGCACTAAAGCAGCAGTTGAATATGGAGATATAACTAATGGGATATCTTCTAGGGCAATCCCCTCCGACTCTTCCACGTGATTATCCAAGATATACATATAGGGTAATGCCTGTTCAATCCAGTTCAGTGGTTCTTCCTCGGGATTGGTGATATCTCCCCCAACTTGGTCCATCAAAGCGACTAATCCATAAGGCTGCTTAGATTCCATTGCCAGCAAATACTTGCCCTTGGATTCTTGAACCTTTACTAACAGATCGCTCCAATCCAGTAACGTTCTCGGAGGCTCTTTGAACCCTAATGTTTCTAAGACGAGAGACTGCCATTGCATTACGTAAGGGTCCATATCGTATGGGATTCCCCATTGGTACCCATTCCACTCCATTAATGAAAGCAGTGAACTTAGTGCGCTACTCTCAGGTGAGTGCGTTTGATATGATTCTACGGGTAGCAAATATCCCTTTGTCGCTAATGAATACACTTCTTCACTATTCACTAACATAACATCAGGCCCTTCACCTATGGCCAATGAATGAAATAACTTATTAGGATCATCTAAAGGAATGTTAGAGAGCTCGACTTGAATTCCTGTCCCTTGCATGAAACTTTTATTCTTCAATTCAAGTTGTGCGAACTCTTCTGTAGATAATTGTACCGTAATCTGGATGGGTTCTTGATTCGTTGCTTGGTCAGGTGAATCAGGATATAAGAGACGTGATGGATCTTTGGTGTCATTCAATCTATTATTGTAATCGAAATCAAGGCTTGGTGATAAACTTGTTAAGGACAATAAAAGAATAGCAAATAAGAACCAATAGTTTTTACGCTTCATCATGCCTTATAAGCTCCTCTCGATCCTTTATACCTATATTAGCAAATATATAACACGCTTGTCCTACCATATTTTGGTTATTTCAATTAAGAAATAAATAAAAACCCCATTACACGTGAATCCGTGCATTGAGGCTCTTACTTTGTGCAATACCTTCCACTTATGATTACACAGGATTATTACTCGGGAAATAAGGTATTAGAGCAAATCTGCAGCTAACTGTGCTAACTTAGAACGTTCTCCCTTTTCCAAAGTAATATGACCACTAATTTGTTCTTCTTTAAATTTTTCTACAATGTAGCTCAGCCCATTACTTGCAGCATCAAGATAAGGATGATCAATTTGTTCAGGGTCTCCCATTAGGATAACTTTACTACCTTCACCTGCACGTGAGACGATAGTCTTGACTTCATGACGTGAAAGATTCTGTGCTTCATCAATGATGATAAATTGAGAGGGGATAGATCTCCCTCTTATATACGTGAGGGCTTCCACTTGAATGCTACCTAGTCCCATTAGTATTTTATCAATATCACCGGAACGCTTTGTGTCGAACAGAAACTCCAAATTATCATAAATAGGTTGCATCCACGGTCTTAACTTCTCTTCTTTCTCTCCAGGTAGATACCCAATATCCTTCCCCATCGGAACTACAGGACGTGCAATCAGCAGCTTTTTATATTTGTGCTCATCCTCCACTTTCGACAGACCTGCTGCTAGTGCAATAAGCGTCTTCCCTGTACCTGCCTTACCCGTAATGGTCACAAGGGGGATATCATCGTTTAAGAGCAGTTCTAAGGCCATCCGTTGCTGCGCATTGCGTGCATTAAGACCCCAAATAGGTTCATTACTTAAAAACAGTGGTTCCAGCCTCGTAGCCTCAGCGTTCACCTTCAACATAGCGGACTTTGTGCTACCTAATTCATCTTTAAGAATAACAAATTCATGAGAATACAGAGGATACGACAACTGTAATGATTTCACAGGAAGAAACCGGCAATTATAGAACTCATCAATGACAGAAGGATGGACCTTAATTGTAGAGTTACCATTATATAGTTCACTAAGGCTACCCGTACGATCGGTAAGATAATCTTGGGTAATTAAACCAAGCACATCAGCCTTAATTCGTACTAGAACATCCTTACTCACAATAACTACGGGACAAGGCTCGGGCTGTTGCTCTTCTTCCACCTGATAATTAAGTCCAACAGCTAAAATGCGATTATCATTCGATACCTCTCCGAACATTTCTTGTACTTTGACGAAGCTACGATGATTAAGCTCAACCTTGAGCCTACCCCCATTAGCTAGTTTCACGCCACTGTGTAAATGTCCTTCTTCCCTTAATCCATCTAACAGCCTCGATACTGTACGCGCATTACGTCCAATTTCGTCAGGATTTCTTTTTTTAGAATCAATCTCTTCTAGTACTACGGCTGGGATAATCACGTCGTGTTCCTCAAAGGTAAATATTGAATTCGGATCGTGCAGCAGCACGTTAGTATCTAATACATAAATCTTTTTCATCTAAACCCCTCCACAGCGTGTTCATATTGGATACATACATTTGTCCGTCCAGGACATGCTAAGGTTAGTACAAAAGATAAGGTTGGATAATAAATTTTCCGTGAAAGGACGGATGTCATATGAGAACATACTTAACCTTAATCCTTATGCTCTCTCTGCTGACTAGCTGCGGTACGGCATCGAAGGACGCATCACCCTCTCCTCAAAGTAAACCTGCACCGATCACAATGAACAATCAGCAAGACCAACGAACGAACCAGCTATCCGTGAAATCAAACAACACGCAGGAGCAACAACAAGATTTATCTGTAAAAGAACATCTTGAAACGTTAGCCAAAAGAGTACCTGGAGTCAGTAATGCTCATTGTGTCATCATGGGTAATACCGTTGTTGTAGGTATTGATGTAGATGGCAAATTAAGCCGCTCTCGTGTAGGAACGATTAAGTACTCTGTTGCTGAAGCGCTTCGCAATGATCCACGCGGAATGAAAGCCCTGGTAACAGCCGATATGGATTTATCCCATCGAATCTCCGAAATGGGTAAACACATTGAAAAAGGACAACCTATTTCCGGATTCGCTTCTGAGTTAGCGGATATTGTCGGACGGATTATTCCACAGCTTCCTAAGGATGTCAAAACCCAACAAAATACTCCATCCACCAAAAACTTAACTACCCCAATCAACAATAAACGATAAAAAAAAGCCTAGTGATTACTCACTAGGCTTTTTGCATGGCAGAAAATACTTGTCCGTCTAACTTCTCTGCAGCACGCTGGTCATATGTTTTGACGTATTGAGGAGCAGCAGAGAGCTGTGCGCCATAAAACAAGGCGTTTCGCACAGCTTCTATACTAATGTCGAAGCAGCACATTCTAAAAGGAACATCCGGTAACAATTCACACGCAACGGCAGCTCTACCATTAATGGCATGTACCGTCCCTTCTCCAAATACCGTAATCGTCACCATCGGAATGCTCTTAATATTCTCGACTAATCGTGAACGATGATCAATCGCTAATCGTAATGTGGAAGCATTTAAAGCATAAATCCACGAAATAGCGCTGGAGGTTGGTCCTCCTGTCTCTGCATCAACAGTGCTTAGGAGTACAAAAGTTTCGGATTGTAACTGCGATAATAAATTATCAGTCATTTGTGTGACAGCTTCGGACATCATTCCAGCCCCCTATACAGTTGAATTCTTTATATTCTATTGTATTATAACACAGGTTAAAAATTGCATCCAAGTTTAAGGATTTGTCGTGTCTGCACCATCTACAGCCTCTACAGACTTCCCAGCAATCTCATCCTTCAGTGCCTGTTTAGCTTTATCTAGTTCTCCATTGTCAACATAGACATATGGGCTTCGCCATGTTCCAGTCACAGGCATGAATTTCACATTTTCCTTAGAAATATTCCAATAGGTTGCAATCACATTTCTCAACTGAGCATTCTCTAAATCAGTCTCCATGTTGTCAGCTACGGCATCGAGTACACTACCCAACCTTGTCACTCCACCTAATGTTTGCATTCGATCAATTAATGAATGTAGAACTTCATTCTGACGTTGGTTACGGCTGAAGTCATCGGATTCTTTCGTTCTCGGCTTACAACCTGAACTTGATTTACGATATCTTACATAACCCAGTGCATCTTCACCCTGAAGCTTCGCAGGACCTTGTTTGAGATTAATGTTCGTTCCATCAGCATTATCTATATAACACATATCCATGTTAATATTCACGTTTACGCCGTCCAATGAATCCACTACATCACTGAATCCTTGAAAGTTAATAACCGTGGCATAATCAATAGGCACGTCCATATATTTGCTGAACATCGTCTTCATCTCATCTGTAGCGACTAATCCCGAATTCTTCTCTTGACTCAAAAATTTAGGATAATAAGAATTAGCCTTACTCGGAACATATCCATCCAATTCAATTAAAGTATCACGTGGAATGGAGATCACTGTTGCTGACTTCGTATCCGGATTTAAAGCCGCTACCATCATAACGTCAGTTAAATGTGTTCCTGTTTTGGGACGATAATCTGAACCGAGTAAGAGCATCGTGAGAGGCTTTACTTTAGCCGATGCTTCAGGAGCTACTGGATTATCATTCCCTGTCTCTAGAACCGTATTCTCAGCTTTCATATATACGGAAACCCCATATCCTACAACCGCTAACACAACTAAAATAATGACAATAAGCATGAATTTCAAAAAGGTTTTAAAAGGACTCTTCTTTTTTTTCTTCTGCGGTACTTTACTTTGCGGCTTACTACCAGCTTTAGCCCTTGGAGGCAGTTGTGTATTGCTAGGACTCATCTTTAACACCTTTTTTCTTTTGGAATTAAAAAAGTGGCGCCCGATGTTACACGGGCGCACATTTATGAAGCTCACTATAATGATTCACTCAAACTTTACTTCGTGGAAGCTTCTGCCTTCTTCTTCTGCCGACCTTCCACAAAGTAACGAACACGAACCAGAAGCATCAACCCAACGGCAACTAACAGACATTGAATGATCGGAAGCTTATCATGTTGAAAAATAAGCAACATGCCGGAACCTAGAGCCATCAATATATAGAGTATGATCTCCTTCAATAACGGTAATTTCTGTTGAACACGAAATACCTTGTTATACACATAGGTGATCAGTACAAAGATGACAAGATAAGCAATAATTGGATGCGATGCAAACCATGCTTGCACTTAAGGTCACTCCTTTCATCAATGGACCTGAATTCTAACTAATTAGTTAGAGTTAGCCATCTTACGGTGTTTCTCGGAACGTTCACGTTCACTCTTATTTAGAATTTTCTTGCGCATACGAATGGATTTAGGTGTGATTTCACACAATTCATCATCATTCAAATATTCAAGAGCCTGCTCCATAGAGAAGATAATTGGTGTTTTCATTTTCACTGTTTCTTCTTTGTTAGCGGAACGAATGTTATTTACAGCCTTTTCTTTACATACGTTAACGACGATATCACTATCACGTGTATTCTCACCAACAATCATACCTTCATAAATCTCAGTACCTGGTTCTAAGAATAGCGTACCCCGGTCTTCAATACCCATCATAGCATATAATGTTGAGTTTCCGTTCTCACTAGAAATCAATACACCCTTCGAACGTCCACCCACTTGGCCAGATACGACAGGACCATAGCTATCAAATGCATGATTCATAACACCATACCCACGAGTTAGTGTCAGGAATTGAGTACGGTAACCGATTAGTCCACGAGCTGGAATAATGAATTCCAAACGCACGTTACCGGAACCGTTATTGATCATATTAACCATTTCTGCTTTACGTTGGCCAAGACTCTCCATAACTGCTCCCATATTTTCATCAGGAACATCAATCATAAGACGTTCAAGCGGTTCACTCTTCACACCGTCAACTTCTTTAACGATAACGGAAGGTTTCGAAACCTGTAATTCAAATCCTTCACGACGCATGTTCTCAATCAGAATCGTAAGATGAAGTTCACCACGACCTGAAACGATGAACGCTTCCGGTGTATCAGTATCATCCACTCTTAAACTAACGTCTGTTTCTAATTCTTTATACAGACGTTCGCGTAGTTTACGGGAAGTAACCCATTTACCTTCACGACCAGCAAACGGACTATTATTTACAATAAAAGTCATTTGCAGTGTAGGCTCATCAATTTTTAGAACAGGCAACGCTTCTGGGTTCAACGGATCTGCAATGGTTTCACCGATGTTGATATCTTTAATACCGGCAATGGCAACAATATCACCAGCACCCGCTTCTTCAACTTCGACACGTTTCAGACCTTGGAAGCCGAACAACTTCTCAATACGTGCTGTTTTACTTTTGCCATCACGCATAATGACAGTTACGGATTGACCCTGGCGAATAATACCGCGGTTAATACGTCCAATAGCGATACGACCCATATATTCATTATAATCCATCAGCGTTACAAGAAATTGAAGAGGTTCGTCCAATTTCTCGGTTGGTGCTGGAATTTTATCAATAATGGTTTCATACAATGCAAGCATCGTTTCATCCTGTTTCTCAGGATCCAAACTTGAAGTTCCGTTCAATGCAGATGCATATACAATGGGGAAGTTTAATTGCTCATCTGTCGCTTCAAGCTCGATGAATAAATCAAGCACTTCATCAATAACTTCGGTTGGACGTGCAGCCGGACGGTCGATTTTGTTCACGACTACGATCGGCGTTAAGTTTGATTCCAAAGCTTTACGCAGAACGAATTTAGTCTGTGGCATACAACCTTCATAAGCGTCAACGACTAGCAATACACCGTCAACCATCTTCATAATACGTTCTACTTCTCCACCGAAGTCAGCATGACCTGGAGTGTCCATAATGTTGATTGTGAAATCTTTATACGTTATAGCCGTGTTCTTAGCCAAGATGGTAATACCACGTTCACGTTCCAAATCATTAGAATCCATAGCTCTTTCTTGCACTGTTTCATTATCCCGAAAAATCCCCGATTGCTGCAGTAATTGATCGACAAGTGTCGTTTTACCGTGGTCAACGTGGGCAATAATCGCAATATTGCGAATCTGGTCTCTTGATTGCATGGGTAATATCCATATCCTTTCGTATTCAACTCATCTATTCTGTCTCACAAAAGAAGCGCCAGGCGTTCATGCCGACACTTCAACATATCCTTTATATTATAATTATTTTTATGAAATAATCAAGTTTTTTCTTGAAATAAAACATGGTAAATCAATGGATAATTACCAGTTCCGATTCAATTTACGCTTCGTTCTTTTCTTAGGGCCCCATATACACCAAGCACCAAAGACTATAAGTCCTAAGGCTAGTATATAAATTATACTTGAATATAACAAACTGAAAAAGAAAAAGATAAGCGTTAAAACACCCAATAAAACAGACACAGTCAGTGCAGCTCTCGCTCTTGGAGATTTATAAATATAATACTCATACAGTCCAACTGCAATACCTAGTATCCATGCAGGCCACAAGTTCTTCATTAAATGCCAACCCCATGTATTACAGATGGTAAATAGTATGCCCCACACCGTCAAAATTCCAGCTGGAATAAGGAGGATGGGTTGGCGACTAGGTCCAAAGAATACAGCATGAAGTAATAATCCAAGTATGACAATAACAAGCGGCCAAAGGGTGCGGCCAAGAAATCCGAATACTCCAAGCTTACCTAATAAAATCACCAACGCTGCGATGAGAATAAACCATCCAATTTTAACGTCATTTTTGGAGGACATCTCCACCTACACCCTCTTTCTTACATGATGAACTCACATCATGATCATAAATATTTACAATTTTCTATCTTTAGTTTATCTGACTCACGCAAAAAAAACCATATTTCTTTCATTTATTTTAATAAAGCAGAAATCGGTATTGATAATCCTAGATCGATGATCAATATTACCGATTTCGACAATAAATGAGAAAGTTATGGTTAGAGTTCGTAAGTACACAATGAATTACACTTTTAACAACCTTATTTTCCTAAATGATCCTGCCAGAATAACGATTATGGCTAGGGATATAGGTAACAGCAGGTGCATCTCAGGCCAAATGGACGTAAGAAAATGACCGAAACTTAAATCCTGAAACATCATGTCACCAGCAGTATAAGCCAATATTCCAGCTCCAATATAAATAAGTATTGGATAACGATGCAACGCATTCACAATAATACTACTACCATACACGACAATCGGGATACTAAGGGCTATTCCAATCACAATTAAAGATAAGTCTCCGTTAGCTACACCTGCAATAGCCAGCACATTATCTAAGCTCATAATGAAATCTGCTACCAATATGGTTCGAATAGCCTTCCATATAGATACGTTTTCCTCAACCTTGACATCTTTTTTATTCTCTACGATGAGTTGAAAGGCTATCCATAACAACATCATACCGCCCAAGGCTTGAACGTAGGGAATTTTCAGCATAATCACGGCTACAAAAGTCAATCCACATCTCAAAATAACAGCACCCATAGACCCCCACCATACAGCTAATCTCCGCTGCTTTGGTGGTAGATCTTTACTTGCCATCGCAATCACAACTGCGTTATCACCACTCAGCACTAAGTTAATCATTAGGATTTCCATAAGCACTCCTATTTCTCCCATGGTACAACCCCTCCCATTTACATCTATGAAGTTAAGGAGGAATGTATGCTTGACGTTCAATAAAAAATTACCCTATAATGAATCCACTTTGTTTACACTTCCGTATACAAAGATATAAGAGGAGTGACATAATCATGGACACATCAGTACTTAGTTTTCTTGCTGCGTTAGTTAATATCGTATTTCTTGATCTTGTTCTAGCAGGCGACAATGCCATCGTCATTGGGCTTGCTGCGAGAAACCTCCAAGCTTCTACTCAGAAAAAAGCTATCCTATATGGAACAGCTGGGGCGATTATACTCCGAATTGTTGCAACAATTATTGTAGTCTGGTTATTAGATATACCCTGGCTAATGCTCATAGGTGGGATTTTACTTGTCTGGATCGCCTATAAGCTTATGACAGATAACGACGATCACACCGATGTCAAAGCCGGTCAGACCTTATGGAGTGCTGTTCGCACCATTATTATTGCCGATGCTGCTATGGGTCTTGATAATGTTATCGCCGTAGCTGGAGCCGCAAACCACAATATTGTATTAGTCATTATTGGGCTATTTATTAGTGTACCCATTGTTGTGTGGGGGAGCACTTTGTTTATTAAATTAATCAATCGTTTCCCATGGATTATTTATTTAGGATCAGCGGTACTTGGTTATACCGCTTCAAATATGATAACGGAAGAAAAAAAGTTCACTGTATTTTTCGAACAGTATCCTGCTCTACGAATCCTATTTATTGTATTGGTTACCGGAGGCGTACTTGCCACTGGATTCATGAAAATCCGTTCCAATCAGCACAAAAAAGCCACGGCATAATTGAAGATATAACATAAAAAGGGCCTCTCGCGATTGAGAAGCCTTTTTTTGTTATATAAGCCCATTCTAGTACTTAGAACCAATCCTCTTGAATGTTAACCTGATCCTTCAGCTTCCCCTCTTTATTTGGAGATAAGACAATTGCCTCCGTACGCGAGACCGCCTCTTCTTCTAATTGTGTTAAGGCAGCCAATGAATCCTCAATTCTCTCCACGATCCGTAAACTAGGGTTAGTACTTGGTGACTTCGGAACAAATAATGTACAACAATCCTCATACGGCTGAATGGAAAGGTCATATGTTCCAATATCTCGGGCTATTTCAATGATTTCATTCTTATCCATCATGACCAAGGGTCTCAGTATTGGCAAATCCGTTGCTCTTCCAATTGCATTCATACTCGAAAGGGTCTGACTGGCGACTTGCCCCAGACTATCTCCTGTCACTAGTGCCAATGATCCTTCTCTTTCAGCAATCATTGTGGCAATTCTCACCATCGAACGTCTCATTAATGTAATGATAAGATCGTCCTGACCTGTCCCTGTGAATGAGGTCTGAACCTCTGTAAAAGGAACCAAGTGAAGCTTAATTTCTCCTGCATATCCTGATAATACTCTGGCAAGATCAATGACCTTTTCTTTAGCTAGTTGACTGGTGAAGGGGAAACTATAGAAATGCACGCATTCTACTTGTAAGCCTCTACGCATAGAAGACCATGCAGCCACCGGACTGTCTATCCCCCCAGAGAGCAACAGTATAGCCTTCCCATTACTTCCTCGTGGGAATCCTCCAACGGCTGCAATAACTTCACAGAAAATATAAGTATCTTTTTCTCTAATTTCTACACGTAGCTCAAGCGTAGGCTTGATCATGCTCACATTTAGCATTTGAAAGTTTGTTAATAACAACGATCCTACCAAATGATTCATTTCATGCGAGGAATGCGCAAACCCTTTCCAGACTCTTCTGGCATTCACTTTAAAAGTTGTATCTTCCTCAATATTCAACCGTTCTAAAAAGTCCTGACACGTTGTTAATATGTTTTCTAAATTTGAGGAACTAACAATAACTGGGCTAATGGATGCAATCCCAAATACTTTTTTCAGAACAGGTATGAGTTCGGAAGCTATCTCACCGTTCAGATGAACATAGATTCTCCCGAATTCGCTCCTAAGCTGAGCCTTAGGAAAAGGCGTTAATACGGATTTCACATGCAGATATACAGACTTCTCAAACCTTCTACGATTTTTACCCTTTAGTATAAATTCGCCAAAACGAAGCAACAACACATCATAGTTCATGATCTCTTCATCCCTCTCTGCAAGAACGGTTGTAAACGTTCAGCCACACTACGAATGGCATATTCTAATTGTTCTATATCATCTTCTGTATGACAATCACCTATGCTGATTCTAATTCCACTAGATGCCTCTTCGAAAGTTCGTCCCATTGAAAGTAGTACTTTACTGGGTTCTGCAAGCTTTGATGAGCAGGCCGATTTCGTGGATACAAGCATACCCATCTCTTCTAAAGCGTGTACGAACACTTCCGACTTCATACCGGGATATGAGAAGTTCACAATATGTGGTGCACTATCCTCGTCACTATTCAGCACGATCCCTGGTATTTCCCGCAGCGTCTGAAGTAGTCTATTACGCAACAAAGAAACACGAACATGAAAAGTTTCTTGTCGCTCCCCCGTCATCCTCATCGCTTTCGCCATCGCGACAATTTGTGGAATGTTTTCCGTGCCCGCTCTTAAGCCCTGCTCTTGAGAACCTCCAGTAAGAAGGGGAGTTAAGGCAACTCCTTCACGAACATATAACACCCCTACCCCCTTCGGACCTCTGAACTTATGTGAGGATAGTGTATATAAATCAACACCCCATTTACGAAGGTCCACTGATAATTTCCCAAAACCTTGTACCCCATCTACGTGAAATAAGGTTCTCGGGTGCTTCACCTTCATTAATTTACCAATAGCCTCAATAGGTTGAATCGTTCCGGTTTCATTATTGACATGCATAATACTGACTAATGTCGTATCTTTTCTTATTTCAGAACTAACAGCCACAGGGTCAACCTCTCCTCTTGAATTGACGGGAAGAAAGGTAACCTCAAACCCCCATTGCTGTAATTGAACGAAACTTTCATATACGGATGCATGTTCAATCTCCGTTGTGATGATGTGCTTACCACGACTCATATGCTGAAGAGCTGCACCCTTAATTGCCATGTTATTCCCTTCAGTTGCTCCGGAGGTGAACACAATTTCCGCGGGCTTAACCCCCAATGAACTCGCACAACCTTCACGTGCACGCCTGATCAATTTACCAGCATTCTCTCCTAACCCATGCATAGAGGATGGATTGCCATAATGCTCTTTCATAACCTCAGATACTATTCGAATAACATCTTCATAAGGTGGCGTACTCGCAGCATGATCCCAGTATATCAATGACATAACCCCCTTTCCTTCAGAACAACACAAAAAGATCAACCATTGGGGAGGATTCAAAAATGCTAAGTTGTTCATATGCTATATGCATCCCCAGTGTGATCCCTTGTTTAACGCTATATAATTGTCTGCTTACACTTCGTATTTAGAACGAGCATTCTGTACTTTAGTAATATAATTTCTAGTCTCCTGTGGAAGCAAGTTAAGATTGTTCATCAGTTCCGCATCAGTAGATAAGCCTAATCGCTGCACTCTTCCAGGACCTGCATTGTAAGCAGCTAATGCCATATTTTCTTGTCCATTAAATCGATTCAGCTGATAGGCAAGGTAACGGGTCCCTGCATCAATATTCTCTGCAGGATCAAATGAATTACTTACTCCTAGTCCCTCAGCCGTTCCATCCATTAACTGCATAAGCCCTTTGGCTCCTGCCGAAGAAACAACCTGTGGATTGAATGAGGACTCCGTATCAATAACTGCCTTAATCAAATCCTCTGGAACGCCATATTTAAGACTAGCCTGATGAATCAAGTCATTATAAGCTGTCGGCGATGATGATGTTGAACCTTTAGTAGAAACAACGGCTTGCACGGAAGACTTGTCCTCCCCAATATCGCCAAGTTGTTGCCATAACAGCCCATCACTCCAAGATACTCCTGGTTGTTTCGTTAATATAGTATCGGCGGACTGTACATTTAATTGTTCCATCGTCATAATCTGTTGTAACAGACCGTCAAAATCAGAACCTCCACCTGCGTTAAGAAGCTCTTGTAGTAACTCTTCTTTATTACGGATATTAGCTATTTCTTGTTGATCTATATATTGCTTTGTAGACACGGGGTCGATTTGCATGTGGATCTCCCATCTTCAACATAATCTGATTTATTCATTTTATCATGGGAAAGTGCCATATGCTACCTTCTGTAATTAAAAATTCAAAAAAACGAATAACCCCCTGGCCTCCAATCTAAGAGGATTTAGGGGTTATTCGTAATTGAGATCATTACATTCATTTATCTTGCAAATGGAATAAGAACAAAATAGCTTATCGTTGCGAGAATACCCAAGCCCATGGACCATGCTCCAGTTGTTTTACTTCCTTGGGAATAAGCATAGAAACCCGTTACCGCTGCAATAGGCCCCAAAACTATAGACCACATGAATAATGACGCAATTCCCAGCGCTAATCCGATATATCCTGCCATCGTTCCTGTTCCTGTTTTACCATTTACATCATCATCCACTGTTACATCAGAACGTTGTTCGCGTCCACCACGGATAGGTATCGGGGCTACCTCAGCTGCATATTCCTCTTCGTGATTATGATCGAGCCGAGGATAATCCACTCTGTTTTTTTCTTTTTTGTGTAGAATATTCTCATTCTGTAAACTTTCATCCTGTTTTACTTTATGATCCTTTTTATGTTCGCCCATACGAAAGCCCCCCTCTTTGTATTAGAAATAACGTCTTAAGACGACTTCGGTTTAAACGTCAGACAACAAGTTGCTGATGAACTTTTGGCTTGATCTTTGTGATCAACAAAATGTTCTCCCCCATACTCTTCCTTTAGATTGATGTTGGCATGGCTGTCGATTTCAATCATGATCTGATCCTCACGGCATACATTTTGTTCACCCCAATAGTTACAGTTACTCACACTACACTTAACGTATGTTCTGGGCTCATTAGTCATTATTATCACCTCTTCTACATTGTCTCCTCTACAGTAAATGACTATTCGACCACCCAACTGTTAGTTGATGTCAAAAAGATGATAACAACATAAAAAACGGTTGATTTATCCACTAAGGAATAAATCAACCGTAATATGAATCAAGAATATATCGTTATCGTTACTGTAAGACTCAACTTTTGACTTGCATCCGACGCTCCGTCAAATAATCACTTTCGTAATATACAAGGTCGTCCCTAAGTTCTTCATACACTTTCGTGATATTCATAATAAGATCACGAGCTGCCGGAACTGGCTTCATTCGGAAACGAATAGCTTCTTGTCCAGTATAAGCATAACGCCCATCTTCTGAATAGCTTTCATTTTTAGGGTAGAAGAAATTGTTAACGCAATGATGATATACGTTATATAAAGCTTTTTCCGCAAATTCAATATCAAAATTGGCACGGCGAAGAACTATACCTAATTTTTCATAGGAGACTTCGGAAAAGACAAGTAAGTGACGAAGTTCAGATAGAAAACCCTTGTAAAAAAGAATTGATTCTTCATCTTGTTGATCAATTGTCAGTTCGGGTAATGCATTTTCATTCAAGAAAATTTCCAGAGATGCAATTGAAGACATTAATTTTTCTCTCGTAGTTTCACACAATTTTTGAATACTGGCTGCTGACATAATTGTTAGCTCCCCCTTATTGTACCTTCATCAAGACGGTCAAAGATGAAGTTCATACTTACTTTGACCAACAATTTCCTTGTATTATCCTATCATATATCACGATAGAACGGTATCCTTTTTATGTCTGTAAACGGAGTTAGAATAGGTCCCCTTTTCCCTTAAATCTCCAAGTATAAAAGCTACGGAAATTTCTAACCCTATGATTAACTTTACTTACATATTAGGAGGTGTTGAGATGTCCCGTCGGTCAATGACTTTATTAGGTATTATAGCTAGTTTAGCTATCTTAACCTTAATATTTGTATTTCCTAATTTAGATTCCAACACGATCTCCAAGCCAGAAGCTCTAAAGCCACAGCAAGAACAGAAGGTGAAATTACAAATACGACAAAAGGATATTACCTCTACCGATTTATTGTCCCGAACAGATGCCCAGAGGCATATATCCACACTAGTAAACAAATTAGACAATGCTAATCCCAAGCAAATAACTAGCCATGTAGAGCAACTACTGAAATCACATGATCATATATTAAGCATTACCTGGTACGATTTCACCCATCATAAACAATACCCTTATACAACTAAAAATATGAACTTAATAACTAACAAACAGGCGAAATTGAACAATTACCTAAATATCGCTAAAAATAAGATTAGCTACCGACAATCTTATGAGTCGCCCTCTTTTGAAGAGAAAGGACAGCAATACTTTGTAATTGCCAAACCCTCGTCAAAAGGAACAGCAGGCGTCGTTGTTGTAATGAATCAAAGAATTCTAGATGAAGTTAAAAAACATCAGGATAAAAATTTACGTTTAATTCCATACCCAAAAGAGGGGAACTATCGCGTTGAATCTGTTCATACAGATACATTACGTGATATTAAAGTTAAAACAGGACATGACAACGAAAAAGCAAGCCATTATTACGAAAATGAAATTGTAGTCCACTTTCGCGAACCTATATCAGACAAAGAGTTGGTCAAAATCTCAACAGCAATCAGAAGTACATGGGTCCGCAAAATGGGTTACGCTTATGTTTTTCACTCCTCTGATATGGATTACCGTAAGCTTCAAGCTTATTTCATGAGTAAGTATAAACCTAAATATGTTGAGCCCCATTATCTCTACTTAACCAATGATGTTCTGGATAAACAGAACCCGAATACTTCTTCAAACATTCCAAACGACCTTCTGTACAGCAAATATCAATGGAATCTTCCTGCTATTGAGACAGGAAAAGGATGGGATATCTCTAAAGGTAGTGAAGATGTCATTATTGCTGTAGTGGATACAGGTGTTGAAGCGGATCATCCTGATTTACAGGGAGTCCTAGCACCAGGGTATAATGTCATTGATCCCGCAAGTCCTCCTGAAGATGATGTGGGTCACGGAACACATGTTACGGGCATTATCGCAGCGTCCGTCAATAATAATGAAGGGGTAGCGGGGATTAGCTGGTTCAATAAAGTGATGCCTGTGAAAGCTCTGGATAATTCAGGTGCAGGTACCACCTATTCTGTATCTGAAGGTATTATATGGGCGGCAGACCATGGAGCCAAAGTCATTAATATGAGCCTTGGCAACTACGCTGATTCAGAATTTCTACATGATGCTGTTAAATATGCTTATGACAGAGACATCGTATTGATTGCTGCAACGGGGAATGACAATACAGAGCGCCCAGGCTATCCTGCTGCTTACCCGGAAGTATTCTCGGTATCCGCTACGGATGCTAACATGCAGCGAGCCTCATTCTCTAATTATGGAGATTATGTGGATGTGGTTGCACCTGGAGAGAGTATCGCCAGCACCTATATGGGTAAGCAATATGCTTCCCTATCTGGAACCTCTATGGCCACTCCACACGTCGCTGCGCTTGCAGGTCTGATCCGTTCACGAAATCCTAAACTGACGAATGTCGAAGTCATGGACCTTATGCGTAATAGCGTAGTGGATTTAGGAACTAGTGGTCACGATAAGTATTATGGTTATGGACAAATTGATATTTATAAAGCACTTCAAGCTGCGGGGAATGGGGAAGCCTCCTTACAATTCTGGCCTCAGCATGTACAAAGCCAGCTACAGTCCGTTATACGTAAGAAACAGGTAGCTCATTAATTAGAGTACTTCAAAAAAAACAATCCGTTCTCTCCCGATGAGACGGATTGTTTTTGTGCTTTGTTGGTTACCTTTTTTTGTTTTTCTTCTTGGATTGAGATACTCTCGCATCAGGCTTTTTCCCCGTGCGTCCAGAGACGTTTAGCTCTTGCTCCTCAGTAACACAATTATAAATATGCTTTGGCACAGGAACACAATGATGTCTTTTAATTACTTTAACGGTATGAACAATGGGGACAATTTGTGGGTAATAATAATCTTCCACAACAACAATTGGGTCACATATGATGGGATCTGCTGGTGGACATTGGAAACAATTATCGCTCATATGAAGTAGCTCCTCTCATGATTTTGATATAGATTATTAAATATTAACCCATTTCGTTTGTACGATTGTCCTGCATTTATATATATTGGTCTAAAATAGGCTTCCTAGAGGCAACGATTTGCCGTCTATGTAGAGACGGTAAACGTCTCGAAAAATATAAGCAGCAAAGTATAGAGAACACTTATACTTTGCTGCTTATATTTAATAAATAAAAAAATGACCGTGCTCTTTCGGCTATTAACCGTAAGACACTGCCATTACATTGGTAGTTATATAGTTGTGAAAGTTTACCGTAAGCCGGGTTCTGTGCTATTCGTGGTATATACGGGAACTACCCTCCCACTCCAAGCGACAATCATCTATCTAGGCCAAACATTACTGAGTGGCTCCAGCGACCAACCTGAACGCGCCTCGGGCTAAGGATGTATTCTCTCGGAAGAGAAAGCATGCGTTCCATTAGGTCTTGCTCCAAGTGGGGTTTACCAGGAACGAAGTCACCAGCGTTCCTCGGGGTCTCTTACACCTCGGTTCCATCCTTGCCTGTGCACGCTTAAAAGCGGCCATCGGCGGTCCATTTCTGTGGCACTATCCTTCAACTCGCGCTGACTGGACGTTATCCAGCACCCTGCCCTATGGAGCCCGGACTTTCCTCTCGTGGCGCCTTAAACGCCACCAGCGATTGTCTGTTAAACTTTCGGGACAACATTACATATTCTACATTAATTTTAATAACTATACAACCCCGAAAGCCGTTATTACATAAATTGGAATGTTTCTGTATTGATTTCGGATACATGTATCTTCGTATCATACTTCTTTTCCTGCAGCTTATGTTCCATCCATTCAGCCACTTTTGATTTCATAATTTTCTCGGCATTATGACCGGGATCAATGAGGGCAATTCCCGCCATCAATGCGTCCTGTGCTGTATGATAATCGATATCTCCCGTTACCAGCACATCTGCACCACGAAATATAGCGGGAGAGACATATCGACTTCCTGATCCTCCAAGTACTGCAGCCTTTCGCACCAAACGATTCAAATCGCCAACGACACGCACATGATCGACTTGCAGATTTTTTTTGACCACATCTACAAATTCAGCTAGCGACATCGCATCTTTTAACTTCCCCACTCTACCCAAACCAAAGATCCTACCTTTAATATCCAAAGAATATAGATCATATGCAACTTCCTCATAAGGATGAGCTTTCAGCATAGCTTGTACTACTTTACTTCGGATACTTTGAGGTACAATCGTTTCAATTCTTATTTCTTCAGCTGTTTCAAGTTTCCCTACTGTGCCTAGATAAGGATCAGTCCCCACCTGAGGCTTAAAGGTTCCGTATCCTTCGTTACTAAAGCTACAATCGCTATAGTTACCAATGCAACCAGCTCCAGCCCCTAGAATGGCTTCCAGTACTTGCTCGTGATGGCTCTTAGGAACGAAAACGACGAGTTTAGATAGCTGTTCTATATGCACTTCATCGAGAGGTACACCCTGCTCAATACCCAGAGCCTCCGCCATCCAATCGTTCATACCACCTTCCGTTATATCAAGATTTGTATGACTAATATAGACGGAAATATCGTGTTTGATTAGCTTTTCATATATCTTACCCATAGGTGTATCTGTCTGCAACTGCTTAAGCGGACGAAATATAATCGCATGATGTGCTATGATTAGATCGACTTCAAGTTTGATGGCTTCTTCGACCACTTCATCATTTATATCTAATGCGATCAAGACATTGTGTATTTCCTTTTGCAAGCTACCTAGTTGAAGACCAATTTTGTCATCAGGTACAGCCAAATGTTTAGGAGCAAGCTGCTCCATGAGTTGAATTACAGTCTGTCCTTTTGCAAACATGCAAGCACCCCCTTGATCTGCTGGATTTCCTCCGACACCTCTTTAGACTTTTCCTCTGATGATGGTAAATTAGATGTATTAATGGATTCTAATATACGCTCCAATTTAAGTATCTCTGACATCCACTTTGTCACAAAAATAGGGTTAGGATTCTTAATTAGCCAAGGTCCCATCCGAAGTAAAATGCCCTTAGTAACCGCGACTTCTTGTTCCGATGTAGTGGCATTATGTAACCTATATTCTCGATATAGATCCTGGTTGGATTGATCATAATCTCCTTCAGACACTGGAACAGCTGTCAATACTTCATAAATCTTACGATCTTCCTCCATAATATGCTCCGATGTTAATACCCAATGATTGTCTAACAACCATCGCCGCAATATATCCTCACCCACATTGGGTTGAAGGACTAACATCTTGACACCTTGTAGCTTATCCTGTCCGCTGTTCAGGATACTAGAGATTAGGCTTCCGCCCATACCCGCTATCGTTATAACATCCACTTCTCCAGCAGATATAACCTCTAATCCATCACCAAGTCTAACCGATATTTGATCTTTAAGTCCGGCAGCTAACACTTGTTTAGACGCAGCATCTAGAGGACCTAAATTAACTTCACCTGCAATCGCTTGAATAACCCTACCACTCTTTATAGCAGCTACAGGCAACAACGCATGATCGGAACCGATATCAGCAAATCTGCTTCCGTGTGGAAGTTGTTCCATTATATATTGTAATCGTCTTGATAATTTCATGTTGCCACCCACGCAATCCATTTTTTTCGTGTAAAGAATAGCAGTCCCAAACCAACTACCACTTTAATCATACCTAAAACCATGATACTTTGCATCTCTACCTGACGTAACAATAAAGCGTCGATTTCAGGCATCAGCCATAATGTTAGGCCAATCGCAAAATAAACCTGAGATAATTTCCTCTGTCGATAATGAGTTAGCCAACTCATACATATCATTAAAACGCCGATGGGTAACCACTGAATTTGCAATTGTAGCCAGGAAGAATCGGGTCGATACATGTCTCCAAATCTTGCATACAATAAGATCCAACACCCTAAACCGCAATAATAAATTAATCCAATGCTTAACACATGCCCTAGCAGCACCCACAGCACGCCGCAGACACCAATAAGAATAGGGACCCACATCCTACTACTTAGGTTATGAAGGGCTATTAGCCATACACCAAACCCCATCATCATTAAACTAGCAGTCCCTGCTAAGCAAAGGCTTAATAAAGGTAAGCGTACACGATATACTCCGGAAAAGGTATAACATGTACTGACCATAATCAATGCTGTTATGATTTGCATTGGCCAAGGAAAAGAGCTAAAATAAAAACATGAAATACAAATCAAGGAAAAAATCCCAAAAGAAAGAAACCAACTTTTACCATTAAACTTCTGTGATGAGATCGTGGAATTTCCCTTAGGTTGTTTAGGTGTATCACTATATAAATTCAATAAAAACTCACAGTATTGTTCAGGTAATAGGCGACTAACCCGCCAATGTTCAATTTCATCCAATATGATTTTACGTTTTTCCTGATTCATAGTTCTTATCCTCAATCCTGACCGGTTAACCGGATTCTCATCACATCCTGATGGCAGTTGTATGAGCGCAGATGTCTTGTGTCTAGTCACTAGGTTCTGTTGATCCCTAGAAAAAAGACCTTGCTGCCTAGATAGCTGCAGAAGGTCCGACTAGTGATTTATTCTAGAAAATCCTTAAGCCTTTTACTGCGGCTTGGATGGCGTAATTTACGAAGAGCCTTAGCCTCAATCTGACGAATCCGTTCACGAGTAACTCCGAACACTTTTCCGACCTCTTCCAGCGTTCTTGTACGTCCATCATCTAGACCGAAACGGAGTCGAAGGACATTCTCTTCCCGTTCAGTTAATGTATCCAATACATCTTCAAGTTGTTCCTTAAGAAGCTCGTAAGCAGCAGCATCCGCAGGCGCCAAAGCTTCCTGATCCTCAATGAAGTCTCCTAAATGTGAATCATCTTCTTCCCCGATTGGTGTTTCGAGTGAGACGGGTTCTTGAGCGATTTTCATAATCTCTCGTACCTTTTCTACGCTTAGCTCCATCTCCAGAGCAATTTCCTCTGGTGCAGGCTCACGACCTAATTCTTGCAAGAGTTGACGTGATACGCGGATCAACTTATTAATCGTTTCCACCATATGGACGGGAATTCTGATTGTCCGTGCTTGGTCTGCAATCGCACGCGTAATTGCCTGACGAATCCACCAAGTTGCATACGTACTAAACTTGTATCCCTTCGTATGGTCAAACTTCTCAACCGCTTTGATAAGCCCCATATTACCTTCTTGAATTAAATCAAGGAATAACATTCCACGGCCAACATACCGCTTAGCAATACTAACTACGAGTCGCAGATTGGCTTCAGCGAGACGTCTCTTCGCCTCTTCATCACCATTCTCAATACGTTTCGCTAATTGAACTTCATCATCTGCCGATAATAATTGAACACGACCTATTTCTTTGAGATACATCCGCACAGGATCGTTAATCTTGATCCCTGGAGGCAACGATATGTCATCATTGAAACTCATCTCGTCGCCTTCACGACCTTCAGAGTCTTCATCCGGACGAAGAGTATTCACTTCTTCATCGTTCTCATTCACAACTTCAATCTCCAAATCGCTCAAATGTTCATAGAACTCTTCCATTTGCTCCGGGTCTTGGTCGAAGGGCGATAACTTTTCAATGATATCCTTGTAGTTTAGCTTGGACCTCTTTTTACCTTGCTCAATCAATTGGTCTTTTACTTGATCAAGTGTTAATTCTGTCTCTATTTCAGTATGCTGATCATTCGCCATAATTCGACTCCCTCCTCCCTAGAAACAACCATGTAATCATCTCATTCAATTACTGTCTCTCTAGGGCTATAATCTCACTTGCAATTTGTGCCGCACGTAGAAAATCACCAGAACGTTCTGCACTCATCATCTCTTCTTTTTTCTGATCAATTGCTCGTTGTTGTGGAACTTTAAGAACTTCTCGAATGCAATCATCAAGTACTTGGATATTCCATTCACGAGGTGTATCCATCATGGAGATAGAAATGAGTGTCTTCTCCAGCTGGTCGTCATGAAGTGATGACATAAAACGGCTAATATCCGGTTGTTTGCCCTGTGCATAATAGGCATATAGATAAGCAGCAATAGCTGCATGATCATCAATGTTAAAAGCATCTCCGAGGTGGTCTCCCACATAACGTGCAACTTCAGTATCCTGAAGCATTAAGGAGAGAAGTCTACGCTCAGCAGTATGATAAGCGGGTAATAAAATAGGTGTCGGAGCCTTCGCTTTTTTATGCCTACCATTATTCCACCCTGGATCAATATTATCCCCATCATGCATGTTTTTTTGCATCGACTGCCGAATCAAGTTGCAATCCTGCTTAAGACTTTCATAAGAAAGATGGTGTTCTGCAGATAACTCCCTTAAATATACTTCCCTCTCTGTCGAGGATGACAAAGCCGCAATGATTGGAAGAACTTCCTTCATATACGAAATTTTCCCATCTTCTTCTAGAAGTATATGGTTTTTCTTGAGATATATAAGTTTAAATTTCGTAGTTGAAACGGCGCCATCAATTATTTGATTCATAAATCTTTCACCGCCGTACTTTTGCACGAATCCATCTGGGTCTAGCCCATCACTCAGTACACATATCTTAATACTCAACCCAGCACTTTCAAGTAAAGGAATAACCTTCATTGCTGCAGCTTGTCCCGGACGATCCCCATCGAAACATACTAGCACTTCATCCGCCATGGTCTTGATCATAGCCGTATGGCTTTCTGTCAATGAAGTCCCCATTGTCGCTACACCATTGAGTACTCCGGCTTCCCAAGATGAAATGACATCACCATAGCCTTCAAAAAGAACGATTTGCCGCAATTTGCGAATAGCACTCTTCGATTGATGTAAATTATACAAGGTACGACTTTTGTTAAATAGCTTACTTTCAGGAGAGTTCAAATATTTAGGCTGTCCATCGCCGAGTATTCTGCCAGCAAAAGCAATGATCTTTCCGTTCCGATCCGTAATTGGAAACATGATGCGATCACGAAAACGATCAATACAACCACTACCATCACTGCGAGTTGACAATAAGCCCCCTCTTTCCATCTCTTCAAGATCAAATGAACGTTTAGTAAGAAACTGGACTAAAGTATTCCACGAGTCCGGTGCATACCCAATCTGAAATTGATCAATGAGCTTATCAGTGAATCCTCTTGATCGTAAATACTCCATTGCAGGCTTACCATGCTCTGTATTCTTAAGCAAATAATGATAAAATTTAGATGACCATTCATAAGCTTGAATCAAACGTTCTCGCTCCGGATTATGCGATACAGTGGAAGAACCCTGCATCTCTGGTACCGCAATATGACTTTCCTCCGCCATAATTTTCACAGCTTCTGGAAAAGATAATCCTTCAATTTCCATCATAAACTTGATGGCATTTCCACCTTTACCGCAACCATAACAATAAAAAATTTGTCTGTCAGGTGTCACGGTGAATGAGGGAGTTTTCTCCGAATGAAACGGACAAAGACCCTTCATATACTTTCCTTGTTTCGCTAAATGAACATATTTACTTACCGTATCCACGATATCATGATGCTCTAATACAGCGTCGATGATTTTTTCTGGTATATTGCCTTGCACGGCACTCAACCTTACCACCTTCATCTCTTTAGCACGTAAATATAATTCGCTATGGTTGGACAATCTCCTGCAAATGTAGCAAAAGTTTTGTCAGATTGTGTTGAAAATGTTTTTTATCCTCCGCTGTGATAGGCTTCGGACCTTTAGAGTATTTCCCCATTCTTCGAGCTTTAGCCTGATGGTGTCTACGATCGAGCATAAGTTCGATCTCGTCATTCCCATAGCGTAGTCCTCGATTAGAAATCACATAACAACTTTTAGCCAAAGCTAAAGCCGCTAACCCATAGTCCTGTGTAACCACAACATCGCCTGACATAATATGATTGGCAATATAGAGATCAGCACTTTGATCACTACGGTCAACCTGAACAGTAGTAACCCCTTCTTGTTCCCGAATAAGATGATCATACGATGACACCATAATAACAGGAATGTTAAAGCGGCGAGCCGTTTCTCCTATTTCTTGTTTAACAGGACATGCATCCCCGTCCACAACAATACGATGACTCAGAATATCACCTAATCTCACCTTAGAGTGTTTACTTATATACTATATACGCGTTCATGTAGTTAAAATCCTTCTTAACCGATACCAAACCTTTTAAAAAGAAAATAAAAAGGATATATAAGGAATAATATCCCTTATATTGTGTGAAAAGTAGAAAATCAGCACCGAGCCGGAGTTAAAGTCCAAGAAGGAATAGCTGAGTTACACGTTTTCGAAAAAAAACGACATGTAAGCATGTGCTCGCACATACCTACATGAGCAAACTGACTTCAAGAACTAAACGCAGATTCGATGCTGAATATTCTTCTTGTGTTACTTCGTGATCCGTTTAAACAATTACCATACTAGCTTCGTAAAGTCAGCGAATTTCTTCAAATCCTTATCTATTTCGGCTAATACAGCTAAACGATTATTCTTAACACTCTCATCCTCAGCCATAACCATAACTGAATCAAAGAACTTCGTGATCTCTCCACTGATTCGCCCTAATAACTGCAACGCTTGAGCGGCATCACGTTGAGTGATTGCCATATGATACGGTTCAGTAACAGCTTTCCAAGCCTGATAAAGATCCTTCTCACCCTCTTCTTCAAAAAAAGCTTCATTGATGACAGTCGGTTCTGCTTTGCTAGCTAAGTTACTGACACGATTAAAGGATTCTACTGTTGTTTTGAATTCTTCTTGGTTAGTTACGGCATTCATCAGTGACTCTCCACGTGATACTACAGATACAATGTCATCAAATCCCGATGAAATCACAGCATCCACGACATCATAACGGAGCTGCTCAGATAAGATTTTCTTAACACGTAGTCCAAAAAACTCTAACACATCGCTGCGAATTTCATCCGCAGGGCGCTTCAGTTTACGTAAGCTCTCATGTACATCCAGTGTAGTATTTATCAGGTGTGACAATGTAATTGGAAGCTGTTGTGCCAACATAATCTGCACAATCCCTTGCGCTTGACGACGAAGTGCATAAGGGTCCTGTGAACCTGTCGGGATAATTCCAATGGAAAAGCATCCAATAATCGTGTCTATTTTATCCGCAATACTCACTAATGAACCTACGATAGATTTAGGGGTTTCCTCACCCGCAAATCGAGGTTGATAATGTTCGAATACAGCTTTAGCCACATCCTCTTTCTCCCCTGCTTTGCGAGCATAATCCTCACCCATAACCCCCTGCAATTCAGGAAATTCATAGACCATTTGTGTAACTAGATCAAATTTACAAATTTCAGCCGCGCGGCTAACCGAATCTGCCTGATCATTCGATAGTTCTAAAGTAGCTGCAAGACTATCCGCAATTCGGCGGATTCTGCGAACCTTATCACCAATCGTTCCGATCTCTTCATGGAATACAATGTTCTCTAGCTTGGATAGAGCATCCGAGATGCGTAACTTCTGATCTTCTTGATAGAAAAATTTCGCATCTGACAAGCGCGCCCGCAGAACCTTCTCATTCCCTTTGGCAATGACGTCGATTGAGTTACTATCACCATTACGGACAGTAACAAAGAATGGCAACAATTGACCTTGATCATTCAAGACTGGGAAATACCGTTGATGCTCTCTCATGGACGTAATAAGTACATCCTGTGGAATTTCTAAAAACGCTGGATCAAAGGTTCCATAAAGAGCTGTCGGCGTCTCAACTAGAAACAACACTTCCTCTAGTAAATCTTCCTTCATTGCGATTTCCCAATTCTTTTCAGCCGCAAGGGATTTGATCTGATTCACAATAAGTTCTTTACGCTCGTTAACATCAGCAATAACAGACTGTCCACGAAGCACTGCAACGTATGAAGAAGCTTCTGGAATCACTACTTCTCCTCCAAGGAATCGATGTCCCCGTGTAATGTTTCCAGCCTTCACCCCAGTTATCTCCAGATTGATTATATCTGAACCAAATAGAGCTACGAGCCAGCGAATAGGACGAACAAATTTAAAGTCATGATTACCCCAACGCATATTTTTGGGAAAAGTCATGGAGGATACAAGATTAGCTAATCCCTCAGAAAGTATACTGGACGTTTCTACACCTATACTGCTCTTTGTAACGTATATATATTCTACACCGTTCAACTCTTTGAACGTAAATTGTTCTGGATCTACACCTTGACTACGTGCAAAACCTAAAGCAGCCTTACTCCAAGCTCCAGTGGCATCCTGAGCTATTTTGCGGGAGGGCCCCTTTACTTCTTCCTGTACATCTTCCTGTTTCTCCCCAACACCTTGTACAAATACAGCTAGACGGCGTGGCGTTGCATAAGCTTGAATTGAATCATAGGAAATTCGGGATTGTGTAAGCCATTTGACCCATTTATCTTCAAGCTGTTCCATCGCCGCACGAATGAATCTTGCAGGTATTTCTTCTAAGCCAATTTCAAATAATAGATCCTTAGCCAAGTTGAACATCTCCTTTCTTACACAGCGGGAAGCCTAGTTTCTCACGTTCTTCTAGATAAGTAGCAGCGACTTGGCGTGCCAAGTTACGCACACGCATAATATATCCTGTACGCTCGGTGACACTAATGGCACCACGAGCATCAAGTAAATTAAAGGTATGGGAACATTTCAATACATAATCGTAAGCTGGGAACACCAGATGTTCTTCCATAGCTCTTCTGGCTTCCTCTTCATACATATTGAACAATGTTAGCAGCATTTGAACATCCGACACTTCAAAAGAGTATTTAGAATGCTCATATTCGGCCTGATGGAATACATCTCCATAAGTAATGCCATTAACCCACTCTAGATCAAATACGTTTTCTTTATCTTGGATATACGAGGCTAGGCGCTCCATTCCGTATGTAATCTCAACAGCAACTGGACTTGCATCAATGCCACCTACTTGCTGAAAATACGTAAATTGCGTAACTTCCATACCATCAAGCCATACTTCCCAACCCAATCCCCATGCTCCTAATGTTGGGGCTTCCCAGTTATCCTCAACGAACCGGATATCATGCTTAAGAGGGTCAATACCTAATCTGCTTAGACTCTCTAAGTAAATCTCTTGGATATTGTCTGGTGAAGGCTTCAAGATAACTTGAAATTGGTGATGCTGGTAAAGACGGTTAGGGTTCTCTCCATAACGTCCGTCTGCTGGTCGGCGGGATGGCTCTACATAAGCAACATTCCACGGCTCTGGACCAATAGAATGCAGATAAGTCATCGGGTTCATCGTCCCCGCTCCTTTTTCCGTATCATACGGCTGGACAATAATACATTGCTGGTCTGCCCAGAACTGCTGTAGTGTTAGAATCATTTGCTGAAAATTCATCCGTGTCACACTCCTTTGTTCGTTTTTGGTCGCTATCCTTGAAATTTTTCGATCTCTGTACAGCAAAAAAGCCCTCGCTCCTACGCCTGCTGTACAGACATAGGGACGAGAACTAATATTCCCCGCGGTTCCACCCTACTTAATTACGCCTCAGCCCTTATGGCTTACTCGCAATTCACTTTTACTCATTCATTCTCATGCTCCCGAGATGCCTCTAACCATTACCCTCCCACTGGGCTTCCACCTTCCCCAGCTCGCTAATATTATAATAGGATGCTAACGGCTAATTTCTCGTTCAACGCATAAATTATGAAATCATGTATATGCTGAATATCGTACCATTAGTAATTTACGATTGTCAAACTATATCCAACGCTTATATTCCGTACTTATCCATCTGATCCAAAAAATTTCTGGACTTTAGTTGAAGTCCCAGCTGCTGATCAATAAAGGCTCTCATAATCACCTTTAACTCCGCCTTCGTTTCTTCCTTAACATCAATATTTCCAAGGTTTCTCAAATCAAGTCTTGAGAACACACGCAGTAATTTAAGCGCGCGTGGGCTCATCGTCATTGCCTGCATATCATGATGCTTACAATATTTACAAAGTACTCCTCCGAGCCGTGGACTAAGCAACAACTGATCATCACTTCGTTCCTGATCACAAAAAATACACGTGTCCATTTGTGGCGCATAACCAGCCGTTTGTAATATTTTCATCTCATAAATATTGAGGATGATACCGGGGTCCTTACCTTCCTCTAGAGCTGTAAGACAAGCTCTCAGCTGTTGAAACCAGAAGCTACCTGTTTCCTCATCATGGACAATACGATCAAGCAATTCACACGCGTAAGAAGCATATGCAGCCATCGTAAGGTCTCCCCTTAAACGGTGATGAGATTCATTAATTTCGCCTGCATTAAGTGTACCTAAGCCAGTGCCCGTCCTAAAAAATACATACTCACCTATTGTAAATAATTGTGTCAAGGCAGCGTGCCGGCTCTTTACTTTCTTTGCCCCTCTTACCAATACACCTATTTTACCCGTGTTTTCGGTGCAAAGCGTAATGATTTTGTTCCCTTCACCGTAGTCCATGCTGCGGATGACGATACCTTCCACCCTGTAGAGCATGATTCTTCCCCCAACCATTCACGGAGCAACCATTCATTCGTTTTCTTCATAATTTACCGTCTCTTCCCCTACAACGTTGTCAGCAATCTCATCGCTTATCGTGCTACCTGCTTCTTTAAAAAGCATGTAGGCATCGACATCTCCAGTCATTACAAAATACTTCCACGAGAAATCTCGCATACGTATTCATCCTCTCTTCGGAAATGACGTTTGCATCTTCGAAGTTAGCATGTGCGATGTCCGGTAATCTATGTGTTGCAAATCCTGACAAACTTGAGAAGATGTTATACTTCGCGGTGGAAGCCTAAATCACGGAGAACTCGATCTTGGTTACGCCAATCTTTTTTAACTTTAACCCATAGTTCCAGAAAAATTTTGGAGCCAAGCAAGTTCTGAATATCATGACGTGCCAATTGACCAATTTCTTTGAGCAAAGCTCCTTGTTTGCCGATAACAATCCCTTTTTGCGAATCACGTTCAACGAAAATAACAGCCGAGATGTTCACTACACCATTATCCTCGACACTCATAGCTTCAATAGTAACAGCGATAGAGTGTGGAATCTCCTCCCGCGTTAAACGCAGTATCTTCTCCCGAATTAACTCTGCGCATACAAATTGCTCTGGATGATCTGTAATCTGATCAGCGGGATAATACTGTGGACCTTCCGGTAAATAGTTATCAAGTTGCCCTAATAAAGTACTCACGTTGTTTCCGTTTTTTGCTGAAACCGGAATGATTTCCGCAAAGTCATACAACTTCCGATATCCTTCAATAAGCGGTAGTAAAGCAGGTGGATCGATCCGATCAATTTTGTTCAACACTAGAATAATTGGCGTTCTAACATTCTTCATTTGTTCTATAATATAACGGTCTCCGCCGCCCATTCCTTCAGAAGCATCTACAAGAAACAACACAACCTCAACCTCACCTAATGTGTTAAGAGCCGTCTGATTCATGTAATCGCCAAGCTTGGATTGACGTTTATGGATTCCTGGTGTATCTAGAAAAACGATTTGAGACGTTTCTGTTGTATACACGCCGTGAATCTTATTACGGGTGGTCTGTGGTTTATCTGACATAATTGCTATCTTTTGCCCAATCACTTGATTCATAAGTGTTGATTTACCTACATTGGGTCTGCCGACAATACCGACAAAACCTGATTTAAATTTAGTTTTAGCCATTACAATAACATCCTCCTGTGAAATCCCATCTATCTATATTATATCTTAACCATTAGTTCTTTCCAGATCTGAGGGTCCAAATGCATCTGGAAGTAAATCTTTTACTGTTGTTTCACGGATGTCACCCTTCATATTCCCCATTATAACAGGCATATTGGGGCCACATAACTCAATCATGACCTGACGACACACCCCACAGGGGGCAATAGGACCGTCTGTATCCCCTACAACGGCTAGAGCCTTGAAACTACCTGCTTGATGCCCGTCAGCGATAGCACGGAAGAGTGCAGTTCTCTCGGCGCAGTTTGAAGGACCATACGCAGCGTTCTCTACATTGCACCCATAATGTATCTGTCCATCAGCATCAACCAATGCTGCCCCGACAGCGAAATGAGAATAGGGAACATATGCCTTGGTTCTTGCCTTCATAGCTTCTTGTAATAAAGTTACCGAATCCATATCCATTCCTCCAAATCGTGATCCAACTTAAAACCTTGGATTAGAACCCTTTAATTCGGTAACTACCCTCTAAATAAGTCCATAATGGGTCTATAAAATACAATAATACCAACGACCACGGCAAAAGCCGCAGTAAGAAGCACAGCTCCTGCGGCAGTATCTTTGGCAGCCTTAGCTAAAGGATGAATCTCTAGAGAGGTCCTATCGACAACGGCTTCTAATGCCGTATTAAATAACTCCGCCATCATCACAAGTGTAATCGCAAGAAGAAGAAACAACCAGTCAACAGAAGATACATGTACGCAGGCAGCTACGGTTATGACAGCCACAGCAACTATAACATGAACTTTCATGTTAACTTGCGTTGTGACAGCGTAACGAATCCCTTCCGTCGCATATTTAAATGAAGATAGGAAGGATTTCATACCCATTACCTTCCCAAACCTACTTGAGTTAGAACGGCTTCCTGCTTGCCCATCATTTCATCCTCAGATGCTTTATCCTGATGATCATAGCCTAGAAGGTGCAAGAAACCATGAACAAATAGGAAACCAATTTCTCGGTCCAACGAATGCCCGTACTCTTCACTTTGTAATTTAGCTCGAGTTACGGAGATGATAATGTCCCCAAGCACATCAGGAACGTTCTCCAACTCCTCGCCTTCTTCTAATTCGTACACAATTTCTAATTCACCATCCAAAGACTCATTCATGGCAAATGAGAGCACATCTGTAGGTCGGTCGATGCCCCGGTAGTCACGGTTCAACTCATGAATTTGATCATCATTTACAAACGTTAGCTCCACTTCACCATCTAATACACCTTCAGACTCGCCTGCCTTTTCCAAGGCTGATTCCAGCATAGATATGAGGGTATCACTAATTTCCAGCTCATTCTGCTCGTTATTCCAAGCTAGTTGAAGACTCATATATTAAACGCTCCTTCTTGATATGATAGACACTCTGCCCTAGGACGTTTTCTTGATTTCTTCTGGATATTCAATTCGAGAATGGAATATTCCCATCACGCTTTCTTTAAGCGTTTTACCTATGATGTCTAGTTCTTTCAAGGTTAGATCACAATCGTTAAATTGATGATCATCCAGACGGCTCTTTATAATTTTTTCAATCATAACCTCGACTTGCTCTACCGTTGGATTCCTCAGTGACCTTACTGCAGCCTCTACACTATCTGCAATCCCTACCACAGCAGACTCTTTAGATTGAGCTTTGGGACCTGGATAACGGAAATCAAGTTCCGTGAAATCCGGCTCTATGCCTTGGTCTTCTGCCTTTTTGAGTGCCTTCTGATAAAAGAAATGCAAAAATGTCGTCCCATGGTGTTGTTCTGCAATATCCCTGATCGGCTTTGGAAGCTTATAGTCCTTCAGCATTTCCACACCATCTCTAGCATGGGCAATAATAATCGACTTACTCAGCTTAGGATCGATGGAATCATGTGGATTCTCGATATTGTTCTGGTTCTCAATGAAATAACTTGGGCGTTTAGTCTTCCCAATATCATGATAATAGGAACCTACTCTACACAGCAACCCATCACCACCGATAGCTTCTGCTGCCGCTTCTGATAGATTACCCACCATTACACTATGATGATATGTTCCCGGCGTCTCCGTTAACAACTTCCGTAGCAAGGGATGGTTCGGATTCGATAGTTCCACTAGCTTCAGAGCTGACAGAATACCAAAGGTGACTTCAAAAAACGGCATCAGTCCGATCACAAGAATCGCCGTTAACAATCCACCCGCAAATGCAAATCCAATCGTATATAATGTTTGAATCTGATCCCACTCCCCAGCATCAATAAGAGTCAGAATAAAGACAATTAATGAACCGAAGAGACTCACCATAATCCCCCCCTTAAGCAAAGAGGAACGTTGACTCGCCCGATGAATGGCAAATATAGCAACATAGGAAACCGTCAAAGTAAAAAATCCAATATTAAAATCAAATATTTGACCTTGATACACATTCAAGATGATGCTTGACAGAATACTAAAGATCATCGTACAAAAGAACGCAAGTGTCATATCCAAGAGTAATGTGACTAACATGGCACCTACGGCTACAGGAGCTAGGAATCCAATATTGAAACTCACATTGTTCTGAATAATACCTATGACATGCATCGATACAATCGTGATCGTAAAGATTAAGATAAGCATTAGCAACTGGGCATTATTATATTTAAATGTATGGGTACTGAAATGCCGAATAAACATATATAATCCAAAAGAAAGCAAAGCAGAAAGCATTAGCAACCCTAGCTGCGGCCAATAATTGACTTGATTTTTGAGCAGCTCATTCTCAGATAAGAGCGCATAGGTTTCCTCTGTTATCATTTGTCCTTTTTTCACTAAGATGTCGCCTTGCTTAACAAATACAGTCGCCGTATTCTCACGCGCTTGTACTTTAGCTTCCTTCGTCTTCTCATCGTCATAGAACTTGTTCGCAGTAATCGCTAGCCGTGCAATTTCCTGCACCACTTCTCTAGCTGTTCGTTGAGTAAGCGTACTTGTACTCACCAATTCCGCCACTTTAGCTCTTGCAATCTGAGCATCAATTACCTGATCCGTGTTTAGCTTAGAGACGATTTCTCTAGCTACAGGTTTCATTTCCTGAATGTCCTCGTTACTCAGCCTTGGAATCTTAATAAAAGTCTCTTCAGGGATACGATAGATTTGCTGATCGATGACTTGTAGCATTTCATCTATTAGCTTGTCCGAGTATGTACCAGAGCTATTATTGGAATTCACAAAACTCTGAATGAAATCCTCTGCCCTCTGTGGAATTTCTTGTCGATAAATCGATACTTTATCTTGACTAGATACTTGATCATCTTGATTCAACCGATCAATTCGATCAAGAATTTGTACAGCTAAGCTCTCATTCCGCAATGGAATGATGCTATACATTGGCTGTACTTTATCAGCGGCCTCTTCCTGAGCTTTCAATGTCGCCTTATTGTTCGGAATTTGCATAGGCGACGTAATTTCTTTCTCACTATGTGTTCCAACCTGAATATCGTAGCGTTCAGGCAGGAGCTGAGGTGCTAGACTAATATAGAATAACAACACAAGAAATAAAAACAGAGTATAGCGTGCCATCACGCTATACTTGAGACCATTATTTTTAATTGACAATGATTTTTCAGTCAATAGTTGCTTCGAAGCCATAGAGACAATCCCCTCTATCCTTGGTTTTCTGCAGCTCGATCATAAGCGACTATAATTTTCTGTACCAATGAATGTCGGACCACGTCCTGTTCCGTGAAGTACACGAAACCAATCTCATCAATGATGCTGAGGATAGCATTAGCTTCTACAAGCCCAGACTTTTTACCTCGTGGTAAGTCGATTTGAGTCACATCACCTGTGATCACCATTTTGGAGCCAAATCCTAGCCGTGTTAGGAACATCTTCATTTGCTCAGGCGTCGTGTTCTGTGCTTCATCCAGAATAACAAAGGCATCTTCAAGCGTCCGTCCCCGCATATAAGCAAGAGGTGCAATTTCAATAAGCCCTCTTTCAAGAGACTTAGCCGTCTGGTCTGGACCCATGACATCAAATAAGGCATCATACAACGGCCGGAGATATGGATCTACTTTTTCCTGCAAATCACCTGGAAGGAATCCTAAATTCTCTCCAGCTTCAACAGCTGGACGAGTAAGAACGATCTTTTTAACAGAACCTTCCTTCAGCGCAGCCACTGCCAATACAACCGCCAAATATGTTTTCCCTGTTCCTGCAGGTCCAATGGCGAATACGATATCACGTTTCTTGATCGTCGTTACATAATGCTTCTGACCGATCGTTTTAACTCTAATCGGCTTCCCACGATAAGTTGTAGTAATTTCTCCCTTGAAAAGATCTAGTAATTGATCTGCTCTAAAATCCTTAGCCAAGTCAATCGCATACAGCACGTCACGTTCCGTTAAAACGTATCCATTACGAACAAGCTGAAGCATCACCTCGAACAATTGCTGTAGCATTTGTACTTCGCGGTCTTGTCCACGAATAGTGATCTCAGCTTCACGTGAATCAATCTGTGCGGGTATTTGGGCCTCAATCATTTTTAGAAAAGTATCCTGGGGTCCGAATATAGCTAAGCCTTCCCCCGCGTTCTGAAGTGATATTTGTGTGCTGTGCGTGTACTCTGACAAAAGCCTCATTCTCCTTGGTCGTATACTATAGTTCGTTCTTCTGTTATCTTCTCTTCCACTTCAAAAAGCACTTTCATATAAACTTTACCATTCTCTTTCTTCTCATGCAAAATTTTTTGGCTAATCACCTTAGAATCATTTCCATATTTGGCTAAAATATCACGGATTGCGCCTTCAAATCCTAGCTTTTTAGCTTTCTCGCTCGAAATGGTCTCACTTGTGATTTCTGTTTCCATTATTTTCTCTGTCATCCAACCTACAGAAAGCTTCAACGAACGCCATGTTAATGGATCTTGCTCCTCTACTATATCATACTTCTCATATGGAACTTTACCGTACCCCCAAAATTGAATACCCCAGTTACCCAATACAAGGTAATTCCTATTTCTGGATTCGCCTGTATATACCTTATGCTTCTGCACAATAGGTACTTGTATATTATATTCATGCCACACTAAGCCCTTTACTTCCCCCTTAGCCACAACAGCCTGTGAGTTCTCTTCATCACCAAGGAGTCCAGATATTAGTATCTGGCCTTTCTTCACCCTAATATTCTTAGCCACAAGCGGCTTGCCCTGCTCCGCATATATTTCTGTAATCACCGCATCGCTTTTACTTATCAAATGCCTTGGGCTCACAAGCGGCTTAGGCTCGGGCTCTGAGGCCTCCACGATGTGAATCGTGATACTCGTCCCTTTTTTATCTACCCCGACCCAGGAAGTGCCCGGAAGCTTCATATTCAGCTCTTTAGATAACTTGTCCAGATGCTTTAGACGAAAAGTCCACTGAAAAGGATATATCCCTTCTTTCTGAGCGGCTTCTAATATATCTTCTGATGCTATCGTCACGTTACCTTCAACCTTCACATCCCAGACTAGAGAGGAGAAGAGAAAGAGTAATAGAACAAAGGTAATCATCCCTACGGCAAAAAACTTACGCTGTTCAAGCTTAGCCATTTGAAAAGGAATACCCACCCGCTTCTTAACATGCACACGGCAGCCTGTCCGTTTCAACAAGGGACGGAGATCATGAAAATCTTTTATCAGCACTTTCATTTCCGCAGTATTCATTCCAGACGGATTCACATCCCATACGTGAATACCTGATTGTGTTAAGGCGTTAATAAACGATTCTAGATTCCCTTTAGAAATGAGTATAACAACATATCCACGTAAATGAGTTAGCGTTGGGATTTTCAAGGAGTCCCCTCCGTTCCTATGTATTTAATATTTACAATCGTACCCTCTATCATCACTTCCTGAGACAAAATAGACCGAATCATCAGCTCCGATCCCTCGACCTCAAGTGAGCCTTGGGTAAGCGAAAGAGTTAACTTCTCTGACGAGAAATGAAGTACACCGCGATGGTTTTCAATAAGTAGCTCTTTATTACCGACCATTGTCAACCTTGGCAAATCAAATATGATATCCTGCGGTAAATCAAACAACTCATATGTCCAATTTCGCAGCTTACGGCTGATCCGGGTCATACGAATGTCTTCCCCTTTCCTGTACTGTAAACCATATGCTATGATGATGACTTTTATGTAAGCATTTACGGATCGACAGCAAAGTCAGCACAAAAAGAAGATGCCCCCAGCCATTCTCATGGCTTGTGGGACACCTTCTTTTCAGAAAAATTTAGTTCAAACTATAGACAATACTTTTATAATTTACGACGTACGTACGCAATCTTAGATCGTGGTGGACCTAAAATTTCTGCCCACATGACCCCAGTTTTTAAATTTTCTGCATTGTAAATCGCAGAGTGCCGATTTAACGAATCATCCGACAACCTATACGCATCTTCAACTTGAGCATTTCCACCTGCAATCTTATCGAGCGCAGCGGTTACACGATTGATATCGTTCTGCATCATCTGCTGGCGACCTTCCATGGAGTCCTCGAGTGAACTTTCTTGCCACATCTGAGATACACCTTCACCACTCTCGTAATCAACCGATGATACAGACTGATATTCAGGAACATCAGTGAAGCGCCGATCATCCATCTCCATCATTGGTGAAGAAGATGATGGATAATCATTTCTTCTATCGTCATTCGTTCTAGCAGGACGTTCTGCGACATCGCGCGGTCCACCAAATGTCGGCATACCACTTGACTTGTCTCCTTGATTTGGTTTGCCTTTTTTTCCAATTGCAGAATAAATAGCAAATCCGACAACAGCTATAATATAAATAATACTCATGGGATATCATTCCCTATTCATTATTTTTGTGGATTGTTAGAACTATCTCCACCGTCTCCTGTTTTACCGATAGATCCTCTCATTTGAGTATCCGCCTCGATATTTTTGAGATTCATGTAATCCATAACACCAAGCTTTCCAGAACGAAGTGCCTCTGCCATGGCAAGCGGTACGTCTGATTCAGCTTCTACAACCTTCGCTCTCATCTCAATAACACGAGCCTTCATTTCTTGTTCTTGTGCTACAGCCATTGCACGACGTTCTTCAGCCTTCGCTTGAGCAATTCTCTTGTCTGCCTCTGCTTGCTCGGTTTGCAAATACGCACCGATATTTTTACCAACATCCACATCCGCGATATCAATGGACAGGATTTCAAACGCCGTTCCAGCATCCAATCCTTTAGAAAGAACCGTGCGGGAGATCATATCTGGGTTCTCTAATACGTCTTTATGAGAATCACTAGAACCAACGGTTGTTACAATCCCTTCACCAACACGAGCAATAATTGTCTCTTCACCCGCGCCACCGACCAAACGATCGATATTCGCGCGTACGGTAACCCGTGCCTTAACTTTTACTTCAATCCCGTTCTTCGCAACTGCAGCTACAATTGGAGTTTCGATGACACGTGGATTAACACTCATTTGAACAGCTTGTAACACATCACGACCAGCTAGATCAATGGCAGCCGCACGTTCAAATTCCAATGGAATATTCGCACGTTGTGCAGCAATCAATGCATTAACTACACGGTCTACATTACCCCCTGCTAAATAGTGACTTTCCAACTGGTTAATATCAAGTCCTAGGCCGGCTTTAGTAGCCTTGATCATAGGATTAACAATTCTACTTGGTGTAACACGACGCAACCTCATGGCTACCAATGTGATAATGCTAATGCGTACGCCTGATGATAGGGCCGCAATCCATAGCATAACTGGGAAAAAGCTAAAAAATACGCTTAAAACAATGATCGCTACTACAGCAATCAACAGAATAGGAATTAATGTAGCATCCATAGATTTGTTCATCCTCCATTTTTTCTATTTAATTTGGAATATAGTAAATAATATGACTGATATTGATGCTTGCTAGATACTAGACAGCTTAATCAATAATCGGTTTTACAACAATACGAGAACCCTCGACCTTCACAACATGAATAGTCATGTTACTTCCGATAAATTCTCCATCTGTAACTACATCATACCGCTCTCCATCAATTAATACGGTTCCCGCAGGGCGAAGGGGGGTAACACTAACACCATTCTTGCCCAGTAGATCTTCTTTACTTGCAGCGGGGATATATCCCTTTTCTTTGGTTAGAGAGTCCTTCAGTATGAATCGATTCCATATACCACGTTTCTTAAAGAGCATGGCTACAATAATGATTACTATTAGGGCAGATACGCTAGCGACTCCCAATGATAATGCAACATGAGAAGTACTATAAGCTGCACGAACTACGCCGACAATAAGACATGCTGATCCCAGTAAACCTAGTATACCGAAACTTGGAATAAACAATTCCAGTGCTAACATAACCAGACCAATGATAAAGAGTACCCATGTTTCTGATCCAGCGAATCCTGCCACATAGTTACCGAAGAAATAGAGACCGAATCCAGCAATACCAAGAATACCTGGAACTCCAAATCCAGGAACAATTAATTCAATAATCACACCTGCAATCCCCATGAATAGAAGTAGGGTCATCACAATACGGTTGGTTAGAAACTCCGCTACTTTTTCAGCACCCGTATGTTCAATTCGAAACACATCATCCGTAGAATAGCCCATTACAGCTATGGCTTCTTCTACAGTATTAGCGATCTCATCTGCATAACCAACTTTACGAGCCTGATCACTCGTCAAGGAAATAATATCTCCTTTGCCCTTGATGTAATCAATTTCGGGCATATCGACTACTATATTGACGTCAGTCATACCTTCAGCTATTTTAGAATTACGTCCATTAATTTCAGCTGCACCTTTCATCTTGGACTTCCAAAATGCGACTGTCTTCGGATCTTCAATGGGGTTACCTGTCACCCCATCTACAAGGACAGCTGCCCCGATCATACTCCCAGGTGCCATCACAATATTGTTCGCATTTAAAGCGATGTAACTTCCAGCAGAAGCAGCATCACCACTTATGTATGCCACGGTCTTGATTGGACTCTGGCGAATCATCGTACTAATCTTCTCTGCTGAATCTACCCGTCCACCCGGGGTATTAATCTCAAGCACAATAAGTGATGCGTTCATGCTCTCGGCTTCCTTAAACCCCCGCTCCATGAATTTCTCAAGTCCTTGTTCGATATTCTGATCCACTGGAATAATGTATACAGCCCCACTTTTAACATCTTCTTTAGGTGTTACTGTAGTAGCATTAACCGTTTCGCCAAGTATCGGAAGAACCAGACCTATCACAAGCAGAGTCAAAACTAAGGATGACACAATCCTTTTCATAAAATTCATCGTTTACCTCCTTTCTCTCTTCAATAATTCAACCCTCTAAGGGGTTGTTCAAAAAGTCATTGAACCTCACCTCTTGGTGGGTGCTGAATTGTCGACTAATTGATCCCGCTTTTAAGTATTATGTGTCCAACTTATGTGAGTTAGTACGTTTCAGTCTATTTGAAGTTTCAAAAATAAAAAACACCCCTTAAGAATCAAGGGGTGTCTCTGTTATGTTTATTGCAGAAATTGTTGAACCAATTGGTTCACTAGTTTGCCGTCAGCGAGTCCCTTTACCTTAGGCATAAGGGCACTCATCAATTTCCCCATCTCGGCTTTCGAAGAAGCACCGGTTTCATGGATGGTCTGCTGTACAATGACTTTAATTTCTTCTTCAGAAAGCTGGGTTGGGAGATACTGGCTAATCAATTCAATTTCTGTTTTTGCATTTGCGGCAAGTTCATCGCGTCCTGCTTTTTCATACTCATAGAGGGCATCTTTGCGCTGTTTGATTTCACGACCTAAGATATCAAGCACTTCGTTGTCATCCAAAGCTCTTTTTAAATCTATTTCAAGATTCTTTATAGTCGAACGAACCATTCGAATGGTGGAGAGTGTGAATTTATCTTTACTCTTCATTGCTTGCTTCATGTCTTCGTTCAATCGCTCGCTAAGATTCATAATTGTTAAATCCTCCTAGAACTTTCTTTTACGAGCAGCCTCAGACTTTAGCTTTTTCTTAACGCTTGGCTTTTCATAATGTTTACGTTTTTTCACCTCAGCCAAGACGCCATCTTTAGCGATGGAACGTTTAAAGCGACGAAGTGCAGCATCGATTGTCTCATTTTTACGAACTTTCGTTTCAGACACCAGTTTTCCCTCCCTCCGACCAGACCGTCCAAGAGTATAACACGGTTCATCAACTTATATTATATGTGAAAGGGAAATAGAGTGTCAACCTTACAACTTTTTTTTTATAAAATTCTTATACTTAAAAATAGAAGCTTATGATTGATGTGAGCTAGATATGCCTGTTAGAGCACCTATTTTAGCTCCTCCAAGCAAATGATAGTGAAGGTGTTGTACGGCCTGTCCACTATCGGGTCCACAGTTATTGATTAGTCTATAACCCGATTCATTGACACCTAGATCCTTAGCGACCTGTTGTGCTACTTGATGAATCTCAGCAATTAAAGGTAGATCTTCTGTAGTCACTTCGTTCATCGAATCGATATGTTTCTTGGGTATAATTAACACATGCACAGGAGCTGCCGGCACAATATCATGGAATACCAATAGATTCTCGTTCTCAAATACTTTATTCGAAGGGATGCTCCCCTCGACAATTTTGCAAAATAAACAATCCATTCACTCCGCCTCCTTAATCTATATACATATATTACATCATAACGGATTCTGAATCGAATCGTCCAATAGACTTAAATGTTACAAGGAATGATAATAAACAGTATGCAAAAAGACCGCCGCGAAATTTTATCCGGACGGTCTTTTTACATGAAAATAAAAACATTTCAATAATAAGGTAGCAAACTTAATGCCGCCAGTGCAGCAAGCGGTAAAATCAAACGATTAAATCTACGTCCATATGGGGGATAGCCATACCCTCCATATCCATACCCCGGATAACCATACCCTGGGAAAACAGGGTAGCTCCGACTTGGATCACTTGGATCGCTTACAGCAGAGGCGTAATAGCCTTGAGACAGCGCTCGTGTCTGAATGCCGGGGTACCCCCCGTAATTACCATGATGATCATTCCATCCCACCTGATGTCCCGCATTCTCTGCACCCATCTGTCCACTTTGGGGTACTTCGTGACATACTGGAACAGCTAAATATAACTGTTCATCATCCACACTCTCCACAAATCCATCGTAATTTCTTCCGTCAATTAACCATACGCGCACGTAACGATGGATATGGTCATGACACAACTTTTGGGGATCTATCTTTTCCATTTCATCTAATCCTCCTAATATTCCATGAATGCCTACTCACATCATATTCAGGTCTAGGCGGATCGATCCTAAAAATACAAAAAAAAAGGAAGCACCCAATCAGCAGTGTATGCTGATAGTCGTACGAACTTGTGTTAAGAAAGTAACTTTCTCACTCATAAGTTCGTCCACTGTGCTTCAAACGATGTCGGTTTTATGTCTGTATTATAACAACAGGTTGTTACTGTTACTGTGACGTACATCACTAACTATAATAAACTCTACATATTTTCTTTGATAATGCGAGAACCGCCTCCAGCTTGCTCAGCAGGGAGGATGACTAGCTTCCGTGGTAGTCTTGCTCTCAACTCCGGAACATGACTAATAATACCAACAGACAAATGATCACTATGAAGACGTTCCAATGATGTAATAACCATATCTAGAAGCTCTGGATCAAGCGTTCCGAAACCTTCATCTAAGAAAAAGAATTGAAGCGGGTATTGACCGCGAAGCTGAATTTGCGCGGATAAAGCAAGAGCGAGCGATAGTGATGTTAGGAACGTTTCCCCACCAGATAACGTCGATACAGGTCGGCGTATTCCACCATTCATGTCATCACGAATAACAAACCCTCCACCAGAATCTACCTCTAGGGAATAACGCTGTCTTGTTAGAAAGCGAAGGCGCTGAGAAGCATCCTGACTAACTTGCATAAGTTGTTCTTCGGCAATGTATTCAACAAAAGCATTCCCGCGTAAGCAGGATTGAAGTTTAGAGAGTTGCTCTCCCTTAGCTCGCTTCTCCACTCTCATTTCCTCAAGTTGCTTCCAGCGTGTATGCCGATGCTCTACATCTTCTAAATCACGTTCTGCTCTCGCTCGGGCTTGAACCGCTTGTTCATCTTCATTCCGACTTTCATCCAATAATCGAGAACTATCATTCCATTCTTCTTCTGTTAACGAAGAACCTGCCAGCTTCTCTTCCAGATGCCTAAGCTTCATGGTCATTTCTTTCTCTTGTTCTCGATGCCATCTTACCTGCTCTGCATACCGTGCTTCTTCCTCACTCTGTAGACAGTAACGCTCAACCTCTTCCGAAGTAGACAAAGGTGAAGCTTCTAACTGTTGCTGCCATCTTAAGGTTGATGCCTCGTTATGCTCAAATGCTGATTCTACGGCCTGCTGTGACATAACCAATAACTTCATCACTTCGTGTTTCGCATCTTCAGCCGTTCGACGGAGTTGCTTGGATTGTTCAACTGCTTGCTGTAGATATTGTAATTGTTGTTTACAGTCTGACAGGAGCTCTTTAGCAGACTCCTCACCAATCCAAGAGATAAGTTTAAGGTCCATCTCGTGTAATTGTTCCATTTTAACGTTCCACTGCGTATGCAACTGAATAAGCAATTTATCCAGTTCTCTCATTTGCTGATCAATGGATTGGACTGAAGTTGTTTTACTAGTTATAAAAGGAATACTGACCTCGAGCCGCTCTTTAATCGCATCGGCTTCTTTATCCTTTTCCTGCATTTCCCTGAATCTAAGCTCAGATTCTGCCATCGGTAGTCCAGGAAAGTCTTGATTCCAAGCTTGTTGTAGCTTAGTCAACTCAGCTGTAACTTGCACAAGCTTTGACTTCGTCTGTTCATAGAAACTTCGCAGAGCTTCTGTTTCCGCGGTATATTTCAGATGTTGTTGTTGAATCTTATCTAATCTCTGCTTCAATCCAGTAGCTTCCTGTCGCAACGTTGTTATAGCCTTTGAACTTAACGTGGCTTCTTCTTCCAGCTGGATCAACTGTTTCTCCCAATTTTCTACCGAGAACGATTGCGGTGCCCATCCATCTTCAATTGCTTCTTCAACCGTTGATGCCACCATGGAATTCTGAGATATAACAGGCTCAATTTCCACGGATTCAAGTATCGTTCTACCTTCGTGTGCCAGTTGACGTAAAGTAAAAGTAAGCTCTCTCAATCGTTCTTGCAATCGGCGGATCGAATCACTTTGTGCTGGGCCAATAAATTCAAGTGAATGATCTCCTACAGGATGTGGATGGTGCTCTGAACCACACACAGGGCATGCATGTCCTTCTTCTAGCTGTGATGCTAACGTGAGTGCAAGAGCCTGAGACTCCTGTTGCTTGAGCTGTTTACGTAGCTGCTCTTCCTCTGTTTCCAACCTTAGAACCGCTTGTTTAACTCGATCTTCCTGCTCTGTTACACTGGCTACAAGAAGAGAGATGTTAGCTATGAAACTTATATTCATAACATTAATCGCAGATTGTTCTTGCTGAAACTCAACTAATCTGGATGATATTTCTGCCAGTTTACGTTCTTGATCTGAGCATTCCTTAGCCATCACATGCTCTTGCTCTTCGAAGGAGAGTATCATTTGTCTGCGCTGTACAGCACGCCCTAGGATATCTCGATCCTGAGAACGGACCTCTAGTTTCTTTAAAGCTTCTTGTAGTTCAGTCTGCCTTTTTTGTCCCTTAATCAGTAACTCTTCCTCTTTCACAAGTGTCGCTTGAAGATCTGTATACTGAGTTGTAGTCTCCACTCGTTTCTTATCTATTTGGTGACATTCATCCCGAAGAATATCTCGCTCCTGTTGAAGCTTCACAGCCTGCTCCAATTGATCGTGTCGTACCCGTAGCTTAGGTTCTTCACTTGATAACTTGATCTGCGCCGCATCATCTACTTCGATGGCACGAAGCGCCGACTCTTCGGATTCCTTTGCTTTTAACGTTAGTTCACCAAATTTAGTTATACGAGCCTCATGCTCTCGCTTACTCTCCTGCCATTGTATTAACAAGGGCATCAGTTGCTGTGCCACTTTAGCCTTAGCTAGCCTGTCCTCCAATGAGATGATCTGACTTTCTGCAGAAGCAAGTTCTTTCAGTTGCACCTGACCATAGTTTCGCTCAATCTGCCATTCCCAAATCTTAGAGAGTTGCTCTGACTGCTGAGTCATTTTTTTGAATCTTCGTCGAGAAGTTTCAGCATGTGCAATAGTCTCTTCGAGGTGCTTCTTCACTTGGTCCAATGCTTCACGTCCTGCATTTCCAAGTCCTTGTTGCTCGGCTTCTATTGTCTTTAGCGAAGATTCGTTCTCTTTAACACGTCGACTAAGCTTCTGCCCCAATTGATCGCCATACTGTTCTAAATGAAATAAGCGCTGTAACATTTGTCTACGATCGGTACCTTTTAGAGACAAGAACTCTGCAAATTTCCCTTGAGGTAGAACGACTGCCCGTGTGAAATCATCCATTTTGAGCCCAAGTTTATCTTCTACACAGCGTGTCACTTCTACAAGTTTGTCCGCAAGAACTAGATCTCCATCTGCCGTAATCTCAATAAAACGACTGATAGTATTACTGATGGAAAGTTCATTTGACCTTTTGAATCGACGCTCTACACGATATTGTTCTGGCCCTGCCGATGAATTCAGCTCAAAGGTAAATGAGACAAACAAAGAGTCCTCGGAATGGTTCATAATGCCTTGTGTTCCGTTAACTGCTCTCTCTACCTTGCCATATAGAGCTAACGTAATAGCATCTAGTAATGTTGACTTCCCACTCCCCGTAGGCCCAAATATACCGAACAGGCCCATCTGTGTTAAGTCCTCAAAATCAATCTGCTGCACTTCACGATAACTTTGTAATCCAGAGAGTTTCAGTGTGATCGGCTTCATCTATACGTCCCCTTCTTCCTGAACAGTGGCATCTTCCTCAATCAAATCAAGAAATAATTGAACCATTCCCTCATCTGGCTCCGCTCCCCCTGTCTGACGCTGGTAAAACTTACGAAACAGCTCATGGACTGGCATACGTGAACGTTCCATATCGAGCTCTGCCACTTCCATTTCTGGGTAAATGGGACGGATATGTACCAATCCTTCACGACTTTTACGTAGTCTTTGAATTTCGCCAAGCGACATCGCATCGGTTAAGGAGATTTCTAAATCGATAAATGCATGGTCGTCTAGTCCCTCATCCAGCCAACGATACACTTCCTCTAGACCATGTTTAGCTTTCCAACGCACAAGTGGTCGTCCACAAGATAGAAATAGTTCCTCAAACCGAGGTTGCCCACCCCCAGGGGAAATGTCTAGCATCGCAACTGATTTGGCTTGCCCAGCCTCAGAAAAGCTATAAGCCAGTGGAGAGCCACTATACCTAACCATTCCATCTCCTTTAACTGCTTGCGAGCGGTGAAGATGACCTAGTGCAGTATACTGAGCACCTATAGACAGCGCAGATGGATCTACTGTGTAGGCTCCCCCGACTTGAATAGGACGCTCCGAGTCAGATTCTACGCCACCTAATACATAAATATGGCTCATCGCTAAATTCACGGTCTGTGGCGTAAATTCGCTAGCTAACATCTCCATTAATTTGCCAACACGAGCGCTGTATGCTCGTCTTAAATCATCTTCACTTCCCTCTACCATAAGGAGTTCATTAAGTCGAGCTTCAGAAGGATAGGGAAGTGCGGCTATTTTGGCAATTTCACCTGTCCGCTTCGCTTGAACGGTTATCGCATTTGCCACAGGTAATCCCACTAGCGTTATACCCTGCCTAGTGACAAGTGGAGACACGGAAGACACACGCTCCGGCTGGTCGTGATTACCTGCTATGACAACAAGAGGACGTCCATTCGCAGTCAACCTTGCGGCAGCCTCATAGAAGAGTTGCTCAGCGGCAGCCGGAGGATTGACAGAGTCATACACATCGCCTGCCATGAGGATTACGTCTGCTTGTTGATCGTCAGCCATTCTCACGAGCTCATCGACGAAATCCTCCTGTTCTTTCATGCGACTTCTTCCCTCTAGCGTCCGGCCGAAATGCCAATCACCTGTATGCAATATTCGCATGTTATCTCTCCTCTTTCTATTATTTCATTGATCAATAGATGATTTTTTGAACATCCTCTTATAGTCCGTGTTCAAAAAATCAACTATTCAGCACCGAGAAGGTGAGTACAGACCGAAGAAGGAGTAGCGGAATGTAGGAATGCCTACATGAGCAACGGACTTCGAGGGTTGAACTCAGATTCGATGCCGAATAATCTACTAGTGTTACTTCGTGATCAATAGATGATTTTTTGAACATCCTCTTATAGTTGGATGACGTGTGAACCGTCAAAGAAATATAACCACATCTCACCCACGGGTTCACCTAGAATATCTTCTAACGCTTTACTGTACAGTTCTAGTTGGAATCGATATCGTTCCATCAAGGCTTCCACACCACCGCGCTCTTCTATAACGCGATCTGTTTTATAATCAAGAAGAATCAATTTCCCTTCCACTCGAAAAATACAATCTACAACCCCCTGAATAAGCACTATCTCCTTGTCCAGTTGCTCAGCAATCATCATCCTACTCTCATCCTGGAGCTGATTCTTCACGAAATGAAGTCCTTGGTGGGCCTCCACTGCTGAGATTCCATAACTAAAGGGCATCTCTCGAGCTACCCAAGTGGCTGACATTAACCTTGCTCCAATATCGCTAGCAAACATAGCTGCTACTTCAGTGGGTTGGATCATATCTGCTTGCTCTTTAGTCACAATTTGGCGGTCAACAAGCCGATATAACGTAGCTTCTACGATATGCATGTCCACAGATCCCTCGTTGAGCGGAATATGCTGCATCAGTGTATGATACACGGTTCCACGTTCTGTAGGGCTCATGTTTTTCTTTTCCATAAACTTAGGTCGTTGAAGCTGCAACGTAGGTACATTCTGCGATCCAGCTGCACTCGCCATTTCCTGCTGTAGTTGTTTCTCTTCTAACCAATCTAGGGAAGGATGCTCCTGTAATGTAATAAGCTTTTTCATTTCCGTTACGGATGTTTTAGCAGATAGCGTGCTCGATAACAAATAGGGATAACGCCAATCAAGCTTGTTGTCTACTGATATGACTGCCCCCTCCAGATTACCCTCACTATTCAGTAATCCCGTAGGAATAAGTTGCTTCTTCAGTATCGCTTGTAGCTTCATTTCGCGATCTTGTGAAGGCGCCTCTGCTTCATCTGTTCCCCTCAATATTCCTTTGGACAGCTCATCGGCGGTCAGTATAGATACTCTCCATGATGAAGGATCATCGTTCAATACAGCCGAAGGTAACTCACTAGCCCCTCCTAACTGACGCAGTACTTCTGCCCCTGGATGACGTATAAGCGCAGGCCCTACCCAATCTAAGTAACTACGTCCCCTAGAGAGAATATGATCGGGCAACATAAATTCCTTGTGTCCTTGAACTTGAGTCCATGCGGTCACTTTTTTGACTAAATCTTTGGCCGTACCCACAAGAACTAACTTCTCCTTAGGACGTGTCAATGCCACATAGAGGACCCGCATTTCTTCGGCTAGTAACTCTAGCTGCGAACGGCGTCGTATAGCGAGATTAGGCAGCGTTGGATAACTCACACGCATCTGTTGATCCACAAATTTAGGACCAAAACCAAGCTCCTTATGCATTAAAAATGGCGAATTTAGATCCCTCTGGTTGAATGTTTTAGCCATTCCTGCTACAAAAACGACTGGAAATTCCAATCCCTTACTCTTGTGGATCGTCATGATCCGTACTGCATTGTCTTGTTTGTCTGCTCTTCCAGGACTTCCTAAATCTGAGCCATTATCACGTAGTCTTGATATAAACGTCAAGAACCGAAACAAGCCACGCGAAGCCGTCGTCTGCTCATATTGCACCGCTCTATCATAGAGCGCTGTCAGATTGCTCTGTCTCTGTACTCCACCAGGAAGTCCCCCAACCCAATCCATGTAACCAGTCTCACGATAGAGATGCCAGATCAGATCGCCTAGACTCCCCCTCCGCGCTTCATTCCGCCAGCCCTCTAACTTACGTAGAAAAGTCTCAAGCTTATGTTGGAGTTTGGTTTCTATTTTGGCCTCATTATTAGTCTCTATATCTGAGGGTAACTGTAGTGAATAATCATCTAAAATGAGATGTTGCTCTGCCGCAGATGGTGAGCTTGATAGATCTTGAGTAACAACCTGTTCCGTAGCAGCGACTTCGCTATGGGTCGATTGTATTTCTTCAAAAACAGCTGAGTGTGAACCGGGTTCACTTAATTTTCCCATCCCTGCAGCTGCTATTAATGCCTCATAGAAAGGTCCCTTAGCACATAGTCGAATCTGTGCGAGTTCTTCCTCAGACAGACCTACAATTGGCGAACGCAATACGCTAGCGAGTGGAATATCCTGTTGAGGATTATCAATGATTTGTAATAGTGAGAGCATAATCTCCACTTCTGTCGCCTCGAAATAACCTTGGTTCTGTTCTCCATCTGCGGATATCCCCTGCTGACGTAGTTCTTCCATGATCAACGGACCCCAAATATAAGCAGAACGAAGTAAAATGACCATATCGCCATAACGTACCGGACGCATGATTTTTAATGACTTATCGTAAATATCCAGGGGATTTCCACCTGTTTCCCCTGTCATCTCCTTGATCTTCCGTGCAATTGCGCGTGCTTCTAACTGCGCCGTCTCCATCTCGAGCCATTCGCCCTCTTGCAACAAGGAACTTTCTTCGTCTTCGGCAGGCTCAGCATCTCTAGCTCCTCCGCTATCCCGATCTATAAGTAAAAGTTCTGGATCATATGTGGAATCCATTTCACTTCCTTCTGTACTTGGAAAAGAAGCCCCATACACCAGCTCTGCTCGCTCATCATAGTTAATTTCGGCCACAGTCTCATTCATAAGTTGACGAAAAATCACATTCACCGCATTGACTACTTCCATACGACTTCTGAAATTACGAGCCAAGTCGATAACGATACCTTCACTATCAACTGTACCATACCTACTATATTTTTCTAGAAAAAGACCCGGTTCTGCTAGACGAAAGCGATAGATACTTTGCTTCACATCTCCTACCATGAATCGGTTACCAGGTAAATCTCTAGATATCAAATTCACGATATTTTCTTGAACACTATTCGTATCCTGATACTCATCTAGCAATACCTCATCAAATTGATTCCGATATTCCATGGCTGCATCTGACGGGTACGTCTGATCTGGCGAAGAATCAGGATGACGTAAAATTTGTAAACAGTAATGCTCTAGATCGCTGAAATCAACAAGTCCTCTACCTTGCTTCGCTTCCTTATATCGCAGCCCAAAAGTAATCACAACCTCAGACAATTCCTCCATAACAGGAGCAATCTCATGTAGCTCAGCCAGAAAATCCTCTGCAGGACGCCCGAACAAAGCCCCTTTTAGCTCATTCAATGTTTTCTTAACACTATCCCGTAGCTCTTTGACACGTTCCTGTATTTCAGGATCTGTCTCATCTTTACGACAACTCTTTAATTTACCGAAGGAGACACTTTGAAAAGCGTTATACAGTGCATCCCACGGGAAATCCTCGAGGCACTCTCTAAGGGACTCGACCATTTCGAGATCATCCGTAAGGTTATCCACATAAGGAGCCGGCCCCCCCGGTGACTTAGCCAGTGTTATCGCTTGATGAAGCAACCCCGCTGCACCGGCGAGTGATAATTTAGCATCCTGAATAATACTTTCTACCCACAGACTTTGCCCAAGTGTTGCTGTATCTGATACAGTGAATGCGGATGCCATCTTCCTCAGCCAATCATCAGGCCAAGGATGACTCCGTGAGAAATCATATAATTTCTGAACGAGTATATAAACAGCATCATCGCTACGTTCACCACTGAACCAATCTGCTAAGCGCAGAAAGAGACCGCCTTCTTCTGCTTCCCCGTATTTCTCTTCAAATAATTCCTCAAGTATTTCCTGTCTCATCATCTCAGATTCATTCTCATTAAGAATTCGAAAGCCCGGATCAAGCGGTATTAACTGATAGTATCGGCGAATAACCTCCATACAAAATGAATGTAACGTAGTGATAGACGCTCTGCCCAATAAAGATAACTGTCGACGTAAATGTCCATTACTCGGGTCTTGCTCTAATGCTCTATCCAGCGCTTCACGAATCCGCTGACGCATTTCTGCTGCGGCTGCCTTGGTGAAAGTGGCCACTAACATCCTTTCCACACTAAAACCCTGTTGCTCGTCGGTAATTTTACGAATAATTCTCTCTACTAGAACCGCTGTCTTACCTGAACCTGCGGCTGCTGCAACAAGGATATGATCACCACTAAGCGAAATAGCCTTCCACTGGTCATCGCTCCACATGCTGTTTTCGGGTTTGACTATTTCGTGCACGGTGTATCTCCTCCTTGGTTCTGCTCCAATAAATTCCATACCTGCGCTTTGTCTGGTTTGCCTAGCACATGATATTCGCTACCTTCAATAGCTTCGTCAAATTGGCATACGGGCTTAAAGGAACAGTAAGTACAAGCCGTCTCATGCTGAATACGATAGGGCTCAATCGCGACGTCACCTTCAGTGATTCTCGTCCCAATATTCACAATATTATTGCGAACCGAAGATAGTAGTGTATCCCACTGCTCTGGCGTCGCTACAGCGGCACTACTGTAGAAGCTTCCATCTGACTTCACGGCTACCGGAAGAATCGCAGAGTGACCCTTATCAAGGGTAGAATCCATCTGAGCAATGGCATCACGATCAGACAGAAGTAACCCTTTCATTTTGAACCGTTTGAGTAGTTCATCTGCCGCCTGTTCATTACTCATGCCATTCGCAGACTGTAGAATGGGATCATGGACATGGAAATATAACGTTCCTGCAGGAATAGCCGCCTTACCCAGCCATTCCTCCGCATAAGTGAGAAGGACATCAAGATACGTCAATAACTGAAGGGATAGCCCATAATAAACCTCATGAAGTCGTAGATCATTCTGACTTGACTTATAATCGATAACCCTTAGCATCATCCCTTGCTCTCCCTGAGCCATATCCACACGGTCAATCCTTCCAATGACTTCCATGACAGAACCATTCCGTAAAGGAAAGGTTAAAGGAGGTAGTGTCTTACCCGGTCCGAAATCAAGCTCCAGTCCTACTGGCTCAAAACTGCCCCGTCGAGCATGTTCCCCTAGGATGACGGAAGCTCTGCCTACGATATTTTTTAATTTACGAGAAATATATCCGTAACGTTTGGTACTAAGTAGTATTTCACCCTGTAGGAGTGGCGTCAGGCGATCTACAGCAATCCCCGCTTCCTGACGGCACTCTTCGGCTGTCAGGCTTCCCCAGCTTATATTACGGGTCTGTAAGCGTGTAGCCATATCACTAAGAGCCGCATGGAACAATTGACCGATATCTGGTGCTTTCAGTCGATAGATTTGGCGCTCCTTCAGCTTCAATCCATGTGAAGCAAAGTGCGAGAATGGACATGCTGTGAATTTCTCCATTCGAGATACGCTTGTTCGTACCTTGGCCCCGTATAATTTGCGGCTGGTATCGGCATACAATGCCTTCGTATCATTTCGATAGAACAGTGAACGTAGCAACATCGCTAAAGGCCCCTGCCATTCTTCACGTGCTAAGAACCAGTTATACGCATCCCACCAGAATACAGGCATCTCCGTTCCCTGCTTCCACTGCCTAAGTTGAACAATCAAGTGGCTCAGTGTTTGTTGTGGGCTGGTTATGAAAGCTTGTTGTTGCTGCGGAGTCTGACCCCGTAGCGGTTGCCCTAATAAAGGACTCTCCTCTAACTTTCCAAACATCTTCCTTATATGTCTAATGACATCGGAAGCGAGTAGCGCTTTCCCCTCTTCATCAGCTGCTGCATAACTTATCCACACATGACGACTAGCCGAGGTAAGCGCATTATAGATAAGAAATCTTTCATCAAGTAACTTACGGGAAATACTAGGCGCAAGCTCCATACCTGAATCTATGAGTACACTTCGCTCTTGTTCCGTAAGTACACCATCTTCTTGATAAGCTGCAGGTACAACACCTTCATTGAACCCCAATAAAAACGTATACTTCACTCCACTCGCCCGTGTCCGATCCATATTCCCGATCAACACTTGGTCAAGAGAAGGTGGGACTAGAGCCAACTTTAATTCCGTCAGCCCCGTTTCTAGAATGCCAATAAACAATTCAAGCCCAATCTTCTCGTCACCCATCATCTCTACAATTTGATCCAACAAGCCGAGAAATGCGCCCCATAATTGACGATGTTCCTTAGCCAGTTCTGGTTGTCCATTTTGCAAGGACTCATGACTAAATAAATCCAGTTTTTGCGGAACATCAGCCTCTTCTAGGAGATTATAAACCGCGGTACAAAAGTCACGAGCCGTTGTACCCTTCTTAAGTTTTTCTTCAAAAGAAAACAAGGGCCCTGTTACCGCACCACGACATCGTTCCATGAACTCAAGCAGTTGCTCCCCACTCTTTTCCCGGTCAGGGTCACCCTCTTCGAGTGACAGACTTGGCACTCGCTTCCAAGGATAGGCATCGCCCCAGCGGTAGCCCTGAATACCACTTGCCATCACATAATTCTCTAACCGATCCATATCCGACCGATCTAACGAACCATCCAGTGGAAGTAATAGATCTGTCTTAATACAGCGAAATACATCCTCATATCGCCAGTGCCGCTGCACGATATCCAAAGAGGATCTTATAAACTCTATCAACGGATGATGTAGTTCGCTTCTCTTCTGATCCAGAAAGAAAGGGACGCCATAGTCACGGAAAATAGGCGCAATAATAGGCTCGTAATCTCCTAATTGGCGTACGAATATGGCCATATCACGATATCTCACACCTTCATCCCGTGCCAGACGTATCATTTCACGCAGTGCACCTTCTACCTCGATCCGGCGATTCACGGCGACATGCAATGAGATTCCAGAACGAGTCCCCTCCTCTTGCTTCTCATACTCATGCCATGGAATCCGACGATCAAACCCACGTTCAAGATGCGCAAGCTCAGGACTCTCTGCGAACCTTGGGAGTATGTCTGGCTCCAATACGGTATCATAAGAGTCCACACATAACTCAGATGCCATTCCTTTCATCTTCACGTACGTTGTAGCTGTTGGATGAAAGAGATCAAGCTCATGAGGAAGCATTCCTAAACTGTAGGATCTATCCAATGTTAGAGCGATGGTCACAGAAGAAGCACATTTCATTAACTGCTGGATAACAACAAATTCTTGGGGAGTAAAGCCATGAAATCCATCAATCCATATCTCTGCATCTTCGATATATTTAGATAGTGGAACAGCTTCCGATAGCGCCACCAGCGTATCTTCATTATCGATATAAAGAGGAGAAAGCTCCTGCTCAAAATCCTGATACAATGTTAGAATGTCACCGAGCTTATCCCGTAAAATGGGCGTTCCTCCACCGGTTACTCTCATGCTAGCGAGCTGTCCTTCTACTTGATCAGCATCTATACAGTATCTCTTCATTTCTGTATAGAGCTGCCCTAGTCTGCCTACGAATCCCATTTGATCTCCTGATGCTCCGAATAATTTCAGCTCATCTTTACGGCGTTGGATGATTTTATAAAGAAGCATTCTTTTACCTTCTTCACTAATCCCTATGCGAGCTGCTCCACCTGTCTCCTGCATCACCCGATAGGCTAGACGCTGAAAACTAAGCACTTGAGCTCGTACGCTCCCTTTGATCGTTCCTGAGGTTACTAGACTATGCTCCGCTTGATAGGAACCCTGCTCCGGTACAAGCAGAATGATAGGTTTGCCTTGCGGTTGCTCACAAAGTCGTGCAGAGATGTCCTGCAATATAGTCGTTGTCTTACCGCTTCCCGAACGTCCGATAAGAAAATGAACTGACATGGGAATACCTCCTTTATATGTAAACTAACAGCTTATCTATATAGAATGAACTAAAGACCAATTACTATTATTGATTATCTTTGGAATCTACTGTGCCTTGGGGAGAAAACTTTAGTTCAATCTATCAACCTAATAAAATAGTTATCTCTCAGTATAACATATCATCCCCTAGATGGAACGTACGTTTGGTAAACCTTCTCTTCTTTGGATATAATAAAAAGCCCCATCCTTTATTAGGAGGGGCACAAGCAATGCTCACATTTAATTATTTACTACGCACTTCGAAGATGGCGAATTTCAAGTAATGACCTTCATCCACACCGAGAATTTGCGGATGGTCTTTACCCGCCGCGCGCCACTCGATAAGTCGAAGTATTTTGCCAGCATCTGCGGCAGCTTCTTGGATCGTCTGCAAGAACAATTCTGGACGCATATGATAAGAGCAACTTGCCGTCACTAAATACCCACCTTCATTAACGAGCTTCATGCCATGAAGATTGATATCCTTATATCCACGACTAGCGCCTGGAACAGCATGTTTCGTTTTGGCAAAGGCAGGTGGATCAAGAATAACAACATCCCATGTTCTTCCGCCGCCAGAAGTCATAGGTTTCGAAGTATCTACCTTCGCTTTAGCCCCACTGACAACAGCTCGTTTGCTGCGTTCTTCGACACCTTTAACCTGTGTACGCAAATATTTAAAAGCATCATCAACTACAAATTCCACACGATCTTCGAAACCATTCAGTTTCACATTTTCCTGAGCACTTTCGATCGCATGCTCTGAAATATCGAGACAGGTCACTTTCTTAGCTCCATATTTACAAGCATGAAGCGTAAAACTACCTGTATGTGAGAAACATTCTAGCACAGTAGCTCCATCCCAGTACGGGAACGACACGACACTTCCACTTTTATTCACTGGCAGTTGTTCAATGGTTCCGTCCTGATCTATTTCCTGCAACGAGATTCCACTTTTGGCACCCCATCCCGTCATTAGCGGCTCAATAGATGCACGATTCTCCCGTTGATCAAAGAAATATCCTGTTTTCTGACCCTCGACAATGTCCACACGAATGGAAAGTCCATTCTCCTTCACCGTGACATAACGGGGGCATTCTCCATACACAGGCCCCTTAAGTTGTTCCAGTCCTTCCAATTCACGCACAGAAACATCACTTCGTTCATATATCCCCTGTGGCTGCATAACCTCAACTAATGCATCTACAATGGCTTTCCGACATCCATCCATCCCCAATGTCAGTAGCTGGACCACCAGGATATCGTTGAATCGATCCACAATGAGGCCAGGCAGAAAATCAGCCTCTCCATAGACTAACCGATACGCGCTTTCTCCCTTGATGAATCTTTCGCGATGCTGGAGACAGTTGCGGAAACGTTCCACGAAAAAATCCTGATCCATTACCTCAAGCTGATGGTAAGAAACAATTCTTACCGTGATTTGCGAAGCTGGATTATAATATCCTGTCCCAAGATATCGCTTCTGATGATTAAGTACATCCACCAATTGCCCTGCCTCAAGTTCACCTTCCACAGATGCGATTTCACTTTTATACACCCAAGGATGACCTTGTTCAATTCTTTTCTTGTGACTGCGGTGTAGAATGACCGATGCCAATATACTTCACTCCCTAATATAATTATCTGTCATGATCTTCACACTCAAGCAGATTTAGTCATGGCTTGCTTTTCATATACATATAAGTAGAACAAGGACAAGATTACCAAAGGAGAACCTGCCCATGTTCCAATCCATCATTATCCCCGTAATCTACGGGCTTGTCATTTTTCTGGCCGGCATGAAGGTTATGGAGAAAGCACTCGCAAGCTTCGCAGGTCCTCTCATGACCTCGTTTCTAGACAAAGCTACCCAATCACCCCTCAAAGGTATGGTGTTCAGCGCACTTATTACTGCCATTATACAGAGCAGCACCGCCGTTACAGTGATTACCATTGGCCTAGTTACTGCCGGCCTGCTGAGCTATGAGCGTACACTTGGTATTATTCTTGGTACTAATATCGGTACATGCCTTACAACAGAACTCATTGGCTTACAAATAAGTCAATTCGCTGCTCCATTGTTACTCATATCAGTCTTCCTCTGGGTAGCCACCGTAATACTTAGCGAACTGACTCCTTGGCGTCTACATCGTCTTGAACCCATACAACATCTGGCTCTAGCTGCTGCTGGTTTTGCACTCGTCATGTTTGGCATTCGTGTCATGCAATCGATTGGGCCCTCACTAGAAAGTTTCGGCGTATTTGAATGGTTCATACATCAAGCTAGTCAGAATGTACTTTGGGGTATCGCAGCAGGAATATGCCTCACAGCCATCGTACATAGTGGTGCAGCTGTCATTGCCTTAGCTATGGGACTCGCCAGTTCCGGTTTACTACCTGTAGAAGTAGGCATTAGCATTGTCCTCGGTTCTAACATCGGAACTTGTGTGACGACAGTGATTGCCTCGATCGGAAGCTCCAAATCAGGGAAATTTGTGGCTTGGACCCACGTTGCACTAAATGTTGGAGGTGCCACATTGTTCATGCCCTTTATCCCACAACTTCAGCAAGTATCTGCTCTGATCTCAAATGACTTTGGGAGTCAAATTGCCCATGCACAGACAATTTTTAATATCGTCTGTTCCCTTATTGCATTACCTTGTTGTTATCTGCCTATATGGAAAAGGATTGGACGAGTAGCCTAATTTAGAATGATTTATAAGTCCACTTTTAATAAAGAAAGGGCCTTGTGTAAGATTCTATTGTTATTATCATACCCACCTTGTTGTTGCCGGCTCCAAGCCTCATGAGGATCGTACCAAGCGACCTCATTGATTTCTTCTATTTGCGGTTTCAATTGACCCGCCTTAGCTTCTACTAGGTAATAATGCACTTCTTTATCCACTTCACCATAGACCGTGTTGTAATACTTATACGCAATAATATCTACAGGGGAGATAATCTCACCAATGACGCCCGTCTCTTCTTCAATTTCACGAAGAGCTGTCTGCTCGATCGTTTCTCCTGGTTCCATCTTCCCTTTTGCTAAAGAGATTTTCCCATAACGATCTAGTATAAGTTGAATGTGCAGCTCACCATTCTCTTTACGATATACAACGCCACCTGCTGATATTTCTTTTCTAGCCATCGACGGGTCCTCCCTAATGATTAAATTACGGCGCTAAGAGCAACAACAAGGATCTCACCTCCTACCTACTGGAAATGAAATCCTTGTATCTATATAGATTGAACTAAAGACAAACCACATATTCTTCATGTTGACTATAATCGATAGCATTTGGGGAGTATAAACTTTAATACAATCTAACTATCGAAGTACGATCTCCGGACTATGATCTAGCACACTAATCAATTTGCCTTTAGATTCATTGACACCCGCTTCTGTAATTTGAACACGACATATTTTACGATGTAAATCCTCAGGTCCATTAAATAATACTTGTAAGTAGTTATCACTGAAACCCTGTAGCTTACCGGTTCCCTCGTCACCCTTGCGAATACCTTCAGGAATGACATCAAGCACTTGTCCTACAAATCTCTTCGCATAGGTAAGCTGCATTTCTTCAGATAAGTCGATTAGGTCATGAACACGCGCATGCTTAATTTCTTCATCTACTTGATCTTCCATGCGCGCAGCGGGTGTACCTGTTCTTTTAGAATAAGGGAATACATGCATTTCGGAGAATTGAATTAGTTTCATCAGATCATATCCGTTACGGAACATTTCATCTGTCTCACCTGGAAAGCCTACAATAACATCTGTCGTAATTCCTACATCCGGCATCGCTTGACGAATAAGACCCATTTTATGATAAAATTGCTCTGTCGTATATTTCCGTCTCATCCGCTTCAGCACTGTATCATCCCCCGCTTGAAGCGGAATGTGAAGGTGACGGCACATTTTGGAGGAACGATTTAGAACATCAAGCATTTTCTCATCGATTTGACTTGCTTCAATAGAACTAATCCGAATCCTCTCTAGACCGTCTACCTTATCTAAATCCCACAATAAATCAGAGAGATCATACTGATCTAAGTCATCTCCGTAACCACCTGTATGAATTCCCGTTAATACCATTTCCTTGTATCCAGCTTCAACTAGCTGATGCGCTTGCGTAATAATACTCTTCGCATCACGACTTCTTGATAGCCCACGTGACCACGGTATGATACAAAACGTACAGAAGTTATTACATCCATCTTGAATCTTGAGAAAAGCCCGTGTACGGTCGGTGAATTCAGGCACGTCCATTTCCTCAAATACACGATTCTTCATCACGTTTCGCACGGCATTGATGGGTTGCCGTGATTCTTGTAATTGCTTAACGTAAGGTAGAATCTTATCTCGATCCTGAGTACCAATAACTAAATCTACACCCTCAATATCCATAATCTCTGCTGGAGACGTTTGAGCATAACATCCTGTAACGGCAATAATTGCATTCGGATTACGGCGAACCGCACGACGAATGATTTGCCGACTCTTCTTATCCCCTGTATTCGTAACGGTACATGTATTAATTAAGTAAACATCTGCTGTTTGCTCATAATCAACCTGTTGATAACCCTCATTCTTGAATAGTTGCCAGATGGCTTCCGTATCATAAAAGTTAACTTTGCACCCCAAAGTATAAAAAGCTATAGATGGCATAGCTCAAACTCCCCCCATTTCACCAGACTCGTATAATATACAGGAAAGTGCGACCATTCCCGCAGTTTCACAACGTAAAATGCGACGTCCTAGCCCTATGCTAGTGGCCCCTGCCTCCTCAGCCTTACGACATTCTTCTTCACTAAATCCACCCTCTGGACCTACGATAAGGAGAATTTTAGAGTCGGTATTAGCCCCCCTTACATCTACGAAAGGCTTTACAGCATCACGTAATTGTAAACCATGCTCTTTCTCATAACAGAAATAGATAGCATCGTACTGAGCAAATGTATTCAATAGCTGTTTCCATGTGAGTGGGGACTCCAACTCAGGAATAACGTTACGATGACTTTGCTCTGCCGCTTCCTTAGCAATCTTCCGCCAGCGATCAAGTCGTTTTTCTTCTTTCTTCGCATCATATTGCACAATCGTACGTTCAGATAAGAAGGGAACAAAGGAAACTGCACCAATCTCGGTACACTTTTGAATCACCGTTTCCATCTTGTCGCCTTTAGGTAGGCTTTGCGCAATGGTAACCTTCATCTTCGCTTCATGAGTCATCGCTAAAACCTCAACTACATGAGTTGTAACCAACCCCTGTTCAATCACATCAATTTCAACCAGCGCTTCACGAGTATGACCATCACTAACGATAAACTTATCGCCAGGTTTGCCTCGCATCACTTTAGAGATATGACGTGCATCTTCGCCCGTAATATCTACTGTATCCTCTTTAAATTGTTCTGGTTGCACGAAATATCGTTGCATCTTATATCAGCATCCTATCCATAACATGATTCAATGACCAAGCATCATTGTGAACATATGACCGAAACTTACATACAAACCTCGTGCCGCCTCATAGAGCGGTGTAATGGTAATTGCACGAAGCGGGGGAATGAACACGATCAACAAAAAGATAAACATCGACCATTGCTCGAACTTTCTCAACGTTATTCTAGTCTGTGGGGGTACGATATCTTCAAGAATACGATATCCATCCAACGGAGGCAATGGGATAAGATTAAATAGAAACAATACAAAATTCATTAGAATAAAGAGTTGAAGGAATGTATACAAAGCCTCTGCTAATTTCGCATTAGTAATGGCATCGAATACTCCAAACTGAACAAGCGATACATAAATAAGAGATCCCAATACCCCTAACAAGAAATTGCTTACGGGTCCTGCTGCGGATACGATGATCCCCATCAAACGTGGTTTACTGAAATTTTCACGATTCACTGGAACAGGTCTCGCCCATCCAAATCCAGCAATTAATAATAGAACGATACCGAAGAAATCAAAGTGCACGGTAGGGTTCAAGGTAACACGACCTAGTAGTTTAGCTGTAGGGTCACCGAATTTATTCGCAAAGTATGCGTGAGAGAACTCATGCACCGTAAATGCGATAATGATGGCCAACAAATAAAATGGCATTTGCTCGATGGGAAATATAAGTATTTGGTTCAAAAACTCCATTAGTTACCTCTTTCTTGCCACGAAGGCGATCCATTCTTCTTCACGGTTCACAGATATCACTTCAAAATTAGAATTGATCAGTGCCTGTTGCACTACCTCTTCTTTGTTGCTATAGATTCCAGATGTAATAAAGATCCCGTCTGGCTCTAATACTTGGTATACATCATCAATAAGCAGTAATATGATCTCTGCCAAAATATTTGCCACCACGATATTCACTGGCAAAGTGACTCCTAAGTTCTGTCCCTCTGACTGTTTAGTAAACACAGAGAGTAGATCACTCTCCTTAATCGTTATTTTCTCAGCCATCTCATTTAAAGCCGTATTTTCTTTAGCACTATCTACAGCAACAGGATCCAGATCAAGCGCCAATACGTGCTTCGCACCTAGCAGTATCGAGCCAATTGCCAATATCCCAGAGCCTGTGCCCACGTCTATGATTTCTTCTCCACCTTGAATCACACTCTCCAGTGTACGTAAACAAAGTGATGTTGTCGGATGCGTTCCTGTACCAAAGGCCATGCCTGGATCTAGATGAATTAATTGCTCTCCAGGTTCTGGTGTATAATCCTCCCAAGTAGGCTTAATGGTAAGTTTATCCGTTACACGTAGTGGTTTGAAATATTGCTTCCACTGGTTAGCCCACTCATCTTCGTTCACGATTCTAACTTCATAACGAACCTCACCCGTATCTATACCATACTGACTAAGTTCCTCGATTCGTTGTTTCACTGTAGTGACAACTTCTTCAATCCCTGTCTCTTCATAGAAATAACCCTTGATATCAGCATGACCTTCTGGAATGTCGTTCAGTGGCTTGTCATACAGCTCACCATATTTCGTATCCCTTACTTTATTTAGTGTTCCAGACTCTTCAATGGATACGCCACCTGCTCCTGCTTCATGCAGGAAATTAGAAATCATCTCAATCGATTCCTCCGTGGTATGTATCGAAAATTCATGCCATAACATTATGTGTTTTCTTCCTTTCTGTAACATTGCATACGTATTATTGTACTATACATGGTGACCTGTGTACAAAAATTTAACGACTCAAGAAGAAACGACATTGTCATCTTTTAAAGATGACAACCGTTTCTCGTAGAAATATAAGGATCATTTATTATGTACAACATATAAATTCTTATATTTGCATAAAAAACGGCTACGACATCCTCATAGGGACGTCGTAGCCGTATTCATTTCCACTTTAAACTCCTCTTATTTAGATTCCATTTTTCTTAGCTGACGTGTGTCAGCTTCCTCACTACGAACCAGTGCCTCCACATCATCTTTATCAGCAGCTAGAGCAGAGAATTCTACATCCTCTCGCTTTAAAGACATTAATTCTTTGATCTTCTCAGTCTTCGTCATAATGCCATTCGTATGTTCTTTACGTGCCATTCTAAACACCCTTTCCAATCATTAATGCAAGCATTTATATTATTCCCCCAGCCTCCTCAATAATTCGTATAGCAGGTTCTGCTGATGACTCATCAAGGACCAAGGTTAACAGAATATCATACCCTTTTGTCATATCATCATATACCCCATTACTCCACTCACTTACAGAGCTAAGGCTGTACCCGAATCTCCAAAACGGTCAATAGACATATCTATAATTCGTAAGGATTGAAGTTTTCTGGAGACACTGTCAGCTTGTTCAGGACTTTTGAAATAAGCTAATATATTCTTCTCAACCATATGCAATCCACCCATTCTTCATTGGACTATTAAAGGTGTTAATCAACTACGAACTGTAACCCTACTTGTAGGTTGCCGCAGTAGCATTTTTTTATGCTTCATACATCACAAAAAGCCCGACCTTTATGGCCGGACTTTTTGTTTGGAAATTCACGATCTATATTCTCTTTTTTTGGCTATCAATCACCACGGAATGCCTTTTTTACACGGTCAAAAAAAGATTGTTCATGCTCATGTGTCTTTTCACCGTCTAGTGAAGCAATTTGCCGTAGTAAATCCTTTTGTTCATCGCTTAAATTACTTGGTGTAACGATGACGACCTTAACATGTTGATCCCCTTGTCCGATCCCCCGCAAGCGCGGTACTCCTCTTCCTTTTAGACGGAAGAATGTTCCTGTTTGCGTACCTGCTGGAACTTTGAGCTTAACCTTGTCGGATAAAGTTGGAATTTCAATCTCATCACCGAGCGCCGCTTGTGCAAAGGTTAATGGAATCTCGCAAAATATATCGTCTCCTTCACGTTGGAAGAATTCGTGAGACTTCACACGAATCACAATATACAGATCGCCTGCAGGTCCTCCGCGAAGCCCACCTTCACCTTCACCCGTCATGCGTAGTTGTGCGCCATCATCTACACCGGCTGGAATTTTAACATGAATTTTGCGTTGTTTTTTGACTTTCCCTTGACCTTGGCAAGTTGTACAACGGTCTTTAATAATTTGACCTGTACCACTACAATTAGAACATGCACGACGGTTCGCCATTCTACCAAATGGTGTGTTCTGCACGACTTCTTGTTGCCCGCTACCATTACATACGGAACATTTATGAGGCTTAGTTCCTGGCTTAGCACCAGAACCAAAACAAGTATCACAGGTTTCTGTACGCGGAATGGTAATATCACTTTCTTTACCAAATACAGCTTCCTTAAATTCAATGGTCATCGTGTATTGTAGATCGTTCCCACGTTGTGGTGCATTCGGATCACGACGTCCACCACCACCGCCACCAAAGAACATGTCAAAGATATCACCGAGGCCTCCACCACCAAAGTCTCCGGAGAATCCACCGCCGCCCATACCTTGATTAGGATCTACATGTCCATACTGGTCATATCCCGCTCTCTTCTGACCATCACTCAATACGTCATATGCCTCTTTTACCTCTTTGAACTGAGCTTCAGCATTTTCTGCCTTATTGACATCTGGGTGATACTGACGAGCCAATTTGCGATAAGCTTTCTTAATATCTTCATCTGAAGCGTCTCTACCCACGCTCAGTACTTCGTAATAATCTCGCTTCTCAGCCACTCTTCCACCCCCACTAACCTTCGTAATAGTAATCATTATGATATAAGAATAGATCTCTTAAGACTTCGGACAAAAGGAAAGTCAAAGCATGGGATGCCCCCGGCTTTGACCTTCCCTGTTATCCTCCCTCAACTTATGAAGGAAACTATATATATAGATTGAACTGAAGTTCACGCCTCAAGTTCTAACGATTCTAAAGAAATCAGGAATATGTGCATTCGTCTTTAGTTCATCCTATATAGGTTACTCTTGTTTCTTATCTTCGTCAACAACTTCGTAATCTGCATCAACGACTGTATCCTTTTTAGCTCCAGCTCCAGAATCGCCTTCAGCTCCCTCAGCTTGTTGCGCATCAGCAGCAGCTTGCTCATACAACTTCATAGACAATTGTTGTACGATCTCTGTTAGTTCTTCTGTCGCTTTAGTGATTTCTTCAAGGTTGTCACTTTCTAGTGCAGCCGTCACTTTCTCTTTAGCTGCATTAGCTTTATCAACTTCAGCTTCGTCTACTTTATCACCTAAATCTTTGATGACTTTATCTGTAGAGTATACTAGTTGGTCAGCATTATTCTTTGCTTCGATCAATTCTTTACGCTGACGATCCTCATCGGCATGTGCTTCAGCATCCTTCATCATGCGTTCAACTTCTTCGTCACTCAAGCCACTTGAAGATGTAATTGTGATTTTTTGACTCTTATTAGTACCTTTATCCGTTGCAGATACGTTAACAATCCCGTTCGCATCGATATCAAAAGTTACTTCAATTTGAGGAATACCACGTTGCGCTGGAGGAATATCTCCAAGGATGAAACGTCCAAGTGTTTTGTTACCGGCAGCCATTTGGCGTTCACCTTGTAACACATGAATCTCAACGCTTGGTTGATTATCAGCATATGTGGAGAATGTTTGTGATTTACTTGTAGGAATCGTAGTATTACGCTCGATCATCTTCGTAAATACCCCACCTGCAGTTTCAATACCAAGGGATAATGGCGTTACATCAAGTAACACGACATCCTTAACTTCTCCTGTCAAGACACCTGCTTGTACTGCTGCACCAAGTGCTACGACTTCATCCGGGTTAACCCCTTTATGAGGATCCTTACCTGTCAATTTCTTAATCGCATCTTGAACGGCAGGAATACGAGTAGATCCACCTACAAGTACGATTTTGTCGATATCGTTAGGTGTCATGCCTGCATCAGTAAGAGCTTGACGAGTAGGTCCAAGCGTACGTTCAACCAAAGAATTTGTTAGTTCATCAAACTTAGCACGAGTTAGATTAAGCTCTAAATGCTGTGGAACTCCATCAACAACAGTAATGAACGGCAATGAAATAGTCGTTGTCAATACGCCAGACAATTCCTTTTTCGCTTTTTCTGCAGCATCTTTCAGACGTTGAACCGCTGACTTATCTTTACTAAGATCAATACCTTGATCTTTCTTAAATTCACTAACGAGGTAATCAATAACAAGTTGGTCAAAATCGTCTCCGCCCAGGCGGTTATCTCCACTTGTTGCTTTTACTTCGAAGAATCCATCTCCCAATTCAAGGATTGATACGTCAAACGTACCGCCACCAAGGTCATATACAAGAATGGTTTGATCTTCTGTTTTCTCAAGACCGTAAGCTAATGCCGCAGCAGTTGGCTCATTGACAATACGTAGAACTTCAAGTCCTGCAATTTTACCTGCATCTTTAGTTGCTTGACGCTGGCTATCATTAAAATAAGCTGGAACCGTAATAACCGCTTGAGTTACTGGTTGGCCAAGGTATGCTTCTGCATCAGCTTTTAATTTTTGCAAAATGATTGCAGAAATTTCTTGTGATGAATAGTCTTTACCATCAATAGTTTCTTTATGGGAAGTACCAATATGACGTTTGATTGACATTACAGTACGTTCTGGATTCGTAATGGATTGACGCTTTGCTGTTTCACCAACTAGGCGTTCGCCATCTTTCTTAAATCCAACGATAGATGGAGTTGTGCGTGCACCTTCTGGGTTGGGAATAACTACGGCTTCGCCGCCCTCCATTACTGCCACACAAGAATTTGTTGTTCCTAAGTCAATACCAATTACTTTACTCATTGAATAATTCCTCCTTAAATTATGGACAAAATTTTAATTTATTAAGTTATTTAAACAGCTATACGCTGGTTTTAACCATTGCTGGGCGAAGCACTTTGTCTTTCAACATATATCCTTTTTGTACTTCTTCAACAACTGTAGCTTCTGGATATTCTTCGCTCTCAACTTGCATAATGGCTTGATGAAACTCTGGATTAAAGGGTTGACCTACCGTTTCCATCGCACTCAATCCTTCAGCTTGAAGTACACCCTCCAATTGACGGAAGATCATATTCACACCTTTGGAAAAAGATTCAAAGGTAGTGTCATCTCCACCCGTTGCGATTGCGCGTTCAAAATTATCCACAATCGGCAATAACCCGGTTATAAGCTGAGTTGATGCATATTTAGCGAAATCTTCCTTTTCCTTTTGCGTACGTTTGCGATAGTTATCGAAATCTGCCTGAGTACGAAGAAGTCGTTGTTGATTATCATCCGCAAGTCCTTGCAGTCGACTTACTTCAGCTTGTAAAGAAGACGCGTCCTGATCTAGCGACGACGTCGCTTGTTCGGCATTTAATTCCGGTTCTGTGGTCTGAGTATCTGTTTCTTCTACAATTTCGTTTATGTCCTGTTGTTTATCTTTCAAGATATCTTTACCTCCTTATACTAACTAAATATAAAAATGATTATTCAATTCATATGAGTCTGTGAAGAACATGTTCGAATGTTAATCTTCTTTCATCCGTCCATCCTCTTCCCTCATTTTAATCACATTATGAATACGAAGTACCGCTGCTGCAACCTCGCCTGCAGCTTTTAGACCGTGGATCTTGACGAGTGCTGGATCAACAATACCTTCTGTCACATAATTAATGACAAGACCTGTATCACAATCCATGCCCATACTATCACAATCTTCTACAAGTTGCGCGGCTCGCGCTTCTTCAACTTTCTCCAGAGGGTTATATCCAGCATTCAATAGGATTTGCGACATAGGTTTACGTAATGCCGCTGCAACGGCTGCGATTCCGAAAGCTTCCATTCCCTTAACCGCTTCTCGCCGACGCTCCAATTCATAGGATACAGAAATTTCCACTGTCCCTCCCCCGGGTAAAATCCCCCCAGCCAAAGCTGCCTGAACAGCTGAAGCTGCATCACCTGCAATTCGAGCCGATTCTCCTACAATCTCGGTAGTACTAGCTCCGACAATAACGGTTACCATAGGCACAGGATTAGTTTCATCACAGTGGATACGAACTCTTTGCAGCTCTTCGTCATAGGCGACCCTAGGTGAACAACCTAATAAAGGCTCCAGTTGTTCATAATCCTTATGTAACGCTGTACGACGAAGTGGAACCGCACCCGTCATCTCGCATATTCGACTTAACTCATGGCGTCCTACACGCTGAATAACCATCATTCCGTGATCTAAGCAGAACTGCTCCGCATCTGAATGAATTCCACGCTCTAGCAAGATCAGTCCTACACCAAGTTCAGATAACCTTAACAGTTCTCTGCCGAATTGTTCACGAAGCTCCATATAGCGTGCAAAGCCAGCCTCTGTAGTCAGCACTTCTTCATCCAACAGTTCAGGTTCAAGTGCATCATGGAGCACCAATATACGAGTATTATCTAATACAGGTTTCCCATGAAGATAAAGCGGCTTCTGCCGTAACAGTAGACCTTCAAAAACCTCGTTATCAGCTTTCTCAATCGCCACAACAGAATCAGCAAGAACAAACGATGGATCCATGAGCTTTGGTATTCCAATCTTAGAAGCGGCCTTCATGATTAGATCAACAACATCACTACGTTCACGACCTGCAACGTAAGCCGTCTTCTCCAACAAAGGATCCGCAAGTCCTGAAATCACATGAACACGGCGATGCAACGATTCAATGGCCAGACTAATACCCTGAAGCATGCCTGTGACTACTTTAGATGCAGGTACGCCCTTTACGATCTGTGCTACACCTTCTTGCACTAACGCTCCAGCTAATACCGTGGCTGTGGTTGTCCCATCGCCTACCTTCCTTTGCTGTGATCTTGCTACTTGTATAAGCAAACTCGCTGCGGGATGGCTCACATCTATTTTGTCCAAAATTGTAACTCCGTCATTGGTAATAATAACTTCTCCTCGGGCACCTACTAACATGACATCCAGTCCTTTAGGACCTAATGTGCCCTCGACCGCAGAAGTAATGGCGCGGACTGCGTTGCTGTTGTTAAGTAAGGTAGCATAGCGCTCCTCACCTTCGCGAACTGGCTGCTGTCCTTGGCTCATTGTATTCACTCCCTATTTATACCAATGTGACAATAATGTCGTTAAATCTCTGGAGAGTATCCCAAGAATATTCATGACTCTCGCATATTCCATGCGCGTGGGCCCCAGAATTCCAATGGTTCCTAAAGCCTCACCTTCCAGTGAATATGTTGCCGTAATCAAGCTGCAATTAGCAAATGCTTCATGATTATTCTCGGTACCAATTCGTACATGGATACCCTCACCGCCCAAGGTTGGCGACATCATTTTCATTAGTGTAGGTGTCTCTTCAAGCAAATCCAGAATATTCTTAACTTTATCTACATCTTTGAACTCAGGCTGAGTCAGCATATTCGTCGTACCGCTAAGATACACGCGTTGCTCATTATCATTATCAAGCACAGAATCAAGCACGAGGAGCAACTCCTCATAGTGCGAAGTATGCCGTTCCAACTCCTGACTGATCTCCGAGTATAGACGAGATTTCAACTTATAGAGAGGAACGTTAATCAACTTGCTATTTAGCAAATTCACCACTCTCTCCATTTCTGAAACAGAAACTCCTTGAGGAATTTTTACCGTCTTATTCTCTACTTGGCCCGAACTAGTTACTATAATAGCAACGGCTGTCGTCTCATTAATCGAAAGTAATTGAAAATGACGTAACGATGTATGAAATACTTCTGGACCAAGAAGGATCGAGGTATAATTCGTCATATGAGATAGAATCATTGCAGATTGTTGAATCACTTGTTCCATAGCATTTAATTTTTCGGCAAAAAATGTACGCATCGTGTCTAGCTCAGCAGGCTCAAGTAAATTCCCAGGAGCGATATGATCCACATAGTAACGGTAACCCTTATGGGAAGGAATCCTTCCGGCGGAGGTATGCGGTTGTTCTAAAAATCCTAATTCCTCCAGGTCAGCCATTTCATTACGAATTGTTGCTGGGCTATAACCTACGTCTCCTCGCTTGGAAATGCTACGAGAACCGACAGGTTCGGCAGATCGGATATAATCGTCAACTATAGCATTTAGTATCATTCTTTGGCGTTCGGTTAACATATCTTTCCCCCCTCACAGTCGGCTAAGTTTCACCATCGTTAGCACTCACATTCAATGAGTGCTAACTGCTAATACAAAAATACCAAACTGACATGATCATTGTCAAGTCAGTTCAGTATCTTAAGTACCGCGATTTCATCACAACAATCTTGTTTACTACAAAAGACGCAGTCAGTCCACACCTTCTCTGGAAAAATCTCTTTCTCGACAATAGTGAATCCATTCTTCTGAAAAAAAGAAACTGCATATGTTAAGGCCATGATTTTTGGAATTTGTTGTGCTCTGGCTTCATTGATCAGAGCATCGACGAGCAGAGAGCCAATACCATGTCCTTGATGCATAGGTGATATTCCCAAAGAACGTATCTCCACTAGGTCCTCACCCAATCTACACAATGAACCGCATCCTACCATTTCCCCAGCCATTTCAGCTATAACGAATTGATCTAACTGCTTCTCCAACACCTTACGTGAACGAGGAAGCATAATCCCTTGTTCTGCATAACCTTCTATCATTTTAAATAGATGCTCTACATCGTCAGGTACAGCTTTTCTACATATCGCCGACATGACTGTCTCCCCCTTACACACGCTGTCCATATTATGAATAAATATACAACAACGCGCATAAAAGTTCAAGATGTTATTAGCTTATATTTTACGATGTAATGGAACCAATAAATTCACCAAAAACATCATTACCAAACAAGATGCCTTGCTCACTTAGGCAATAACCGTCTTCCGTAACTTCAAGAAGTCCGGCACTAACCATCTTATGAAGGGGTTTAGCAAAAATCTCATCTAATTGCTCTTCAAATTGTTCCTCAAAATGAGTGCGAGAAATCCCCTTCATGACCCGAAGGCCCACCATAAGGAAATCTTCCATCGCTTCCTCTTTAGATATAGGATTAACGTCTAAGCGAGGTAGACCTTGCTCCACGCCGTCGACATATGCGTTAACCCCTTTAATATTCATATGACGCTGCCGTCCTACATATCCGTGAGCTCCTGCCCCAAGACCATAGTAATCTTCATTTAACCAGTAAGTCATGTTATGACGGCTGTGTAAGCCAGGTTTGGCAAAATTACTAATTTCATATTGCTCGTAACCTGCTTCTTTCATCCGACTCATTAACAACAGGTACATTTGCAACTCATCATCTTCATGAGGCAGCGGTAGCTGATTCTTCTGGTACATCGTATGAAAGAGTGTATTCTCCTCAACCTTCAAGCTATATATAGAATAATGGGGTAAGTCTAATGCTAACGCCTTCGTGATACTCTCATCCAACATCTCAACCGTCTGATTCGGTAGACCGAACATCAGGTCAATGGACATATTATCAAACCCGGCCTTACGTGCGTTCTCCAGACTACGATATACATCATCTGTATTATGAATACGACCAATCCCTGAGAGTAGATCGTTCTGAAAAGCCTGTACCCCGAAGCTGAGACGATTTACACCGCCTTCTTTCATAACCGTCAACTTCTCTAAATCCGTTGTGCCTGGATTAGCTTCCATAGAAAACTCGATATCATCGGCCCAATCAGGAAAATGCTTGCGAATAGACTTTAAGAAGTATTCCATCTCATTCGGCTTAAGGACGGTAGGCGTGCCTCCTCCAACAAAAATACTTTTAATCTGTCCCGGAGGGTTAATAGCTACTGTAAGTTCCATCTCTCGATCCAATGCAACCAAATAGTCCATGACAGGCTGATCCTTCAGGACATATGAATTAAAATCACAATAAAAACATTTATTCGTACAAAAGGGAATATGCAAATAAACCGCTTGTGTTCTATGGCTTCCCTGATGTCCACGTGCTGGCTGTTGCTGAAGTTTAGACATAATATTCCCTCCACCCTAGAAAAGGGAAGCCGCATCCGGCTCCCCCCTAATGTGATCACTTGATATTTTGCGCTTTATTCGTCAATCTTCAGAACCGCCATGAAGGCCTCCTGTGGAACCTCTACGCTTCCGACTTGCTTCATGCGCTTCTTACCTTCCTTCTGCTTCTCAAGAAGTTTCCGTTTCCGTGAGATGTCACCACCGTAACATTTCGCGAGTACGTTCTTTCTCATCGCTTTAACGGTTTCCCGAGCCACGACTTTGGTTCCTACAGAAGCTTGAATCGGTACTTCAAACATTTGACGTGGTATAAGCTCACGAAGCTTCTGACAAACAATACGACCCCGATTATACGCACGTTCACGGTGTACAATGAATGATAAAGCATCGACTTGCTCATTGTTAAGTAAAATGTCCATTTTAACCAGATTAGAAGCTCGATAGCCGGAGATCTCATAGTCATAAGACGCATATCCTTTGGTCCCTGATTTCAATTGATCAAAGAAATCATATACAATTTCGGACAACGGGACCTGATATGTTATCGTCACTCGCGTGGTATCCAGGTATTCCATATTCACGAACTCACCACGTTTATTCTGACAGAGCTCCATCACTGTTCCCACATAATCGTTGGGTACGATAATAGCTGCTTTGACAAAAGGCTCTTCAATGCGTTCAATCGTTCCGATTTCCGGATAGTTAGAAGGGTTATCGATCTCAATAATCTCCCCATTGGTCAATGCGATCCGATAAATAACACTTGGTGCCGTCGTAATGAGTGGAATATTAAATTCCCGCTCAATTCGCTCTTGAATAATCTCCATATGAAGTAATCCTAAGAATCCACACCGGAAACCGAATCCAAGTGCGGTCGAAGATTCAGGTTCGAAACTAAGTGAAGCATCATTCAATTGTAGCTTCTCTAGCGCTTCACGCAAATCGATGTATTCCGATGTCTCGATTGGGTAAAGACCACAATACACCATCGGATTAATTTTTCGATAACCTGGAAGTGCCTCTGGTGCCGGATTCTTCGTATTCGTTACGGTATCACCTACGCGAGTATCACCGACATGCTTAATACCAGCAACAATAAAACCGACATCACCTACATGTAATTCGTCCACAATCGTCATACTAGGCATGAAAGCGCCCACTTCAATAACCTCAAAGGTTTTCTCAGTTGCCATCATTTTGATCTTGGTTCCTGCCTTGATGCTTCCGTCCACGACTCGTACATAGACGATAACACCCTTGTATGGATCATAGTGAGAATCAAATATCAACGCTTTTAAGGGTTGGTCTGGATCTCCCGTAGGAGACGGAACCTGTTTCACAACCTGCTCCAATATTTCCTTAATGCCTATCCCTGATTTAGCAGAAGCTAACACAGCTTCACTCGTATCTAGGCCAATAACATCCTCAATCTCCTGCTTGACGCGTTCCGGATCTGCATTCGGCAGATCAATCTTGTTGATAACAGGTAAAATTTCAAGGTTGTTATCTAGTGCCAAGTACACATTGGCAAGCGTTTGTGCTTCAATCCCTTGTGCGGCATCCACGACAAGTAATGCACCTTCACAGGCTGCAAGGCTGCGAGACACCTCATATGTGAAATCCACATGCCCTGGTGTATCGATCAAGTTCAGAATATACTCTTCTCCATCATCTGCACGATACTTAAGGTTAACAGCTTGCAATTTAATTGTAATACCGCGTTCGCGTTCCAAATCCATCTTATCCAATACTTGTTCTTGCATTTCACGGGACGTCAGTGCCCCAGTAAATTCTAAAATTCGGTCAGCTAATGTTGATTTACCATGGTCTATATGCGCAATAATACTGAAATTGCGGATTTTCTGTTGTCTAGTCATTACGTCTAACATGCCTTACCCCCACAAAACAGCCTGATATTTCAATCAACTCATTATAGCAGTTGTATGTTAGAGCGGCAATCCCGTGTATGGAGCAATCTCAATTTTGTTGTTAGACTTCCATTATTCTGTAGCTGAACTAAACAATGAGACTACAAAACGAATGCTCTTCTGAGATGCTTGTTGTAATAAGTTTGCCGTCTTATCTGCCAATACATCCACTGTTGGCTTGGATGTATCTGGTATTAAAATTTCCTGAGGTGTTGCATCTTGAAAATCTGGCGTTTGTTTCTCATTCTGTTCAGGTTGCGCTGGATTCGGCTGTAATGTAATGGTATAAGAAGTTACTCCCGTAGCTTGAGCCTGCTGGGGAATAGGTACAGTGATCTGTTGTTGCTGTCCAACATTTGGAACTACTTGAACGTTCGCTTCAGCAGAGGATGTCTTTCCTAAACCAGCTAACTGCATTCCTAGTAGAATACCAATCCCTGTCCAGATGCCTATCGCCCATACTTTCCCACCACGAGACATATAGCCTCCTCCTAATCGTTTAATATATCGTGTTAACTAAAGCTACCTTTAGCTATTTGGGGTTCAATACCAAGATCAGTGCGTGATAAATGTATCGAGTTGATAGACGACCGCTACGCGGATGGATTGTCCTTCTGATCGCTGTTGCCCCCAAATTTTTTTGAATATACCACTATTTGTGGTAATAATTCAGGGGCAAAGGCGAACGCTACGCTTCTCCACGACAATTCCATCCTCTCCGCTACCATCAACATAGATTTCTTTTTACTACAAGCACTGATTATGAATTTGACCCAGCTTTAGTAGCGACATTTTCATTTTTGTCTGTCTTGTCTGTCTTGTCTGTCTTGTCTGTCTTGTCTGTCTTGTCTGTCTTTACAGTACTCGCTTTCTGTGCTTTTTGATCAGCGAAGTAAATATCTGCGATAATACCTGCTAGAATTTGGGACGTTCGCTGCAGCTCTGCCTCCGTGCTATCCACTCCACCGATCTCAATCACAATACTATTAGGAGAAAGAGATTGATTATATTCGCCATTTCCTTGTTCCGCCGTCTTCCCCCAAATCCCCCGGGATATTCCGGGATATGAGACTTCTAATCGTTTATTTATAGCACTCGCATAGGCTTCATTCTGCCGCCAGTTTTTATTTTCATGACCAATGATGAAATACATTTGTGCGTAGCTCACATTATTAATAACCGTTGTCGTTTTTTTATGTCGCTGAGAATCACGATGTATATCTAACAAGTAAGTTAATTGATCGTTCTGAGATAAAGCTTCTTTCACGGTCTGTCGTGAATATTTATAGGAGTAATTCCAGTTATAATCTTGTATATAGGATGCATAGTCCTGCTCAAGATGAAGAGCACCAATCCCTCTTACCTTTAACTCCTTCGCTATAAAACTTCCAACGCGCATAATATTTTTAGAAGGAACAGCCGAATTCGGATTACTAATATTTATGCCGAGTAAGGGATTAAAAGACTCTCTTGGATGAGAATGATAGATTAACACTTCATTCCCCCCCACTGTAGGCTCATTCTTTTTCCCACCCGGTTCTGGTGTAACCACTTCAGTAACATCAGGTTTGGCTATCGGCTCTGGCGTTACTCCTTCTCCTTGTGGTGCTTCAGAGTCAGCTACTATCTTACCAGAATCGGGATGATAATCTTCAGGTGCTTCCACGTCTTCATTTCCTGAACCTGTATGCAAGAGAACAGGATCATTACTTCCCATCCCCGGCATCTCTCTAGCCAACAAACTTTTCGGATCATTTGGATTGACACTCGTAAGTAACTGGAACGCAAAAGTAGTCATTTTCTCAGCTGATAATGTAGAAGGATCCTTTCCTTTGTTCAGATGGGGCATTTCCATACCAAGCATATCCATAAAAACGCCACTAGAGAGTGAAACTGCAAAACCTTTCATGGAAGACACTGGAGACGAGTTAAATCTCTGTTCTACCATTCCACCAAGACCAAGCAATACGAAAAATACCATTGAACTAAAAGTAAGCAATAAAAATGTACGCCCCATCGTCAGGACATGCAGCAATTTGACTCTCCATTTGGCAATATTCCAAATTTGAAAACCCTTTGTTCTCATCGTAGTGTCCTCCTGAAATCTCTTATACTTCAAATCTATGAACTGGAGACAATTACTAGAACCGAAAACAAAAAAAAGAAGCTCCGCTATATAAATTAAACTGAAGTTTCGCTCCACATTTCTATCGATTCTAAAGAGAATCAATATTCATATGGTTGGTCTTTAGTTCTTTCTATATATTCGGAGCTTTCTTAGCGATCAAGAGGATTTAGATCTAATCAGTGAGTATACGCCCCTACGTTCGAAGGGTCTACAGCATCATGTAATGCTGCATTCAATCCAGTTGCCACAATATTCGCCATATCTTCTACGAATTCATCGATTTCTTTAGGTGTCACAATAAGATCGTGCCCTAATGGCTCAAGGACCTCTTTCACTAAAGCTAATCGCTCATTCTCGGGCATATCATCTAACAGCCCCATAATTTGCTTCGTATTCCCTTTCTCTTGCTCAAAATGACTCTTCATCATCTCGATCGCATTATTGACAATGGTCGAAGCATAACAGACGGTCGGTACGCCTATAGCAATACAAGGAACCCCCAAAACTTCTTTTGTTAGAGCTCTTCGCTTGTTACCAATACCAGAGCCAGGGTGTATTCCAATGTCAGCAATTTGAATGGTCGTATTCACACGCTCCAAAGATTTAGATGCTAACGCATCAATGGCAATCACTAAATCCGGCTTCGTACGATCAATGATCGCTTGAACAATTTCACTTGATTCAATCCCCGTTACACCGAGTACCCCAGGAGCTATAGCGCTGATGTCGCGATATCCTGGGGCCACCTGGTCAGGCACCAACTCGAAATAATGACGGGTCACCAGAATGTTCTCCACGACAAGCGGACCTAATGAATCCGGCGTAACATTCCAGTTCCCTAGTCCAACTATTAGGACAGAGTTAGCCTTGTTAATCCCTACCAGTGTTAAAAAATCTTCAAATTCTTGAGCAAAAGCTACCGCTACTCGCTCTTGTAAACCCGTATCTCCCCCACGTAGAGCCGGAACCTCCAACGTAACGTAATGTCCTTTAACACGCCCAATACTTTGTGAACCCTCATCATTAAGGACATTTAGTCTAGTTATTGTAATACCATCCTGTTCAGATACTTCCTCATCCACTCCCGGAATCGGACGATTTGACTTATTCTGTGCGATTTCCTTCGATTCTAAGGCTAGATCAGTCCGAATTGTATAATTTTTCAAATCTAATGTCATAACCCTCAACCTCCTTTTTCTTTCTATGATAGTGTGCGAGAGGAAGCGGATGTTTATACGTAGCCTTTTTGGTATTGCTTTTTAAAGTACGTCATGCTAAAATATTTTAAGTTATGAATGATTTCGATGCACTTGAATGTCTTACAGGAGGTGAATGCAATGCCGAATATTAAATCCGCTATCAAACGCGTTAAAACGAACGACAAACGCCGTGCGCTCAACGCTTCCCAAAAATCCGCTCTACGTACAGCAGTTAAAGCCGCTGACAATGCGCTGGTAAATAATGAAGTTGAAGCTGCAAATGCTGCCATTCAAACCGCTTCCCAGAAGCTGGATAAAGCTGTTACTAAAGGTTTGATCCACAAAAATGCAGCAGCTCGTAAGAAATCTCGCTTGGCGAAAAAACTTAACGCCCTTAATGCACAAGCATAAGAAGAGCGCTATCCATACGACAATGGAAAAGTCCTGAACAGCATGTTAGCTGATCAGGACTTTTTAGTATACTCTTTAGTCGTTCTTTTATGCAGCGAGCCTCAATAGAAATAATTCCAATCCTAACACCTTATCAATTCTACCTGTTTTCATCTGATAATCCAGATCAGCCATTCTACTCAATATATCACGTAAATCTCCCGCTTGGAACTTTCGAGCTTGTTCCCCAGCGATTTTAACTGCATATGGATGGAGGCTAAGCTGGGAAGCGATTTGCTGCTGTGAATAGCTCTGAGCCGCCAGATCCTTCACCTGCATAATAATTCGAAATTGCCTTGCAATCAGTGCAGCAATTTTAATAGGCTCTTCGCGTTGCTTGAGCAGATCATAATATATTCCTAAAGCCTTATCTATACGGAGATTTGCAATATCTTCTACAAGGACAAATATATTCTGCTCTGTAGTGCGAGCTACAAGCTGTTCAACTGTATCACATTCTATCGTTCCACCATCTCCTGCATATAAGCAAAGCTTATTGATTTCAGCAGATAAGGTCTGGAGTAATGTACCTGCATTTCTAATAAGTATATCAGCGGCACCAGGTGCCCAAATACACCCATTAAGCTTCGCCTCCTTGTCCACCCACCGCAACAGTTCTTCTCCACCTAATGGAGCAAATGAGAGGACTACTCCCGCCCCTTTAATCGCTTTAACCACTTTCTTACGTTCATCTAATTTATCATGCTGTACTACAAAAATAATAACGCTATACTCAGCCGGATTCTTCACATATTCTAAAAGTGATTCTATACGGTGTTCGATCTTCCCACTTTCTTTACCAGCCGTAAATACTGAAGCATCACGTACAAAGATTAACTTACGCTCAACCATAAAAGGTACGGTCTCTGCCTCTTCTACAATCGCTTGGATCGGAACTTCAGATAGATCATAGTTCACGATGGCAAAGTCACGATCCTCTTTCTTAATCAAATGCTCTTCCATCAAAGAAGTAAATTCCTTCATTTGATACTTTTCCGTACCATAAAGAAGATAAATAGGTGATACTTCACCTTGCCTAATCGTCTTAGCGGCTGTCTTAACATCCACGGCAGATCCCCTGCTCTCTATTGTATTTAGCTATATAGATGAACTAAAGCTGCCCCCCTCCAAGTTCTAGATATGTTAAAGCAAATTAGGAATATGAGGGTTCATCTTTATCTCATTCTATATCATGTATATGTTAATGTTCGGTCATTCTTATAATTCTACCAAATAAAAGAGATTTCAACCACAACAAAGAGACCTCAGCGGCGCATGGCTTAAGGTCCCTTTGTTCCAGCTCATCTATATAAACATCAGTAAGGAGAACTCTAGAAATCCCCCCACCAATGGTCATAATGACATTAAATTTCTATATGGATGGCTGATAATGTGGGTCATTTGTTGTGTAATATAATGTATTCAGCTGCTTAATGAATAGTGCATGCGCAGAACTTTTATTTATGGTGACTTCACTGTCGCACTATTCACATGATAAGTGTATTCAGCAACTTTCCCCTCATGATCCAGCTGATACGTAAAAATCAGACTATCCGAAGACCATTCTCCCGATATCCACGTTCCTACTAAATCAATCGTCTGGATTGCTTCAATCTGCGCTTCCGATCCAACAATAGGTAATGGATTAATGCTTAGCTTCGCTCCTTCAAGAACTGCCAGATACTTATTATTAGGTGAGCTCCATACGGAATAAGCAGATGTATTATTGACACTGGTATCCTGGTCATCTAATGGTTCAGAAGCCATTCTACTACTGAATAGATCTTGTACAGGGTCTGTTTTTTTCGGATTAGGCACTGGACCTTCTTTTGCAGCATCATTCACATCAGCAACTTCTCCGAGTCTAGGATCGTTGTTTCCTGAAACTGCACTGCCATTATTACTTGCATCATTCGAAGCAACATTCTGACTTCCATTTAAAGAGCTATCTGTTGCTTCATTCGAAGAAGTTAGATCCCTGCTGTTTAAATTCGCAGCGTCCTGTTTATTATCTTGTATAGTCGGATTCTGTTTGTCAGGCTGGATAACCGATACCTCAGTATCTATTTCGGGCTTCGGCTGATCACTTTCAGCAGTATCACTCGCTGCCGGTACTTCCTCTGTCTCTGTAGCGTTTTCACTCATTATGGATGAGGTAGCAGAGTCCTGTTCACCAGAATTAGTCTCCTTCGGAAAAGCTTCCGACGCCCCCTGGGTAGCTGTCGTATTTCCTCCTGTCTCCATGGCATTACTACTTGAAGTAGCTTCACTCATCTCCACTTGTGCATCAGACAATTGCTCTGGTGAATAATCCAAAATAGCTACTCCCAAAATAACACCTGCAGCCACTACCCCAATCAGGGCACGTCCTGCAGTTGAGCCCATAAACCTTCTTCTCCGGTCTTTAAGTTGCGGTATAGGCGTTGGGGTCATCTCAGCAGGAATGTTATCCAATGAAGCGCTTTTCTCTTTCCGTGCACGGTCCAAAGCATCAAGTTGTGGCATAATAGCATCCACCAAACTATACTTAGGCACTACTATAGGAAGAGCTTCTAATTCACGAGAGAGCAATTTAAGCACACGAAATGTATCCGCACATTCTGCACAAACAGCAATGTGTTCAAACATGTCCGCTGTTTCTTTTTGACTAAGATCATAATCCAAATATCGGTGCATCCATTCCACCACCTCTGGACAATTCATCCTGACACACCACCTTTATGATACTCTTGGAGCATACTCTGTAACTGTTGCCTAGCTCTGAATAGATACGATTTAACCGTATTTAATGGAAGATTCAAACAGTCCGCAATTTCATTGTAAGAGAAATCCTGTAAGTACCTAAGGACAATAACTGTCCGATGATGTTCAGGCAACTGATTAATGGCTTCTTGAATGTCCTCTGCCATATAAGCATTTAGTATCTCCTGTTCGACATTCTGTTTATCACTAAATACAAGTTCATGCTCGTCAATTGAAACCGTAGGCTTATTGCGACGAAATTTATCAATACAAATATTCGTTACAATGCGTTGCACCCATGTTTTAAATTGTGCCTTTTCTTCATAAGAATTAATTTTCGTATATATACGAACTAAGGATTCTTGGGCTGCATCTAAGGCATCCTGTTCATTATTCAAGATATAAAATGCAGTTCGATATACATGTTGCTCAATATCTCTTAATAGGGTAATTAGAGCGTCGCGATCGCCCGATTGAGCTGCTCTAATGAGTTCAAGCTCTACCACAAAGGATCCCCCTCTCCCTGCAATCTTACAGACGAGTAAGACCAGCAAATTGTTGCAATTATTACGACTTATTTTTCTGAATCATCCTTTTATTATATATGTAATCTAAAATATACATAGTATGATAAGAGAAACAATGTCGAGTGTATTATTAGTCAGTCAAAAGAATAGCAAAAAGTCTAATTGGGGTAATCTGAAGCATCATAAAATAAAGACCCAAGATAGACTCTCTATGGGAATCTTACAAGAGTACAGCATGAAGTTCAAGCCCCTTCCAAGAATCTTACAATATCTTCACTTCTTAATTTAATGATTCAGCTCTTATCCCTATTTCATTTAAGCTTGTTTCTTACCCATACCTTATTCTCATATACTTTCATCTGAATCTCACCTTGTAGATCAGTACGATATATATCCATATCTTGCTTCATTATGCGCGTGACCACATCAGAGTTCGGATGCCCATAAAGATTATTCACTCCTGCTGAAATAACCGCTGTTGATGCGTTCCACGCGCTAAGCCACTCCTCAGAGGTAGATGTTTTACTTCCGTGATGGGCGATCTTGATAACTTCTACCCCTTGTGTTCTTAATGATAGCTTAGATTCATCCTGAAGTATATTATTCTCGCTTGCTATATCCATATCACCAGTAAACAACATTCGTACGCCATTCATATTCAATATAAAAGCTATCGAAGAATGATTTTGCTCCTTTACAAGGGGTAGCCCAGCTTGTTCGTCTCCTGTTACTTCAGGTGATAAGAACGTCATTTCTGTATATTGATCTGTTTGAAGAAACATACCTTCATGAATAGCATAAGTTGGTATACTCTTTACAATAGCTGTGATCAATAATTGTTCAATACCCTTTGTCCCCGATGTCGTTCCATTGAATAGAAATGCTTTTACAGGAATTTGATTCAGAACAGCCTGTAGCCCCCCTGCATGATCTTGATCACCATGCGTTAGAACAACAGCATCTAGGTGATGGATTCCGCGTTTTTTCAACAAAGGAACCACAACTTTGGCTCCAACTTCAAACGGATCCTTCCGAGTTCTCCAATTCTCCTCAGGTTTGCGGAAATTCACTGTTCCACCGCCATCTACCAGAATATTTTTCCCTTCAGGTGTTGTAATAAGAATACTATCGCCTTGGCCGACGTCTAGGAACTGCACCACACCTGCACCCCTTAAAGAATCCGGTCGATATCCTATATACAATAAAACGATAAATAAAATGACTGCTGGAGCAATAATCAGTTGCTTCCACTTCAGCCCCTCTTTCCGCCAGTCTCCCAGTTTCGGTTCTTCACCCCTTATCAAACCGTCAAGGGGCATCGTATCATCGATAGGTGCTGGAAGTGGCTCGCGATTTTGTAACCAATTTCTAATAAAGTAGAGGAGAAAATATAGTGCGATATAATAGCTACAGATCCAAAGAATAGATGGACTCCGCCATATCATGATAAAAGCCTCATGTGTATTCATCCATTCTACGAGTGCAAAAGTTATATTATTCAGCCATTCGACGAGCCATGCAACTCCTCTACCACCAGAGCTCCATACCGCCCCAACCACCAACGTAAACATACCAAGCGGCATAGTTAAGGACGAGATAACGGGAACAAGAATTAAGTTCGCAATAACAGAAAGTAATGAAAATTGATTGAAGTAATATATAGTTAGTGGAAAAGAAATAAGCTGCGCGACTATTGTTATACCTAACGCAATTGCAAATTTACGAGGTAACTTAGACAACATCGGCATTAGAAGGGGTACATATATGAGCAGGCCCAATGTAACAATAAAAGAAAGTTGAAAACTAACATTTAGTAATAAATAGGGGTTCCACACCAACATCATAAACGCTGCTGCACTTATGATATGTACTCCATCTTTGAGAAGTCCTTGCCGCGCCGCATAAAGTGTAATCATACTCATTATTCCCGCACGAATAACGGATGGACTAAATCCAGTAAGAAGTACATAGATCGGCACGAGCAGAATAACAACGGTATATTTAGTTTCACGCGTTAATCTGAATAAAGATAACAATACCATAAGACAGACTATATATACGGCTACATGTGTACCTGACACTGCTAATATATGAGTTAAGCCTAATTGAGAGAATTGACTATAAGTGAATGTATCTACATCCTCTTGCATTCCAATGATTAAACCCTTCATGTATCCAGCATGCGGTTCTTGAAACAATTGAGTTATCTTGAAAGCGAGCGCCTCTCTTAATTGATCATTTACACGAAATATAGATATCATACTCCATGATGACGGAGAAGCCACTTCTACATTTTGAATGCCTTGAACTTTCATGATCCAATGAATATCTTTCGTTCGCAAATACTTGCGATAATCGAAACCATCAAAATTCCGAGCTGTGGCCGGCTTTTCAAGTGTACCACTCAACTTCATTAAATCACCACGTCGCCATTGCTCAGCCTCATGCTTCTGCTCTTCATTCTGAAGCTTCACCTGTACAAGGACCTTCTCGGATACATTAGATTCATTAATCTCAGATAACCTTACTTGTAGATCAGCCCGATCCCCATCCACTGCCACCGCTGTAATCATCATTCCTTCAACTTCGACTACCATGCCTTCTAGCTTAATCTCCTCCTGCTGGAGAGAGGAAGGTATAGATGTAACATTTAAATAATCATGCCATTCCCAGTATCCTCCCGAGACAGTCATTGTTACCCATACTACAATAATTAATCCTACTCTCTCTTTCAGAATCCATACAGAAGCTAGAAGAAAACAGGTTATTCCTACCCACATCCCCATTAAATATTTGCCAGAATATAGACAGGCTACACTACTTCCAATAACCCAAGCTAGGGTAAATATTAATAAGGGTCTACCCTTCATGATTACCCTCACTCCTTTTGTTATCATTGGTCATTAGGCCAAATCTCCACGACTACATCCTCCCAGAAGGTCAACATCGATTACCGTGGGGGCAGCACCCAAAAGTCATATTTCGAAAAAAAAACCTCTTTCGCTAAATAGCAAAAGAGGTTCTTCCTCAAAACGTATAATGGTTAGATCAGATTAGTTAGATACAGTCATTAGGGTGCCGGCAGGAGGTTCATAAACATTTAATTGGCGAAAAATAATACCTTTGCTACTCATCATATGAGTTACCTTACTCGTATCTTTAGGATAAGGCCGATGAAATACGATTTCTGTTATACCGCTGTTAGCTAACATATTAGAACATGTCCAGCAAGGCTCATCTGTAACATAGACCATGCTTCCTTCTCGATCTACTCGATCTGTAAACAGCAGTAAGTTTTGTTCCGCATGTATGGTTCGGATGCAGCGTTGTTTCTTAATCATTTGCTGCTTCCCGTCAACCACAACTAATTCCACATCTTCAGCGATCATACAGCCGTCCTCTGAGCAGTCTGGCATCCCCATAGGCGCCCCATTATATGCTGTCCCCAACAACTTCTTCCCTTGAACAAGCACAGCACCTACATGTCGACGTGAACAACGAGAACGGGTAGAGACCATATATGCAATGTCCATGAAGTAAGTATCCCAATCTTTACGTTTATCTATCATCATCTTAGGTTACCCCTTGTCCAGTTTGTATAAGTTTACAATTCTACGTATGGCGTCATTTTCTCCAACATTTTTGTACCGATGCCCTTTACATTTAAGAGATCCGCTACCTTTAGAAAAGGTCCTTTCAGATTACGATAATCCAAAATAGCTTGAGCCTTCTTCTCTCCGATCCCAGGAAGATCCATAAGTTCTGCTGTCCCTGCTATATTAACGTTTATTTTTCGTACATTAGAAGAATTCTGTACTCCATTATTGGAAGTAAGGGACTCCGTAGTTGCTGGTGTTGCTGGTGTTGCTGGTGTTGCTGCAGGAGCCATAATAGACTCAGTCTTCTGCTCGGCAATGGCAGTTGCTGACTTTGATTCTGTTGTAGATGAATTATTAACGATTCCCTTAGGAGTCTCTTCGCCATCTGAGCTAGTCACTGCTAAAGAACTTGAAGTAGTCTCAGGTTTAGCTTCTGACTTCGTTATCGAACCATCTGAAACCTCATTCTTCCCTAATGCTTCTGCGATCTCCAAATTTAGTGGCTCCCAAGTCTGGATACCTTTATCCTCATCCGTTCCGGACCACAGAATCAACCCACTGCCTACCAGAGCGGCTATCAAGCTTATTCCTTGATGAATTCGTTTCATTTCTTTACACCTCTATCACAACAAAATGGAATAACAATAAAATAAATTTACTTTATGTGACAGTCACTCCGCATTAATCGTCATCAGGTAAAGGTTCTAGCGCATATATTATGAAGTAGGACTGCGCCATTACCGTAAAGCATGAAAGGAGGGAATGTCCAAATGAAGGTAGGATTTATTGGAACCGGGAGTATGGGAAGTCTCTTATTGGATGCTTTCATCTATTCTGATGCATTACACCCTGAGCACTTATTTGTAAGTAATCGTTCCACATCTAAACTACTTCAACTATCACAACGCCATGAAGGAATTAATGTATGCCAAAGCAATATTGAAACAGTCAGAAAAAGTCAGATCATATTCATATGTGTGAAGCCTCTTCAATTCAAAGCTGTCATACAAGAAATACAAGATCACATACAACCTGAGCAACTATTAGTATCCATCACTAGTCCAGTACAGTTGTACCATTTAGAGAATAATCTTTGTTGCAAGGTTGCCAAAGTTATCCCAAGTGTAACGCACAAGGTTAACAGTGGGTCTTCTTTAGTTATGTATGGAAGCAGATTAACTGATGAAGACAGGCTCCTACTGCACCACTTACTATCTCACATCGGTAAGCCTGTGGAGATCAATGAATTGCAGGCCCGAATTTTTTCTGATTTCTCTAGTTGTGGGCCTGCATTTATTAGCTTTTTCTTGACTAAATGGATGGATGCTGCTGTAGAAATGACAGGCGTAGATAGAGAACAACTTACATTCCTAACCAGTGAAATGATACTCGGCACAGGTAGGCTGCTAACCCAAGGTGATCTGTCTCCACTTCAACTTCAGGAAGTTGTCGCTGTACCCGGTGGAATTACCGCCCAAGCTCTAGCTCAATTAAACCATAGCTTAGACGGTACCTTTCACAATCTGATTACCACTACTCATAATAAGTATGTGGAAGATTTACAGAAGCTAGACCAAACACTCGGTCATCTTTAACCGACTACAATATTGACCAATTTACCCTGTACAGCAATAATTTTGCGGATAGACTTGCCAGCAATAGCTTGTTCAACACTCGGAAGAGCTAAACTATGTGCCTGCATCGCATCTTGATCCAAATCTTTGGCAATCATGGTCCGTTGTACGATCTTGCCGTTCACTTGCACGACAATCTCTACTTCCGCATCTACTGTCCAAGATTCATCATAGGTTGGCCATTCTGCATAAGTGATGCTCTCCTCATGTCCAAGGCGCTGCCACAATTCCTCGGAAATGTGCGGTGCCAGAGGGGACAGTAACTTAGCAAATTCCTCAATAGCTTGACGCGAAATCGTGTCTGCTTTATATGCCTCATTAATGAAGATCATCAATTGACTAATAGCTGTGTTAAAGCGCAGGTTATCATAATCCTCGGTAACCTTCTTAATGCTCTTTTGCCATGTACGCTTAAATTCATCACTGCCATCACCGTCAACAATTTTACTGTTTATGTTGCCATCTTCATTAAAGATGAGGCGCCATATGCGAGAAAGGAACCGATGACTCCCTTCCACACCATTAATATTCCAAGGTTTAGTAGCTTCTAGTGGCCCCATGAACATTTCATAAATGCGTAGCGTATCTGCTCCGTATTCTTGAACAATGACATCTGGATTTACAACATTACCACGTGACTTACTCATTTTTTCATTGTTAGTACCCAATATCATACCTTGGTTCACAAGCTTATGGAACGGCTCCTTAGTGTCTACAATCCCTAGATCATACAATACTTTGTGCCAGAAACGCGCATAGAGTAAGTGAAGCACCGCATGTTCTGCTCCCCCGATATAAAGATCTACAGGTAACCATTCTTGTTGCTTATCTTTGGAACATAGCTCCGAATCATTATGCGGATCGATGAAGCGTAGGTAGTACCAACAGCTACCTGCCCATTGTGGCATCGTATTCGTCTCACGACGTGCTTTCATCCCTGTCTCAGGGTCAATTGTTTCTACCCAGTCCAGCACATTAGCCAAAGGTGATTCCCCTGTACCCGATGGTTTAATTTGTTCAACATCAGGTAGTAGAAGGGGTAGTTGATCTACTGGGACCGTCTTCATGGTTCCATCTTCTAGATGTAGAATCGGAATAGGTTCTCCCCAATATCTCTGACGACTAAATAACCAATCACGTAAGCGATAAGTGATTTTGCCTTGGCCCTTACCATTCTCCTCAAGCCAAGTAATCATCTTAGCAATCGCTTCTTCGTTATGCAGTCCATTCAGGAATCCAGAGTTTACATGTTCTCCATCTCCACCGTAGGCCTCTTCTGCGATATTTCCACCTTTGACTACTTCTACGATTTCAAGCTCAAATTGTTTAGCAAATTCCCAGTCACGAGTATCATGACCCGGAACAGCCATGATCGCACCCGTTCCATACCCAGCCAGAACATAATCAGCGATCCAGATCGGCGTTTCTGCTCCATTTACTGGGTTAATGGCATAGGCTCCTGTAAATACACCTGACTTATCTTTGGCTAAGTCTGTACGCTCTAGATCACTCTTATGAGTCGCTTGAACCTGATAAGCTTTAACCGCAGCTTGTTGCTCAGCCGTAGTAATCTTAGCTACTAACTCATGTTCTGGTGCCAGAACACAATAACTTGCACCGAATAGTGTATCCGCACGTGTTGTGAAGACAACCACTTGTGCATCGTGACCTTGAATGTCGAACTTCACTTCGGCACCTTTGGATTTACCAATCCAGTTCCGTTGCATATCTTTAATACTCTCAGACCAATCCAATTCCTCCAAATCATCCAATAGACGATCTGCATATTCTGTAATCTTCAGCATCCATTGTCTCATCGGTTTGCGAACAACAGGATGACCTCCGCGCTCACTAAGACCATCTATAACTTCCTCATTCGCAAGGACAGTCCCTAACGCTGGGCACCAGTTCACGGGTACCTCAGCAATATAAGCTAGCCCTTTGTTATATAACTGTATAAAGATCCATTGTGTCCATTTGTAATACTCAGGATCTGTTGTACTTATCTCCCGATCCCAATCATAGGAGAAGCCTAGAGATTTAATCTGCCGACGGAAATTATTAATGTTCTTAACCGTAATATGTTTAGGATGTTCTCCCGTGTCTATCGCATGTTGCTCAGCGGGTAGTCCAAAAGCATCCCAACCCATAGGGTGAAGCACATTGTAACCGCGCATACGTTTATAACGTGATACGATGTCTGTTGCTGTATATCCCTCTGGATGTCCTACATGTAGCCCAGCACCTGATGGATAAGGGAACATATCCAAAGCATAGAATTTTGGTTTCTCCGGATCCTCACCCGTCTTGAACGTGTGATTGTCTTCCCAATACTGCTGCCATTTCGGTTCAATTATTAATGGCTGATAGCCATAATTCTGTTGTTGTTCACTCATAATTATTTGCTCCTCCTTCGAAATCATACACATGATTAAATATCTAGTATGTAGCGTATCTGTACCATTGCCATTCATATGTACCCATCAAAAAAACCTCATCATCCTTAGCGTATAATCGCTAGGGACGAGAGGTTTGATTCCCGTGGTACCACCCTAGTTAGCGGAATACATTCTTTGTTTTCCACTCACTTTACACCCTTAACGCGGGTAAAACGATGATATTTCACGGGAATTTCTCCATTCATATCATGACTCCGAGGTGAGTTCATCTCAATTTATCAACCGACTTGCACCAACCGTCGGCTCTCTGAATGATATTTCGAAATTAATACTCCTCATCAACGTTTAAAATATTCAATTTAATGAACATATTATATAGAATAAACAGGAGCAAGTCAATGATCGCATCCACTTCATATTTATAATGCAATAAATGGGATGTGATTCCATAACATTAATGCATAAATATTCCCCTATAGACTAAGACTAATATTCGTCTTTCCAATTCGATCTAAGGGAGTGATTACATGCGTGAAGGAATGATTCCTACTGTTCTTGGGACTGTGGTATCTGCATCTAGCGCTGCACTGCTTGGAAGCAAGTATAAGCTTGTTGCGTATGGAGCTCTAGGTTTTGGTCTCGCGCACATTGTGCTAGGAGCTATTGATCTGGTAGAACATCGATAGAGGTTGGGAAGATGCCTAAAGAAAGTCAGATTGAAATAAGCCTTGGACCAAAGGGTCCAAGGCTTATTTAGTTTATTTTCAATTATTGAATGAGCATTATTAAAGAATGAACGAAGAAAGATTCCCCGCATCCTTCATTCACGATGATAAATCAAGACCTCTTATTGTGGATTAGTCGTCCAAAGTCCAGCTGTCTTCACAAAAACACGCTGTGGTAACTTAAGCGTAGCCAAAGCTAACTCAGCCACATCTTCAGGTTGCATCATCCGCTCTTCGTCTCCAATTTTAAGACCTGCATTACGAGCTAAATCCGTATTTACAGTACTTGGAGTAAGAGCAACCACACGAATATTAAACTTGCGGACCTCCTGCAGAACAGATTCAGTCAAACCCAATACAGCAAATTTGGAAGCACAGTACGCAGATCCTGTAGCAAATCCTTTCTCACCTGCAGTCGATGCGACATTAATAATATTTCCGTTATTTTGCTCGATCATCGTTGGAAGCACTGCCCGGGTTACATAATATGTACCCATCAAGTTAACTTGCATTATTCTTTCCCATGTTTCCGGTTCCATCTCTAGCAGTGTCCCGAATTCTGCGATTCCGGCATTATTAATCAGAATATCAATCGAACCTAGCTGCTCCTTAAGTGTAGCTACAGCCGAATCTACGTCACTCTGCACAGATATATCAGCAGTCGCAATACTAACTTTAACACCATACTTTGCAATCAAAGCGTCCCGCAATACTTCCAAATCAGTCGTCGTTCTTGCGATCAGTCCAAGATGTACCCCTTCTTGTGCAAGCGAGGTTGCAATAGCTAACCCAATTCCTTTACCGGCACCTGTAATAATCGCTGTTCTATTCTTGAGTTCCATGATATCGTCTCCTGACCTTATTATAGATATTTGTTTATATATTCTAACACATTTGATTATAAGTAAGTATTCAACAGGAGGGCGTCTTACCGCGACTCTACATCGAATGACGAAACCTGAAGTATGTTTGGACAAATGAAGAACAACCGGTGATTTCGGCGCTTACTACTTTGAGGCTTCAAAGAGTTAGACCTTTAGGACGTTGACTTTCACTCGCCCATATCTATCAAATCTAGCTACAGTAGGACAAAAACACCCATAGCAGGTCAAGGTGATTATTCTTGACCTGCTATGGAGTGCTATGAAGTGCTATGGAGTATTTTTGAGTGTTCTTGAGTCCTTTTTTACAGAAAATCAGATGCTCTTTAGAAAAACAATCTACTTTGGGGATAGCTGATTAACAGATTATATAAGAGCTAATCTGTATTTTACTTCACAGCTACATAGAATAAACGCTGAGCTTCATCTCCAGCTTCAATCCATTCAAAATCAGCGTAACATTTCACATCACGAAAGCCCGCTTTGACAAGCTCCACTTTCATCCACTCAGGATCATATGCCCGCTGAACATGAATTTCTTCAAAGCGACGATAGCGATCACTTCCCTGTTCATCGCGTACGAAAATACTCAAATGATGCTCAATCTCACATCGTGGGACATCAAAATCACAAGTCCATATATAAGAAACAGAACGATCATCAAACACGAAGGGTTGTTCATCATCATAACGCTGAATGGTACGAGGATGATGTACATCGAAGAGAAAAGTTCCCCCAGGCTTAAGTCCACTATATGTACGCGCAAATGTGGATTTAATATCTTCTTCTTCAAGTAAGTAATTGATACAGTCGCAAAAAGAAATAACAGAATCCACAGGCTCTGGGAGCTCCCATTCCGTCATGTTCTGCTGAATCCAACGAATACTTCCTTCACGAAAAAGACGATTACCCTGTGGAGTCCCATCCATTTTGCTGCGTGCAACAGCAAGCATATCCGAAGACAAGTCTATTCCTGTCACTTCAAATCCCGAATTAACCAAAGGAATGGTAATGCTCCCCGTCCCGCAGCCTAACTCGACTACACTGTGGGGCATTCCATGTTTCTCCCAAGCCGTTCGCGCAAATCGTATCCAATCAGGGTACGGCATATCTTCCATTAATTCATCGTATACATATGCAAATTTTCGGTAGGATGACATGATGAAACACCACTCTTTCTAAGAACTACCGCTACCTAAATATTGAGGTCATGATTGTTCTTCGTTACTTTGCTCGGATTCAGGATTAACTAGGTACGTCCAATTCTCTTTTTGAACAATTAGACCTTCCTTCAACAACTTACCCATAGCTCTTTTGAATGCGGATTTACTAATTCCGAAACGCTCCTTGATAATATCTGGTGGGGTTGCATCAGAATAAGGCATGCCTCCACCAGAGCGTTCCTTCAAGAAGGTTAACAAACGATCTGCATCTAAGTCCCTACCCACTTCCTTAAGGGGAACCATAGAGAGGTTAACACGACCATCTTCACGAATATGAGTAATCCGTGCTTGTACTTCCTCGCCCAGACGAATCATCCGAATACGTTCGGTAGAATGGATCAGACCAATAACACCAAATCCTACAACGCCGCCATCAACAAGTACAAAAGTTCCCATCTGTAATGTCTTATATACCGTCGCCGTCACCCATTGATTCAACCACGATTCAGGAGCATCAAAAGCTAAAGGAGCTAGTTCATATTCTCCAGCTAACTTAGCTAATAGACGACCCTGCTTATCGTGTTCCATCGTAACAAACACCGAATCTCCAACCTGAGGATGGAGTTCTTTAATTTCAGGAAGTTCACGAATCGGTAGTAGCAGTTGACGTCCTAGACCCATTTCCAAGAAACAGCCCATACGAGGATGTATATCTGCAACAACCAATTTCGCCGTCTCACCCAAAGTCAAAAAAGGAATTTTCATTGTGGCAGCTAATCGATCTTGCGTGTCGAAAAAAATAAATACGTCCAAAATATCACCAAGCTTGATCTCCTTAGTGATCTCTGTATAGTGCAGTAGCACATCAAAATCATCCCCGTACAGAAAAAAACCATACGGAGATACTTCACGGGCCACTTCAAGCGAGACAATTGTACCCGCGACTAAACTCATACCTTCTCCACGACCTTGGCGTCAGTCCATAACCGTTCAATGTTATAGAACTCACGCTCATCACGATGGAAGATATGGACGATAACATCACCTAAATCCATAAGTACCCAACGCGCCGAGTCCATTCCCTCAATACCACGGATTGTAGATCCTGCATCCATAGCACGTTTGCGAATTTCAGTTGCAATTGACTGTACTTGTACATCCGAGTTACCATGACAGATTACGAAGTAATCAGCAATGAGTGAAATCCCTCTTAAATCTAGGGCAACAATGTTCTGCGCTTTCTTATCTTCTGCTCCAGCTACCGCCATACTTAACAATTCTTTAGGTTCAATAAATTTTTGAATCATGAATTCGCCTCCAATTGCTTAATTAAATCATTACGTGCATATACCGTTAACGGGTAAATAATCTGACTGCGTGACACTAACAGGGTTATTGTGGAATCAAGACCAGCCACAAGCCCCTCTTCTAGACTATGGTTGGCGAGTTCCCGAATATTATTCACACCAGGGTAATCTCTTCCGGGTTCGATATAGTCAGCTAGACATACAATCTTGTCCATCAAGGTCATTCCAATACGTCCTGATGTATGATAGCGAATAGCATCCAGTACTTCTATATCATCAATGCCATAATCATACTCTGCAACATAAGCTCCTACTTCAGCATGCCACAGTTGTTTATTATATAACAGAAGTTCGTTCGATAATTGCTTATCTTGGATTACGCTCTTCAACTTCTCTACAGGCCAATACTTAGCCACATCGTGAAGTATAGAAGACAATTCAGCTTTGTCAGCATCAGCACCATACTGATGCGCTAGTCTCCTGGCTGAGTCCATAACACCTTGCGTGTGCTGCCAACGCTTCTCTGGCATCTGCGAAGAGACGGCTTTAATGAGTTGATCACGACTATATCTCATAAATTCCGCTCCTTACGATATATTCATGTACAGGACCTGGGACCATATAACGAATCGAATGACCCAGCATAACCCTTTCTCTTATCTCAGTCGAAGAAATATCCACGAGGGGCATATCTGCTAGGAGTACTTTACCTTGTAAATAAATAGGTAATGCAGCAAGATCTATGGGGGAACCTGGGCGACCGACACCAATAAAGGTAATCATCTGTGACAATTCCTTTATCTGATCCCACTTCGGTAAATAATTGACCATATCTGCTCCAATAATGAAATGAAAATCCACTTCTGAATAGGTCTGCTGGAGCTCTCTGATCGTATCAATGGTATATGAGACACCACCCCTGCGTACTTCCAAATCCCTCATATGAAAAGAAGGATGTTCCACAATAGCAACTGCTACCATCGATAAGCGCTGTTCCCCAGTTGCTCCTGCCTTTTCTTTATGCGGGGGAATGTGACTTGGCATAAACCAGATTTCATCCAATTGGAAAGTATCTCTGGCAGATTCCGCAGCCAGCAGATGTCCTATATGAATTGGATCGAAAGTTCCACCCATGATACCTATCTTCATGGCTATTCCTCCCGGCTTAAGGCAGTTGAATTTGTTTATTATCCTTGGATTCTTTATACAGTACAATCACTTTTCCAATGACTTGTACCAATTCCGAGCCCGATCTCTCAGCTAATTCTGCTGCGATCACATTGCGATCTTCCTGAGCACTATTAAATACGGTCACTTTCATCAATTCGCGCTTCTCTATCGCTTCAACGATATGACGGATTTGGTGATCGTTAGTTCCCCCTTTACCTACTTGGAATACAGGATCTAGGTGATGTGCAAGGGAACGAAGGTAACGTTTCTGCTGTCCAGTTAACATGTAATGTCAAAACTCCTTAATTTCATATATTATTTCAATTGTCTTAATCAGCTATGGAGACTATTCAACGCGGCCTGCCGCATCACTTCTACTGGAGCTGGCATGCCAGTCCAATATTCAAGCGCATATGCACCTTGATTTACGAACATGCCAAGTCCACCGTGTATCGTACACCCTCGGTCCTGACTTCTTAACAGTAGTTCTGTATTCAATGGATTATATATTAAATCACTAACCACAATTCCAGCAGGAATTCCATCTGGATCGATGGGTACAGCCGTTATATGAGGGTGCATGCCAACAGATGTAGTGTTAATGACAACATCCATTTCAGGTAAATAGGAAGATACCTTATCCATGCTAATTCCATGAATGTCCACTTGGGACTTCCATTCTTTTTCCATTTCAAGCGCCTTGTCTTCCGAACGATTAGCGATGATCAGAGTCTTAGGAGCTTCTTGAGAGAGCGCATGGATAATCCCACGCGCAGCCCCGCCAGCTCCTAAGATCATAATACGTTTACCCGATAAATCTGCAATGGCTTCTTCCTTTAGTGAACGAACATAACCTTTGCCATCGGTATTGTATCCTGTTAGAACACCATTATCGTTAACAATGGTATTCACCGCGCCAATGATACGAGCAGAATCATCAATGATGTCCAAATATGCCATTACTTCTATTTTATGCGGAATCGTTACGTTGATTCCCCGAAATCCAAGTTTCTTAATCTGAGTTATCGCTTGACCTAAGTCATCGCGAACCACATGAAGGGCCCCATAGTTCCCTGCTATTCCAAGTGCCGCTAAAGCTGCATTGTGCATAGCAGGAGACTTAGAATGACCGATTGGATCGCCAATAACGGCTAGAAGCATGGCATTCCCACTAGAGGGTATATCACTCCAGAAATCATTCACGGCTTATCAACCACCTTCCCATGATTTAATCTATATCAAAGAAGGTCTAGTTAGCACTTTGACGCCACGAGGTGCATGTACTGCAATCGTAGCTCCCTGATCACTGTTAATCTTGACCCAACCTAATCCAGAAATAAATACATCGGAGCGTGATCCCTTTTTAATCCGAATTTCATGTCTTGTCCATTCAGGTAATTTGGGAAGATTCTCGACGTTCGGAGGGGACAACATCTCACCCGCATGATCTGCGTACAGAGAATCCGCACGTTCTAATTTGGTTCGATGTATGCTAATCCGATTGCTCAAGAAACATGTAAACGACTGACGTTCGCCCTGGATGAAGTCAAATCGCACCATGGCTCCAAAAAATAGAGTCTGGCCTTCATTTAACTGATACACGAGCGGTTTGAGTGGATTCTCAGGCATCGTTGCTCCAAGATCCTCACGGCTCACAAGCTCACTGAAACGCCATGGGTAAACAATACCTGGCGTATCGATGATATAACGTCCATCATCAAGAGGTATATTCACCATATCAAGTGTTGTTCCTGGATACCGTGAAGTCGTCAATTCTTGCTCTAGATCGCTGTAGTCTCTGATCAGACGATTAATTAATGTTGATTTACCAACATTCGTCGCGCCAACTACGTACACATCTCGATCGCCACGAAAAGTAGTCATCGTCTCAAGTAGTCTTTCGAATCCCTGATTCTTCTTGGCACTACATAGGATGATTTCTTCCGTCTTCAGTCCATGTTCCTTCGCTTGCTTCTGGACCCAATTCTTAAGCTTGTTCCAATTCGTTACTTTAGGAAGAAGATCGATCTTGTTTACAACAAGAATCACAGGATTATTCCCTACAAAGCGTTGTAATCCTGAAATCATACTCCCCTCGAAATCAAATAGATCTACGATATGAATCACAAGTGCATCCTTATTGCCGATCTGACTCAGTAGCTTTAGGAATTCATTCTGATCTACAGTAACGGAAGATGATTCATTGTAATTTTTGATACGAAAACAACGCTGGCAGATAATAGGATCCTGCTCCAACGCCTTCTCCGGTACAAAGCCCGGTAAATCAGCTTGCTGCGTTTGTAGTTTAATTCCGCAACCGCTACAATTCATGGCCTCTTGCTCGCCAATAGCTTCATTCATTCTCTGTGTTCCTCCTCGAGCCATAATCCTTTTTTCCGAAGGCTTGTCAACGCAATCCGTTCTACTCTTCGGTTCATTCTTGTTGTCCATCCTTCATCTTGCACAGAAATCGGAAGCACTAGTACCGTTAATAGACCGAGCCGATTACCGCCATACACATCCGTAAGCATTTGGTCACCTATAACAATAGTCTCTGTATTGGAAAGTCCCATCAACTTCATCGCCTTATGAAAAGGGGCATTAAAAGGTTTGCGGGCTTGATGCACAAATTGAATATCCAAAGGAGCCGCAAAAGCCGACACCCTTTCCATTTGATTATTAGATACAATGATTAGTTGAAAACCAATCTTTTTCACCAATTCAAACCAAGCGATCAATTCCGGATGGGCAAGTGGTGTTTTGGCACCTACTAGCGTATTGTCCAAATCCGTAATAATCCCCCGGTATCCCTTTGCATATAAGTCTTCCAAGTCGATATCAAACACTGTATTCACCCGTAATTTAGGCATCAGCATTTCAAACAAGTCCAGTCACCTCTGTTTCATACGACAAACTATACCATAATGTGAAGCTTTAGTACAAAACAAACCGTCCCTTTTGCCTAAGCAAAAAGGACTTGAATGTCCTATTTATTATTTTATGGTTCCCAGCGTATCCTTAAGCTGTACTGTATAGGAACGAACTTTACGCCAATCCTCCATCGACACCGCCTCAGGGCTATATCTAGCTTTCTCAAAAAGTTGTAGCAATGGCGTCAGTGTTCCGGCGAGTTCCGGCGTACTCTGCTCCCAACTTGCCACAGCTTCACGGAGTGTCTGATCTTGATTTCTTGTCATTCCACGCTTATGCAAATAATGAAGCCAACGTTCTGTTTCCACCATGATCTTGTGATCAACTGATAACGTCTTACCCATTCTTAATCGCAATATCAAATAGTGTAGTTCAACGCGGAAACGCCACGCTACATAAGCTATACTACTTATGACTATCAGTATTGCACCTAAGGTAATCCCCCTAAACATATCTGATGACAAAAAAGATGAATCATTCTCAGGAGTCACTATCTCGTCACTCTGATCCTGCTCCTCTTCTGTCTCTTCGTCCTGTATATCCAAATCTCTTATATCCTGTTCCGTTAAAAGAGCCATGTCAAAGCCTGGTGTCGCTTCAATTGGAATCCAGCCATAATCAGGTCCAAAGTAAGCCTCCACCCAAGAATGGGCATCCGCATTGGTCACCGTATAGCTCACCGTATTAACACTATTCGGTTGAGTCATCTGAATATCCGTCATATTAGGCTGACTACCTGGAGCATATCCTTTGACCCAACGTGTTGGAATATCAAGCGAACGAGCCATCATAGCCATCGCAGTTGAGAAGTAATCACAATAGCCTGCTTGAATCTCAAATAAAAAGCTATCCACGAAATCATCACTCTTTTTCAGTGAAAGATCTGGTGTGTTCGTATACTTATATTTTGCTTGCAAATATTGCTGTAATAAGGCCATTTTTTCAAAGGGAGCATCTGTTGATTCCGTAATCTCCTTAGCCAAAGTTGTCACTCTGTCCGGGAAATTATTAGGTATTTGTAAATATTCAGTTTCATCAAAATTAGCGTACAAATCTTCATAACTCTTCGTTTGTAACTCTTTGACAGGAAGGATTGGAATCTCAGATGTGATTGTATATCTACGAGGATAGTCCATCGGCTTAGATTCTACATTCCAATGAAGTTCACCCTGAGACCCTTTCCATTGCAGTCCAGAAATATCCTTCTCTTCATTAATCATTTGAACAGAAGCAATGGTAAAGGCACCGAATAGTACTGGATAGTTAATATTGTTCAACATCGTTACCTTCTGCTGCACCGTCTCCGTGTTCAGTTGTGATCCATATTCCAATCCGAGCTTTTCATCCACATCTACATCATCGTAACCTTTGATGCTACTGGGCTTATCTGCCCATCCAGTCCCAGTATAGACTCTTCTAGTCTCTCCGCGCCAATAGCTACGTTTAGAAGACGAAACCGTCATAACAGGGGTATAATCGAATTCAAATCCACTGCCCAATTGGTTATCTTCAGCGCTATACCCTGAAGCGCCACTTGAAGGAACCTTGACACCCATCCCTTCACCGTTATTAGATTCTGTATCCGTCGTATCGTTCCAGTCTTTCCATAACGTATAAGGATCTGTAAAGACCGGGTTGACTTTAGGCATACTTATGCCTACAAGAAACAGAAGTGCAAAAACCAGTGAAATATGGACGCACATCTCCAATGGGTTCCTAACCAGTTGTCTCCAGCCCTTAGGGAATCTCCGCTTAAAGCGTTGTAAATGCTGGCTTACTAACCATCCCATAAGCGAAAATATCATCCAACCGACTTCCACCCATGATACCTCTGATGTGAACGAATCTAGAATCGTAAAAACAGCAATATTAAGTCCCATAAACAAAAGAATACGACGCTGGGTTGTCACAAGGGTAGCGCAGGATATATATAATACCCAAGTCATTAGGGCAAACCAAACATATGGATCCAGATTATCAATGAATTGCCCTACTTGCTCTGCAAATCCATCTGCGTAAGGTACATATACCAAATGTGAAATAAGCGTGGAACGAATAACAAACAGGATTAAGATACCTTGAATAATCATTCTATAAAGTAACCTTAATGGAAGTAGAATTTCAATGATAGCAATAAGTAATAATATTCGGCCCACTAACGCAGTTGTCTCTGAATACCAGATAGATTCTGTATATATAAGCCACTGCGAAGCTACAATCCATATCCATAGATACGAGAAACTTTTAAATCCATCATATTTCAAAAAAGACTGACGCTCCTTCATGAGGCTCCCCCTCCTATAGCGCTTGGAAGTTCTTGTAGAGAGGAAATGGAACATCCATAAATTCCACGCGATCTTAATACCGATGTGAAGTCTGGTATACTCTTTGCAGAAGAATTTACGATCTGGACATGAGAGGGACTCATGCCATAAGTATTCGCCCAGCGCATAATATCAAGAACCGGTTGCCCACTCAGTGGACTCACTAACACAAAGTAAGAACCTTGAGGGAGCCTACGCATGCCTGCCTCTAACTTTGGAAGAATAGCACCTTGTCCGTCGGCGTCTAGATCCACAAGATGATGCATCATTTTTTGCCGCTCTAGTGTACTCTCCGACGGAACAAATACACTCAGCTTCTTCCCCAATGTACATAACCCAATACTAATACGTTCACGGTTCCCATACTCTAGCAAAGAGGATACCGTCGATACCGCAAGTTCAAATTGCTCAGATGAAGAGTAATTAGAAGCAATTGCATCCAGAATTAATATCGTTTTGGGAACAGATTCATGTTCAAATTCCTTAGACTTCCATGTCCCTGTCTTAGCTGTTGCATTCCAGTGGATTCTAGAAATCCGATCACCATATACATAATCACGTACACCATTAATCTGAGTTGTCTCTCTACGGGAAGAAGATAACGCCATTTGTGGACCCGCGTGACGAGAATTTCGATCAAACAATTGCCAATAAGGAATGAATATGGTTCGTGGCTTTACTCTGAATTGTCCTGGAACATGGAGTAGCCCTCTATGTTCCATCAAACCAAAGATATCCTCGCTTACGCACTCTGTCTTCATAAAATTGTATCTCCCCCGTTCTAATGGAGGGGTCTGAAACTTCAGTTCACCTTTCCCACGCAAACTAGGAACCACACTTTCTTCAAAGGACCAAGATTCTCCAGTATGTCTTTTTAATATATCCTTCACAATAATATAAGGAAAAGGAAAAATACTGGGAATGTGAACATTGAGTTTCACATGAACCTGATCTCCAGCATGGAGAAGTTCACCACGTTCTTCATTCAATGTCATATGGCGAACGCCATTACCACGACGAACCCCGCTATAACCTCCTATAATGAGGTAAATGGCCAGGAGATTAATCATTGCAAACAGCATGATGGACGTTTTTCCACCTTGAAATAGCACATATAATAAACTAACTATCCATACCAAAAATAGTGCCCAAAATTTAGGTGTACGTAATCCGTTCTTAAGTGTCAACCCTAACCCGCCCATATTTATCGCTCCATAGTCACAGGTACTTTCACCTGTTGAATGATACTTTGCAATACCGAGGTGGCGTTAATACTTTCAAGTCTTGATTCGGGACGTAGTAGAATACGGTGCGATAGAACATAGGGAGCTAATATCTTAACGTCATCTGGAAGAACATAATCTCGGCCTTCTATACATGCATATGCTTTACATGCCATCATGAATGATAACGACGCTCGTGGACTTGCCCCGAGTAATACTGCAGTATGCTCGCGTGTATTCCTTATAATACTTAACATATAATCGGTTATAGCATCACTTATGTATACGTCGCGAATTTCAATCTGCATAGCCGCAATCTGTACCATATGCGTAACAGAGGCTAGTCTATCGATGGGTTGTCCATCTTGATGTTTCAATAATAGAGTTTTCTCCGTTATAGCATCTGGATAGCCGAGACTCATCTTCATCATGAACCGATCTAGCTGAGCTTCAGGGAGCATATAAGTACCCTCGAAATCGATGGGGTTCTGTGTAGCACAGAGCATAAAGGGCTTGGGTAGTTCATGCGTCTCCCCATCTACTGTTACGTTACGCTCCTCCATTACCTCAAGTAGGGCGGATTGTGTCTTTGTTGTCGCACGATTAATTTCATCAACAAGTAATATGTTAGTCATGACAGGCCCAGGTCTGAAATTAAACTGTTCCTCTCGTGGGTGAAATACAGAGACTCCCGTAATATCACTCGGTAGAATATCAGGATTACATTGAATTCGGCGATAATCTCCACTAATTGATTTAGCGAGCGCTTTAATTAATTGGGTCTTACCCGTACCTGGTACATCTTCAATTAGAACATGCCCCCCAGCCAAAAGTGCCGTGAGCAGTAATTGTATTTCGAAAGATTTACCTAATATACATGATTCTAGATTCGAGCGAACTTCTGAAATGATTTGAATAGATTCATTACGAATCGGCATGTATTCCAGGCCTCCTATAATAGAACATTTCTTTTATTGTACATGATGAATACTCATAAAGTACATTGGATAGAGTTCCTAAACTACTCATAAACCTATACAAACGATACAAAGGATACAAAAAATGCAAATAACCGGAAACATAAGTTTCCGGCAAATAATTTTCATCCTAATTTTATTAGTGTTCATTTCCTCATATTATCCCCGTGGTTTCACCAGCACAGCTGCCAAGAATGAAAAGATAATCGCCGAGGAAATACCCGCGCTTGTTACATCAAAAATCCCGGTCACGACTCCAATCCATCCATCTCGCTGTAGTTCTGTCAAAGCTCCATGCACGAGCGCACTACCAAAGCTTGTAATTGGAACAGAAGCACCCGCACCCGCAAATTCCACCAATGGATCATACCATCCAAGTCCATCTGCTACCGCACCAGCAACTACTAACGAACTCATCGTATGCGCGGGTGTCAATCTGAATCCATCCATCATAATTTGTCCTATGACACAGATCAGACCGCCCACTATAAATGCCCAAAGAAACTGCATATCATGATTCCTCCATTTCCATCTTAATGACCTCCCTGAATACCAAAAATCGCATAGATGATGCCTACAAAAAACGCAGCAACGACACCAAACACGATTACGGGTCCAGCCAGCTTGAACATGTTTGCCCCTACACCTAGAACCAATCCCTCTGCACGATGCTCTAAAGCAGCCGAACACATGGAATTAGCGAATCCAGTTACAGGGACACTTGTACCTCCACCAGCCCACTGCGCAATTTTGTCATATACCCCTAAGCAAGTCAGTACAACAGATATAATAATCATCACCGCTACAGTTGGGCTACTCGCTTTGGTACTTGTCATATCGAAGATAGCCATAAAGGATTGTTGTACCCCTTGTCCAATAAGACAGATCAAGCCACCCACAAAAAAAGCCCGAATACAGTTTCTAAGCATATTGCGTGAAGGTTCATGTTTTTTAGCGATTTTCTTATATTCTTCCTGTCCTAATGAATCAGCACTGGAGCCTGCTCCCTTGTTCTTGTTCGCCGACAAATTAAGAACACCCCCTAACCTCATTCACTCTATTATCATTATTTGCCACACTCTCCTCTGTTATGTTTGGTAAATCATCCAAATTGACAAATAGCATAAATAGCCACCCTAGTTATCCGAACTAAGAGTGGCAGCTAACCATAAATGTATGCATTCGTTACTTCTCTGCAACGATAAACAAGTGGGCAATCCTCTTGTCGTCTAAGGGTACTAAAGGATGTGACAGTTTCTCCATGTCATCATAGATCGTCAATAAAAAAGGCATAATAGAGCGATAATCAATAAAATAAATAATACATAAATAACGATAAGTTCTTTCTTCACCAGCTCCATCATATGTGCCCCTTTCCTAAAACTTAGTACGGAGCATTTGTCCCTTGCATTTTATTCAAATATCGTATTATTTGTGCTTCCAATTCATTTACGGAACGTGGACAACCACCTTAGTAAAGTTCATACTAAAGAAGGTGGAACTGAAATACATATAAAAGTAGCATACAAAAAGGAGCGTTCTTCACATGAATCAAACGACAATGGATTTATTTCGCAAACTAACAGAATTCCCAGCAGCCTCAGGCTTCGAAAGAGACTTACGAACCTGGGTAAAAGAGGCCATGTCCTCATATACGGAAGAATTTGTTCAAGATAGACTGGGAAGCATGTTTGGCGTACTTCGGGGAGATGAGAGTGGCCCTAAGGTTATGGTCGCCGGGCATTTCGATGAAGTGGGTTTCATGGTAACTGGCATTACGGATACGGGCATGATTCGCTTCCAGCCGCTTGGTGGCTGGTGGAGCCAAGCCGTACTTGCGCAACGTCTGCAACTCATCACGGATAACGGCCCTATTATCGGAGTGGTTGGTTCTACACCCACACATCTTCTAGATGAATCCCAACGCAACAAACCTGTAGATATCAAATCCATGTATCTAGATATTGGTGCAGATCATCGCGAAGAAGCAGAATCATTCGGAATACACCCTGGGCAACAGATCGTTCCAATTTGTGAATTCACCCCACTTGCTAATCCGAAGAAAATCATGGCTAAAGCTTGGGATAATCGTTATGGTCTTGGCCTTGCGATCGAATCCTTGCAGGCTCTGCACAAAGAAAAGTTACCTAATACGGTCTACATCGGTGCTACGGTTCAAGAAGAGTTAGGTCTTCGAGGTGCCCGTACAGCCGCCAATCTTATTCAACCAGACATCTTCTTTGCTCTAGATGCTAGTGCAGCCAATGATATGACAGGTGATAAGAACCAATTTGGACACATTGGTCAAGGTGCATTACTTCGGATCTTTGACCCTACCATGCTAACGCATCGGGGTCTTGTCGAGTATGTACAGGATACTGCTGAAACTCATAAAATCAAATACCAATACTTTGTATCACCAGGAGGAACAGATGCGGGTCAAGTTCATCTCAGTGGTATTGGTGTTCCTTCAACGGTCATTGGCATTTGTTCACGCTATATTCATACTTCCTCTTCTATCATCCACACTGATGACTATGAGGCGGCTAAAGAGTTATTAATCACCCTTGTAAAAGGACTTGATCGTACAACGCTAAATACCATCTTGGAGCGTAGCTAAATAAGATAGCTTTCTATTTGCCTCGACACCAAAATCAGTGCTTGCAAAATGTAATGTGTTGATAAATGACCGCTACGCGGACGGATTATCCTTCCGAATCGCTGTTGCCCCCGAATTTTTTTGAATATACCGCTGTTTGCGGTATAAATTCAGGGGCAAAGTGTATGCTTCCGAAGTAGCTTTCCAAAGGAAGGCTTTTAGGCGACCGTGTTGCTTCTCCAGGACAATTCCCTCCCCTACGCTATGATCAGCATAAAATTCTATTTTTCAGCAAGCACTGATTGTAAGCTAGAGCCCTATATTATAAAATAAGACCATCAGGAGGAATGTAACCCTGACGGTCTCTTTTATGCAAACACAGCTATTTTTCAGCTATTCTATTAAGGCATCGCTTGTCCTCTAGCACTAACATAAAGAGAATACCATTCTTCTCTAGTCATCTGTTGGGATTGCCGCTCGGCATCTTCACATGCGATGATCCGTTCAGCATTCGTCGTTCCAATCACTGGCTGAATCATCGCTGGGTGCTTCATCAACCAACCGAGCACGATAGCTTCTGGTGTGGTGCCTTTCTCTTGCGCCATTTGTTGCACCATTGCAGCGGTCTTCTGCACATGCTCAGGCTCGTCCTCTACAGAACGACCAGAATAGCGTCCTTGCGCCAGTGGTCCCCATGCCTGAATCTGAATGTTCTCCATTTGGCAGTGCTCCATTAATCCTTCAGAGAAATTCACATTAGCCCCAGCCTCTTGATTCACCAGAATACTCTGATTCAAAAAGTCCAAATGACCTAAGCTCATCTCCAGCTGATTCACCGCCAGTTGATCTGGTATACTACGCTGAAGATAGCGCATCTGGGCTACACTCATATTAGAAACCCCAAAGTAACGAACCTTACCCGAAGATTTAAGCTCACCTAATGCTTCTGCCACCTCTTCTGGTTCAACTAATGGGTCTGGACGATGAAGAAGCAGTATGTCTAAATATTCAATCCCTAATCTCCCTAACGTCCCATCAACGGATTCTAGTATGTGTTCTTTGGAGAAATCGAAATGTCCCGGAACAGACCCCTCAGCTAAACGTATACCACACTTCGATTGGATTACCATTTGTTCGCGAAGTTGCGGACGGTTTCTGAGAATTCCTCCGAATGTCTCCTCCGCTTTACCCATCGTATATATATTGGCATGGTCGAACATCGAAATACCGATAGAGAGCGCAGCATCAACCGCCTTCTCTGCAGAGAGCCTGTCCGCATCTGTGATGGGGTCACGGTTCCAACCTCCACCGAACGGCATACATCCAAGTATTAAACGGCTAGAAGATATTCCTCTTGATGTTAAAGGCATAACTTTCATCATGTTCCTCCTCATGTCCTTGTTAGATTTATCATTCTATTATAACGCTTACAAAGCCATGAACAACCTTTGTTCATGATAAAAACCGCTCTGGTATAATTACTGAGCGGTTTGGGTATCTTTTCTTATGCAATCTTAACGTTTAGCCTTATAGAATTCATGATAAAGCTTCATGAGTGCGCGTTTCTCAATGCGAGAAACATAAGACCGAGAAATGCCTAACTCCTTAGCAATTTCCCGCTGAGTTCGTTCTTCCCCACCCTGCTCCAGTCCAAAGCGACCTTTAATCACTTCTTGCTCTCTTGGATCTAAAATATCTAAGTTACGATAAATTTTACTTTTCTCAATCTTAAGCTGGACTAAATCTGCTATGTCATCTGCTTCGCTACCTAGAATATCTATTAGAGTTATTTCGTTGCCCTCTTTGTCAGTTCCGATCGGATCATGGAGGGATACGTCTTTTCGTGTCTTTTTGAGAGAACGTAAATGCATCAGTATCTCATTTTCTATACAACGAGCAGCAAACGTAGCTAATTTTGTCCCTTTATCGGGCTGGTAACTCTCAATGGCTTTAATCAAACCAATTGTCCCAATGGAGATGAGGTCTTCTAAATCCTCGCCTGTGTTATCAAATTTCTTGACGATGTGCGCCACCAGTCGCAGGTTATGTTCAATAAGCATATTTCGCGCGTAGCCGTCTCCTTCGGCCATCAACTTTAAGTACTTGCTCTCCTCTTTCTCAGGTAAGGGTTGTGGAAAGGCGTTATTTTTGACGTACGATACTAGCAGTGTTAGCTGCTTAATAAACAGCGCAATTGCTGAGATCAATCCAGGCATTGAACCGAACACCCCCAAGTTGAATTTCCTTAGACAGAATGCAACGCGTCACGGTCTAGTCGATCATTGAAGTCTGTTCTTTAGTGTATGTGGGTGAATGCCTAGAAGTGCATGTACGGGGAAATGAACGGAAGAAGTTGTGCCAATTCCCGTCCACTGTCAATTCTATTAATCTTTCAATACTCTTAGATACACAAAGGTAGCTAGCCATATATTATAGTTGCATGAATTCTTCTCGCCCTCTATACGGCTTGGGGAGGTTTGTGTGATTATTGGCAAACGGATTTTATTCCCACGCACTCGTATAGAGTGCGACTAAATGGGATGGGTCATCTTCATCAAATCGACGAATTACAATCCATGCACTCATATAGAGTGCGACCTAATATCCCTGTCGTCGGGGCTTCAATAACTTCATTTCAATCCACGCACTCATATAGAGTGCGACAACATTCGGATTTCTCGCACTGCTTTCGTTAAATAATTTCAATCCACGCACTCATGTAGAGTGCGACTGCTAAAAGGTAATAAAAACGTGGATTTCCAACGACCTTTTAGTGCAAAGTAGATGAATCCATACTTCTCTTCTCTTTTAAAAATCCAATAATACCCAAATTATAGCTGTTATTCAAGGTTTTCAGGTGCGAACCTCACAGGTATTTTATGTGCGCTTCTGGATGTTTGCCCCTATGTTTATCATCGTTTTCTAGTATATCATACGTACCAATTAACCAAAATAAGGTACTGATAATTCGAAAGAGACGAGCAACGTTTACAAACCTAGTTCGAACACTATTATCGAAAAAGATATGAATCGAATCGTTGATGAGAATTGGATTATAATGCTCACACCAGAAACCTCATTAAATAATGATACCTTATTTGAAAAGGCACTAATATCAGAGCCTCTTACCTTTACAAATAAATGGGTAAATGGCTTCGGAAAGAGTAACCCTTGCTATCGATTCCTGTTCACAAGCATGTACGATTTAAATATGTATCTTCGAAAAGCAAAAACGGCCAGTTCATATTGAACACTGACCGTAACATTTAGGTATAAATATTTCTTCACCTTTGTGAATATTTCCCAATAATCTCCAACCACGCCAGTATAGAATCCAGCCTATATTTTATCGTGTTATGCTCTACTTCTAACATAATTTCACCAGAAGAGTCACTATTATCGATCACAACGGTTTAAAGAACAAAAGAGGGTGAAAACAATCTCTCGTATCAACTCCTTAAATTACTTCCGCTTTGCTCCAGTCAGACATTTATCGTTGACACTTCCCGTTATGTTTCCCCCTGGCGAAATAAAAAAAGAGTAGCCGCAGCCACCCTTTTCTAAAAAATATTTGTCCAACAATCACGCCCGATTGCAGAGGATTAAAGAGAATACAGTTCTATTATTTTTTCTAAGGATAATTTATTCGGATTACACATATCAACAAAATAGGGTAACTGCCATTTTTGAGTTGTCATCGCTTGTTTACTACTCGGACTATCCCAGCTAGGATAAACTCTTATTGCCATTTTGCCCTTTGTTGAAGTAGACCTAAGAATGTTCTGTTTTAAAAGAATATCTTTTGGAAAAATAAATTGTCCAAACTCATTTTCATTTTTAAAGGTAGTTATAACTAATAAATCAAGGGCTTCTTCATATGAGTAGGATTGATTTTTATTATTTTCGTCTTTTTCCCAAAATGCAACAAACTGCCCTACTTTGGTAGGTGTTATATTCGCAACTCTGAATCGAATTGTTTTAGAAGATAATTGAAATGTACCAGCACCATACTTAGAATTTTGCTTCTCTTCTTGAACTGACTTTACAGTTAAGTGATTCGACTCATAAATCATTTTATTCACATAAGTTAATGCTGTAAAAAAATTATTCATTTCTTCACTCCTAAATTTCAAACAAAAGTAATTAATGAGATCTACGAGAGATTGCATTCGAAATAAACTGATATCTTATGACGTTCAGGATGGTCGGCATTAATTCCACGAGCTAACGCATCAGGCTCTATATTCAGACTAACTCCAAGTCGATCCGTAATTAGATTTCGAATGGTGCCTTTTCCACTACCGTTATTCCCAGTAAATACATACATTACAGGAGACGATTCGTTCATGAGACAGCTCTGAATCATCTATCGGAATGATTTCCCCATTAGTATATTCTTTCACAATTCGGCCTGCGTCCGTTTTATAAACAATGTAGGTACCATATGCGTTAGCGTCTAGCCCACGTCTAAGATTGTTACGGAGCAAAATAAAAACCGTACCTATCTTATTTAATTATTTCTCCTGTATACACCAAAGGCTAACTGATTTTACTCTTAATCATAAAATTGTGTACTTTCATCCATTTTCCTGCAACAAATTCATCAATCGTTCCCGTTTTTGGTCTTACACAAAATCGATGTTCTGTCCCCCTATCAAACCCCAGCGCTTCATAAATTAAGTTATCACCGATTTGTTCTTTATAGAACACCTGCTTTAATCCCAACCTATTCAACATTTCAAGCTTTACATTTTCAATATATGTACGTGAATAAACCTTAGACATATGTGTTCCTCCTAGTAGTGGTAATAAAATTATAGAACCTAAAAACTAGAAGTCAATAAGAGATAATCAAAAAGTTAGCCGCTCAAATAGTATACTCGATCGGCTAACTTATCCTTTTTGAACAACCCATAGTTAATTAGATAATCAAACTACTTATAGCGAACGCCATCCCAATAAACACCATACAGAGCATAAGGCCTACAGCTACATTTCCCTTTTGCAGATGATCTGAAATTCGGAACCCAGGGGTTACCCATTCGAAGATCCAGTAAGCAGCAATTAGACATAGATAGCCCACAGCAAACCAGAGCATCATAAACCATATGGATGTATTCGTATACGCCGCTACTCCAAGAATAATAGCTGTTGCTAGAAACTTGCCGCCGAGTGCCAGAGCTACTGCTACATTCCCTTTCTTTAGTTCATCTAAATCCTTAAACGGGGTCATCCAACTAAATATAACCATACCTAACAATTGAAGAAGAATAATTACAATTACACTTATGATCAAATTAACAATTATCATTAGTTAGCCCACCCCCTAAATTTAGCATAGGCCGAATCATAATCGGCAAAATCATGTACTTCTTCTAATACAACAGATACCGTCTTCTCTTTCTCCAGTGCATTGTAGCGCTTATCATCAATCGGTTGCTTAATTCGGTTGCCGGAAGGCAGCTCAATCACAGCAAAATTTCTAGTCTTGTCATTAAGCTTCGTTTTGTATACACCTACAAGGTCGACATCGGTTGTTATCGATACTTTGAGATTCGTTAGATCTTCTATAGCTGTCTTCTGTTCTCCATACGATTTAATAGTGTTCCATGTAGATAGATTAATCTCGTTGCGCTGATCGGCATCCGTCACAAGCTCCGCATCCATGAACTGTAATGTCCAGATTAGGTCACCCGTCGCATAGTTCCCATCATTCGGTAGAAGTTCATTATCTGGCAAGACCGTCATATCACTACCGATCAGATCACCTACTGTGCTCTCTACTACACGGTAATCCCAAGGTACCCGCGATACGGTCGACTCTTCCGTCGAATCAGTCTGGAATATACTACTGCTTCCGCATGCACTTACCGAAATCACCATGACGAGCATCAGACATACGGTGATGCCTAGCCTTAATCTCCGTCCTACTGCAGAGAATCCCCATTTACTTCTCGTCTTCATACGCCTTATCTCACTCCTAACGCTATAAAATGACTGGTATTGCCTGTAATCGGTCCACCTGCTCGACCAAGCAAGCCACATGGCTTACCGTTAATGACGAACATTCCCGTTAATAGATGAAGTTCACCTTCCGCTGTATGGATCCGGGCTAACTCAGCTCTTTTTTGATAAACAGAAGGAAATAACACACTGCTATCAAAACCATCCTCATCCTGAATCTCTAATGTACCGCTCTCATCAAAGATACGTACAGAACCGCCCTCTCGCCCAAATACGGATTTGGACACAAAGCTCCCTGAGAATACAGGCTTATTATATGTAGGTAAAATGTAACTTTCAATGGCCTTGCGCTCTTCTTCATCAAAAAGCAGGCCCAGTTCATACATTCCCCATACCACCGCCATGAGTCCCTTGGATTGTAGCAATATACTATGTGGTGAATTGAAGAGTTCAAGATTCCCAGTCTCAATCGCATAAGCTAGCGCACTACCACCTTCGTCAATCTCCATCCATTCTTTAGGGTACAAAGCGAACATACGCTTAACTACTCGGCCATCACCATCTTTTACGATGCCTTTATCGATTGATAAATCGAGACAATCCACACATTTAATCGGTAGGCCACTATGCCGTACAAGAGCTTCAATCGTGCCGGAGTCCTCTTGATGAGATCCGTAATCAATACAGGCTGCCGTATCCGGATACTCTTCTCTCCACGCTGCTGCGAGGTGCTCCTTCATCGCGGTATTAGGACTGAAGATACCCGCCTGCTCGCATATCCATGGTGTGGCTATTGAAGCTTCCACATAACCGGTAGGCGTATCCGAATTCAGCTCTAGTAGCTTAATTCTACCGTCATCAGCCACAGCATAGTCGAATCGAGCATAACGGCTAATAACGCCTTGTTCTGGTAGAGGACATCGGTCAAGCATCTCCCACAATACTGGCGGAATCCCAATCAAATCATACAAATCATGCTTAAGATGTATATAACGTACAGCTTTATCGAGAATAACCCACAATTTAGATGAGGCTTCTTCCAGCTCCTTGTAGGTCTCTCTATTCATAATTGCAACGGCATCCAACCAGTACTCTTCACCCTCAAGGTCCGCCCAAGTAAATCCAAGCTTATGCAATTGCTCTATTCGCGGTGCTCGTTCAAGATTGGAATGTTCTAGAAACTCAAATACACTCTGGCTATGAATCATCCGCCAAAACCACTCTTCCTTGAACTTGATTTAGAACTGGAGGAGCTTAAACTGCTAGACTTACTTCCGATCCCTCCGGCCTTTGATGAAGTAGACCTTCTTGTAATCGAGCCAGTGGATGATGTCGATGTTCTAGGTTTGACCACAGAGCCAGGAACATTCTTATTCTGAAATTTATCACTACTATAGGTAGGTGTTTTATATGTATTCCTAGTACCACCATAATAGGTTGGACGGTCGCTATTCCATCTTCTTGAAGAGTAATTGGAGCCGCTGTTAAACAACATATGATACAACAACATGTCATCCCAGCCGAAGCCTGAACTATAACCTCCGTAGTTGTTTACTACAGTCGTTCCATTAGAGGTTGCTACTCCCTGTTCCTGTTGCTCGACCTCTTGTGTGCTCTCATCTGGATAGGGAATGTTCCAATCTACATTCTTGTCGAAATACGCTTTGACCTCTTCGGAAGACCAAGACACAAGCTGCGGATCTTCTACAGGGGTACTGCTAGTGGCACCTGCACCACTCGGAATAAACAAAGCATTGGCCAGGAGGGCAATACCAAGCGAGGTGGACAATACGCGAATCGGTTTACCTTCAGATGTGAATAATTTCGATACGGCCAGTTCTTTAGCAATTTCATCTTTAGCCACTATAAGGTCCTCCTTCCCTGTTATTTGTTATTCGTTACGCATCGGGACTACTAGAAGCTCAAGCTTCCCTTCGTCCACATTCAGCCGCCCTTCAACAGTCTCATATTCTCGGCTACCCAACACAAGATAATTAACATGCTGTAGTGCAGTAATCATATTCATACTCCACGTACGCTCCTCAATGACACGGAGTTCTCCATCAGGCATTTTCTCAAACAAAATAACACTCATTCCATTATCCACGATTATCCATCCTTCCTCATAACCATTATACATTTTATACGGCAATAGCACCTTAACGTTTCCTTACCCATAAAAAAGATCACCAACCAAGGCGCGATAAAATTGTTATGTTCTAAAACGTTGACTAGACAGCTCCTGAATATATTGATCCATGAGTTCTTTCTTAGCCAGTTTATTACACCATGACGTAGGAATTCCGCTATATCCATAGAACGCCCCTGCAATCTGACCGTATACCGCACCCGTCGTATCCGCATCATTCCCCAGGTTCACTGCTAACAAGGCTCCTTCTTCAAAACTAGAAGACTGGAAGAACGCCCACAACGCCGCTTCGAGTGATTGGATTACATAACCTGTGCCTTGAATCATTGGAGGTTCTTTTTGCTTATATGATCCTGCTAGAATATCCATAACATGTTTACTTAAGACCTGATTTGTTCGCCACTGAGAATAAACATTAGGACTCAACATCTCGTCTTTTGTTGATCCGTGTAGACCAGAAATGATGATAGCCGCCATAATACTACAAGCTTCAATACATTCCGTTGCTGCATGCGTTGTTCTAGAACTGCGCTCTGCAAATTCTATGGCAAGATTGGGGTCCTCTACATAGTACATCAGAACAGGTGCTAACCTCATAATTGAACCATTTCCTGCAGAAAAAGGTTCCGACGATCCACAATAAGCCTCTCCCGTGCGCTCAAATTGCAACAATGCTTGTTTTGTCGCATTCCCAATATCAAAACATGTTCCCGTACTGCTAAGATGACCCTTTCTAAACCATTGCACATATCGACGCATCTGATCTTCTGGATCAAAACCTTCACATTGCAGTAAACTTTCCATGATACATAACGCCATAGAAGTATCGTCCGTCCATTGCCCCGGTTGCAAACCAAAAACACCGCCCCCAACGATATCTTTTACAGGTTCAAACGTACCCGGCGCACTAAATTCCACGGTCGTCCCAAGCGCGTCCCCAACAGCAAGACCAATAAAGCAGCCATGAAACCGATCATCATTGATCAATACCTTCTCCTCCACATTCTCAATTCTTATCGTTAGATCTAATACGAGTTATCTCGTAGATACGTGTAATCTCTGTAGTTGCTTCCTTTCGCCCCCTCTATTCAATCTTCCATTATTCCAATCTTGATTAGCTGAAAGTCCATGGTATCAATCCTTCTTTTTTATCTCATCGTATTTACAATAAACTACGCATCGGATGTCAGCCAAGAAATATTTTCATTTAGATGCTTGTCCTGTCACTGTACGACATCACTGCCTACTTCGGACGAACACTAAAAGAAAAACCAATGCGTCGCTCTAAGGAGTCGCATTGGTTCTCATTTTCAATATATCTCTAAATTAATTGTTCGAAGATAATACATATTATATTGTGAAAAGTGGTAAACCAAACTCTTCCTGTATAAAATTCATGTCCGAATCCCTTGAAACCATACCAAGGTGATATTCGATGGCTGTAGCTATAATTATCGCATCGGGAGTTTTAAGCTTCCGCCCTTTTTCCTTTTGTTCTCTTCGAATATCCCCAGCAATACGAGCGATTTGAGAGTTCACTTCGATACATCTGCGTGAATTAAACAACTTTATACCATGCAAGCGATATTCTGACTTTAATCCACTGAACACTTCGCACTCTGTGATAACCGAAAAATACATAGACATTCGATCATCTCTAGCTTGCTGGGCAAACTCCAGAGAAGTCTGTTCGCCTGCTAGAAGTGTAATGGCTATATTCGTATCCATTAAGTAACCGTCAATAACTTTCAATTCCACTCTTCCTCGCGCATTTTCTTGACTTCTTCAGTCAATTCTTTTGCCTGCTCGAAGGTTAATATCCCTACAGATTCAAGAATATCGTCAATGGAATAGTCGTCCTCGACTTCTATCGTATCATTTTCAAGATCGATTTTAAGTTTATTGTGTGTCACATTTATTCTCGACATAATGGAACGCAACTCATTTGCGGTTTGTCTATCCATTTTCTTGGGTATGGACATAGCGGAGACAACCTCCTTTTGATTTCTATTCTTGTCAATATTATAACATAGCCATAGATAAAGAAGGAAATGAACTCTCCCTTATAGTCTTCTCCATTCAGCCGAACAGCCCGTCCCTTCACCTCACTAACCTCCCACTACATCCAAAAACGGCCAGCGCCTGTTGAACTCTGACCGTAACCATTTGTATAAGTGTATCTTCACTTTTGTAAACGTTTCTCGATGAAGTCCACCCACGGTGGGATAGAATCCACCCTAACTGTTTTAAGTCTCCTTATAATGTCTTCGGAAGCTTTATTATGTCTTCCATTTTGAACGCGAACGGAAAAATCACGTCTATTACAAATGCAATCCCTAGCGAGTCTAATTGCTTCTTTCCCTGCTGATATCTTATGGCGTTCTGGATGATCAGCATTCAATAAAGCCTCAATTTTGTCTAATATCACCCTATAAAACAGACTTTTTTAATGTGTCTATTCTACAGGGTACACTTTGCAATCAAACGAGCGCATTATTTTTTTTGAAAATAGTCATTTATTTTGCTTGTTCAGTCCTAGTTATCAGAATAGTTCCAATTGATCTACCTTACTGCCAATCCTCTCGAGTGTTTCGGGGTCATTATCCTGAAAGTATGCCGTTTGAATTTGCTGGGTTGCCTCTATTATTTGCTTAGAGGGATCAACCGTATGACGCAGACGACAGCTATATACAATTGGGAAATAATCTTGAAGAAACTTCCCTTCCACATGTGCGGTTAAAGCGATAATCTGAAATCCAAGCTGCTCCGCAATGAAGAACACAGGGCTTAGGACATGGTCGCTTGAGGCCTTGCCGAATGGATTGTCCAGAATAACCGTTCGATGCCGTTTCATTCTCGCTTGGATATATTGTTTACGTTCTGCGACATAATTCAGCACGCCCAGAAACAGTGTCATATTCTTACTCCACTTCTCTCCTCCGGACCAACGGTTCGACTGCTCCCATGAATAGGCGACCTTGCTCACTTGTTGATCATTACTTACCTTACGACAAGTGACCTTCATTCCTTCACCCATCATAACGATTTGAATTAACTGTCTCGCGTCAAGCCATTTCTCTAGCTCTTTGCGTATAAGCGTCTGCTGCTCTTGCCAATGGTCCTGATCCTCTTCTTCAGAATAACGATCCAGTCTAGATATAATCCATTCAATATGTTTGCGAATCCGCTCCTTGCCGTCCTGCTCCTCCCACTGTGGGATAGTGAAGCTGTATATTTCCTTCCAACCATCATCCGTCTTGACTCTTGTCTTCTTGGGAATTTCTTTGAGCTCTTGAACGATCAGCTTCAAGTGTGCATGAATATGCTGAATATATTGTTGCAGCTCCTGATCATGCGTTTGCAGCGTTTGTTCCCACAAGTGAATAGCCATTTGAATTCGCTGCTCTATCGATTTTTGGAATTCTGAAATTTCAACATAATTCTCTTTGGATTCAATCCCCTGGAGAGTCATCTGTCTCAATTTAACATCCTTCACTTTGCTGCCAAAATAATCCCTTAGATGCTGACGCCCCTTCTGTACTAACTTCTTCTCATTAAATAATTTCTCATAACAACTGCTCAGTTGTTCTATATAGCTTTCTGTGAAGTCCTTCCGTTTATATCTGAATTCAGACTGACTCTCTTCACTAAGAATTGCCGGAGCCAACTTGACATCTTCTAAAGCGTGCACAAGCAGGTGCTTATTCCATAAACCTATGACATTGTCGACTTGCTTCTGCTGCTCCGTGATGAAAGACTGCTGTTTCTTTAGTTGTATATGCTCGTTACGAAGCGTCTTCTCTTCCTCATCCAATCTCGCTTTCGCTGTGTGCTGTGATTCATGAAATACATTTGGCTCTTGATCTGGATATTGCTCATAGAATTGACGAAACAGCGATTTAATCTCGCCTCGCTTATTCTGAAGCTCTTCCTCTGTCCTCCTGTATTCTTTCTCCACCCGAGATAGCTGCTCTTTAATATGTGAAATATCTGCCCACCAGGTGGCTATACGTTCCTCAGCCTCAAGCGGAAGTTGCATATCTATTACGAGATCAGAATGCTCCGTTTGCAAGCGCTCCATCGTCTGAATGTGATCCATTTGTCGCGCCACCTCACTAGCAAGACTCATTTCAAGCTGTGTACGCTCTTGGTAGATCCGATTCCTCTGAAGCTCTAGCACCTTTCGCTCTTCCTTTAAATCCTCTATGCTTTCATTGCTCTCCTCAGCCTCATAGTTGTGGACTTCTGCATAAATCTCATCACGTCTAATTAATTGTTGCAGGCTTTGTATATCGACCAGTTCTTGCCTAAATCTTTCATTTCCTGCTTCCACAACTCGCAGTTCATATTCCCTACGTGCTTTCTGCTTCTGCAGAAGCTCAATTTGTTCATTAATTGAAATGATCTCCAGCTCAAGCTTTGCAACGTCACTTGCCAAATTCATATATTTCCGACCGTCCTGCAGCCACACACCTAATTGATGGATACGAGATTCCATGTCTTGTACCGTTTCCCGTCGGTTCTCCATTGATTCTCGATTTACAGATAACTCATAATGTAGTCGTTCAAGCTCGCGTTTAAGCTCCGTTAAGCTAGCTTGCATCACAAGTTTATTATGCTCTAACTCTTGCTGAACGTTCAGCGGAAATCGCAACAGGAAGATGCTCCATTTCTGCTGCACCCACTGCCATTTCGCAATTTCCCCCTCAACAGCCTCTCTTTCGTTCCTTACTTGCTCTGCCTGTTCGAGGAGATTCGCTTTCCATTGCTCAAATTGATCCAACTTCTCATTACGATGCCAGTGCTCAGGAACAACCCAGTTCTCTAGCCCATCACGATCCAATTCTCGACTCTGCAATGCATCGGACGCTTCTTGCATACTCAGGATACGAATGGGATAAGAATAGCCACCCTTGGTCTGTTTAAGTTTATTTCGCAAACTATCTTTCTCATGCTCCGTCGTAATGAGTGTAACCGCCCATAGCTGATCAGCTCGTTCGACGTCCGTAGTTAATGGTCCTACATCCTTTAAATATTGCGTACCTAATTGTAACAAGGTAAATTGATTGCTCCACTGCTCACATAGGTTGGACACAGAGACATCAGCGAAATAAATTTCCTGCTCAGCATGATCGTCTACATAGCGATAGGCCAATCTTTCTGTCATTAATAGCTTGTTCTTTTGCTGCTTCAGCCGCTCGATCGCTTCCTTCATATGTTCACTGATAGAAGCCTGTTTATCATAAAGAGAACCCAGTCGTTCCCATGAACGCCGTAGATTAGCCAGCTCAGCCTTGACATCTTCCTCTTCCACCAGTTGCCGTTCCAATTGCTCTACCAGCCTCGCTAGTTGTCCCTCAGCTTCTGCGCGTTCCTCTCCAACAGCTATCCTACGCTGTTCCTTACGTCCTCTTTCCTCATCCAGTCGCTTAATTTCCTGCAGCAGTTCAATTTTTCCTTGATCCGTCTGCTGCTCTTCTATACTCCACAACGGAATTTGCTGCTCAACCTTCTCCAGTTGTGGATTTGTCAATATAGCACGCGCAATTTGTACTTGCTGCTCCTGTTTCAATCGTTTCTCCGTTTGCTTCGCTGAAAGCTGCTTTCCCTTTTCCCCTAGATCATTGTCTATAGAAGAGACTTCAGCCTTCACATCTTGTACCTGCTCTGTCGATTCCTTCAGTTGAGCTTGCTTCTCTTGGACTCCCATATCTAAGTGCTTCTCTTGCACAGTGAACACGTAACGAAGTCTCATCCCATTCTGTTCCCAGCGTTGCTGAAGCACCGACTCGTCCTGAGAATAATCAAGTTCAACAAGTTGCTTCCGTATCTGTATGACTTTCGATTGTATAAGAATCCGTTTATCTCGGCTATCTGCATATTGCAGAGAATAATAATTTTGATTGGCATAACGCAGCTTCTCTCTCACCCGTTCTCGATCCTCATCGGTGAGTTCCAGCTTACTCTCCAATACCTCTTTTTCTTTCTGTTCATGAACCAGTACTAACGATTTATGTTCTCGAAGTAGAAGTTCGCTACGTCTGCTCCAATCGGACTCCTGTAGCATCAATTGATTTCTATCTGTTTCGAGCTCCCTCTGCTGGGTAACCGTCAGCTTCCAATAAGCTTTCGCATCACTCCGGATGATGTCATACTGCTTTTCCACCCGATCCAGCTTTTCAAATAACCGGACGTAACCCCCCAGTTCCTGTAGGATATTTTGACTCTCATCAATTTGTTCCTTAAGTTGCTTATATTCCTCAAAGCCCTCACGATGATCCTCGAATATCTTGGCGAATGAGCCTCGCTCGTAACCTTCAATTGATCGCTCTACAGTTGGTATAAGCAGACGATCGAATAACTGTGTTGTCGTCTTGCATTCATCGAAGAAGCCTTCAATTCCGCCCTCCGTATCATTTATTTTGACAATGGCTTCCCACTCGCCCGAAATAATCTGAAATTGCTGCTCTAGATAAGCCTTGTATTCTTTTATCGTGGAAAACGTCTTGGCGTGAAGCGGATAGCGTTGCTCCATCGAAGAATAATAGTCTTGCATTTCACCTTTGTCCGATGAGCGAGACTTGCCCATATATTCCTTGGCAAAAGGTATCTGATCCAGCCCGTTATTATCATGCTCACCATATTCATAAACATAGCGATACGAGTCAATGCCTGTTCCGCTCTGAAATAAACTGACACAAGTAAGCGCATATCTTCTTCGTGGCTTATCGTTTAATATCCATTCAATCGCGATGTGGGCAGGACCGTTATCCAGCATCAGCGTATCCTTTACCTTCCGCCCTGCTAGATCGGCATGAGGAAGAACTGCCTGTATAGCCGTCTGAATGAATACCGTTTTTCCTCCCCCATTCTCCAAGACTACTGCACCGTTATGCCCATGAAATATAAACGTTTCATCATTGTAACGCTTATTCCCGCCTTCATAGACCACATGTGTAAATCTTATTTTAGATATGGTCGGCATCAGCTAGATCCTCCTCAAGCTTCTGAATATCCTTCTTCTCTTCTTCAAAATGATACAAAAACTGCAAGATGCCTCTGTTATATTCCAACTCCATGAAATATCGTTGAACGATTATTTTTGCTTTTTCCGTTAGAGCAAGCTCACCCTCGCCTACCTGTTCAGCCAGCTTTTGCTCCAATAGAAATCGTCTGACTGAATCAATGAAGCTCAATCGACTTATTGTGTTACCGCTCTGTCTCTTTGCCGTTTCCTTTATATCATCCATCGCATCCCATTTCTCCACGATGGCTGTCCAGTTGTAAGAGAACTGCTTCTCGTACAACTTCAGTTGCTCGGGATCATGCTCCTTCAGACCCTCAATTCTTTCTTGTACCAACTCCAGCCAATCGTCAATCGGTATGAAATCCCTAGTTGGTTCCATACTTTGATAACTATCGTAGAAAGCACCAATGAAGGTGATGATCGCCACGTACATTAAATAAAGGTCGGCATTCACCGCTTGTCCACGCAAATATGTTTTCTTCAAATAATCATTGGATACATGAAACGGCGATAATCGCACCATCGGAATCAGATGTAACTGATCTCCAGCAGACAGCGTTAAGCAATCGACCTCCCGGGCGAATTGATCGACAAGGCCTCTCACCTCATCATCAGCTAAATACTGTTGAAGACCTTCGCGCTCAACGACTCCTTTTCTAGATAACTCCGCATATAGGCGAAACGCTCTTAGCACAACCTCGTTATCGTACATCATTAGTAACACCTCCCCATGACACTCTCATCTCTTGAATGACAAATCGTTCGCTCGCTTGAATGATTTCACTTTCTTCTTCTATTAGAAGGGATTCATTTCCGAGCAATCCAAGCGCTTCTTCCATTCCATTGAGTTTCGTCGATTCTTCCTCCTGCAACTGGCCTGCGCGCACAGGGCTTCGCTGGTGAAGAATAATCCAAAAGTCATAGAAACTACGGATCTCAAGCTTCGATCGCTTTGTTTCATCTCTCTCATACATCTCTATGAACTCCGATAATCTTATTTCTCTTTGGTGTTCTATTAGCATTTCAAGCAAATCTATCATGAGGCTAGTAAACAGCCTTCCTCGTTGCAACACAAATACATCCGTAGCGGCAGCCTCATTAGGCTCAATAAACCCTTCATCCACATTATCCTCTTCACCATCACCACTTATGTTCTGCTCTCCAAATACCGTAAGAGGCGACCAGCCTGTCATTTGCTGTATCCCCATAAACGGAGACAGAACAGATCGAAGCGACTCCAGAGGAAGAGGGGAACCAAATAGCAAACTGCTGATATCTTGATCGAAATTAAAGGAGTTCATCCCGGTATAGTACAAAGATTCCTTCGCTGCATGGAGTGCACCTGTCTTTAGCTGCATGCTCTTTTGCAATAACATCGTATGCTCCCCGTGTACCTTCTCCAACTCACCGGATATGCGTAATATGTATTCATAGGCCTTGTGCTGCTTGTCTTGCAGTGTATCCGAATAAATGCGATCCTTCGTTTCCTTCACAAAATCTCGCAGCTCCTCGAACTCTTCATTTTCTCTTTGTAGCCTGGTATAGATGTCACCTAGTAGTGTGCTATATTTCTTTAACGTTTCTTCTGAAACGATGCTTCGCTTGATTTCATGAGCCAGTTTTACCATTCGATCCTGCAACGATTCAACGTCAACGCGCATTTCATTAATTTGTCGAAGTGCTCCCTGAAATTCACCCTTCTCCAACTGTTTCCGCAGAACGAGCTGATGGATCGAAAGCTGAAATTCCGCATAGAATTCCTTGGTTGCAAACACAAGCTCCAAACCGTCTTCATCAAGCGCATAATATTGCGTATTCGTCTTTATATCAAAAGCGCATGTACGCAGTATAGACGTATACACAACTTCTTCTTCTCTTGTGTGCCAGTTAAAGAAAGTAAATGACCGTTTCTTTCCTGATGCAGGACGAAGCACCTGAATGATAGAACGAGCAAGTTCTTCATAATCATTCACTTCAATCTCAAAGCGCTCCCTTGTCACCGTTAGCAGAAAAGAAGCCAAATCTTTGACCCCTGCTCGTTGATTGCGCATAAGCTTTTGTTCGAAGAAAAATAACAACGTCAAGAGGCCGAGCTCCATCATTTCGATACTGTTACCAGCCTTATCCGTCTGTTTCTTCCGTTGCAATTCAAACAAGGGGTCGAAGAGAGCAACCTTTGCCATCCTTTCGTGGAAGCCTAATAGCGTTTGTTCAATTTCGGATGATTCAACTCTCTCCATCGCGTATCCCTCCAGATCGTTAGCAACTCCTGCGTCGATAATATTTCCTGCGGATAATAGCATCCAGATGCTAAACCCTGCTCTATTCGCTGACTATCGTCTTTAGAGAAATAAGCAAGAAATCCCCTTACTGCCTGCTTTTTCTCCCTCTGATACTCCTTACCTCTTGCCGAATCCTTCTGCACACATGCATGGTAGAAAGGGATCGCAGGCATCACTTCAACTCTAAGCGAAAGATCGCTCCAAATTTGGATGCCTTTATGATCAATATCACCAAAATAGTAAAAGTAATGCTCTCTACTATGTAAAGGGTACTGCTTCGGAAACATCTCAATATTGCCGACAATTTTGTTGCCGCAGCCATAAATAAGGGTTTGAAACACCGTCTCTGAAAGTACTGGTAACAGCGCCTGAAAGGTGGTTTTATTCTCCACAATCAGATGCAGGCAAGGATCAAAACTTGATAAACCACCTAGAAGCACAGGATTAATTGCCATCATCAGCGGATCGTATTCATTTGCAATCAGTAGCTTGTCCCACAGACCTATGCGAATCAGCAATGATTTGCCATTCTTCTCTGTGATCCACTTCTCATCCCTGACCAGTGCGTAGCTTCTTTCAGGCGCAGCAACGATACTGTCAGGCAAACCAACCTCTTTTAAATATTGATCAATCAACTCTATATAAGGCGCATCTATGTTGAAACAAGCCTCGCCTAATGCAAAATAACGATCAAGTGAAATATGCGGATGCAGCTTTGGACGTAACTTGTGCATCTGCTGTTTAAAATCCATCTTGATCCTACTATGGTGGATACGGTAACGAATAGCCAGACTAGGTGTTCTCGTGGTTCTTCCCGCTGATCTTACTCCACTTAGAATCTCTGATTTCTCCATGTTAAGTACAACTTCTGCAAATGACTCATACGCAATATCTTCACCCACGAATAATTGTTCCAATTGCTCTAGCCACACCGTTGCTTGTTTGGCACTGTTTAAATACGTCATTAACGTTGTCTCTATTTCGCTCATAGGATCTCCTATCACATGTTTCATCAATTGAAACAATTATATCAAACTCCGTCGCAGCTGTGTCTAAATAACCCACTATTCCCGATCAAATGCTCTCACCCAATATGATATTCGTCTGCTTATGATTGTGTAGCCCTGCTATAACAAAAGCTCGCTGACAGATAGATGTCAGCGAACTTTTGTTCGGGTGATTTGTTTAATTGAGAAAACTCCGATTCACTCTTTATACGCACTGCCACGACTAGAAATTTTCAATACGAGAATGATCAGTATGGGCCACAATCAAAAAGTGGTGGTGTAGGAATAAATCCCTGCACCACCACTTGTAAATCTTATTATGATTTGTTTACAACTCATCTACATTAAAGTGGAAATGCTCTATTTGCTAGCAATCCAATTTTGCTGATCATTATCCTCTAAAATCCCGAACGTAACATCTACGATGTCTGGATGTCCGTATGCAGCTTTTTTCTCCGAGAGTAATGGATATCAATAAGCAACTGATGCGATGTCGTCTTGCAGTGGAAGGTATCTTCCTTGAGAACACCAACCTCATTCCATCATTAATTTAAGTAAACAGCCTTCCCTGTGTTAGCAGATTCATAAATAGCCTCCAAAATTTGAGAAACCACATAAGCTTGCTCAGGAGTTACGACTGGATCCTTATCCTGGTCAATGGCTTCAATCCATTTTCTCGCTTCTAAATCAGAATCACTTTCTACATGACCGTCATAGAAAGCTACTCCTCCAGCACTCAATTCAATTTGATTTGTATATAAACGACTATGCATCTCACCGTTTATTCTGAGTCCGTTTTTCATATCCGCACCTGCTACAGACCCACTCAAGCTACATTTAGCCTCATCCACATCAAGAGAATTCAGCGCCCAGCTGGCTTCCAGCATAATCGTTGCACCATTTTCCATTACAATCATCCCAAATGCTGAATCCTCAACGGTGAATTTCTTTGGATCCCACGGTCCCCAAGCATTTGCAGCATTCTCTTTTTGTGAAAGCTCGTGATATTTGGTACCCAGAACGATCTTCGGCTTATAGTTATCCATCATCCAAAGGGTTAGATCAAGCGCATGAGTTCCGATATCGATCAGCGGTCCTCCTCCTTGCTTATCCTCATCAAGGAAAACGCCCCACGTCGGCACAGCTCTTCGTCTGATTGCATGTGCCTTCGCGAAATAAATATGGCCAAGCTCACCTGACTCGCATGCATTTTTCATAAATAAGCTATCTTCTCTGAATCGATTATTATATCCAACGGTTAGTTTCTTTCCTGTACGTTTCGCAGCTTCAACCATATTCTTAGCCTCTGCTGACGTCTTGGCCATTGGTTTTTCACACATCACATGTTTGCCCGCTTCCAATGAAGCAATTGAAATTTCTGCATGGGAAATATTCGGTGTGAGAACATGAATAATCTCAATCGAACTATCTTGCAATAATTCTTTATAATCCACATAGACTTTAGCGTCATCGCTTCCGTACTTTTGAGCAGCTTCTTCAGCACGTTCCTCAACAATGTCGCAAAAAGCAGTAATCTCAACATTCTTCAACTTACTTAAGCTTGGCAAATGCTTCCCGTTTGCTATTCCGCCACAACCGATAATTCCTATACGATATATTTTACTCATATGATTTCATCCTCACTTATGATTTTTTTGCTTCGTGTTCCGATATTTAGCAGGCGTCATAGCCAACCGCTTGCGAAAAACAGTATGCAAGTAATTCGCATTCGTAAACCCCTCAGATAGAGCAATTTGTTCTATCGAAAAGGAACTTTCCTCAAGTTTCTGGCATACAGCCTGTAATCGAGTATCTTCAAGAACCCTACTGAATGGTCTATCTGGATTCACATGGCTGAATATTCTTTGCAACTGTCTAGAGCTGATATTCAACTTTTCTGCAACATTCTCTAAAGTCACGGTTGCCGAATAATTCGCTTCGATATATTGAATGGCATATTCATAACGGTATGTTAACATATCTCGAACCGGCGCTTCTGATGTGATCCTACCTGTATCATAGGTTCTGACTGTCTTCAATAAAATACTGATTACAAGATGTTTAATAGAGGTATAGTAACCGCTAAATTTACCATCACATGCGGAATAAGCCTCAAGAAAACATAACATAGCTTTGTGGTAATCCTGTGCAGGCACTAAGGGCAGATTCCGAAGTTTTTCAATGGATTCCTCTGCTTCATTAACCTCCCAAGGATCCACAACTTCCCTGAATTTTTTCTGGATATCGATATGCAAGCAGAGTTCGTCCATGGACTCTTCTGAATCGGCCTCTTGATAATGCATGACGCCTGGACCCGTTAAATAGAGCATTCCTTCCGACAGGGGGTAGGTCTGATCACCAAGAATGACCTTTCCTTTTCCTCTCGGAATAAAATGAAATTCGAACTCCGAATGATTATGGAAATTAACAACTCTTCCCGGTGGAAAAGACGTTAAATGGAAGCTTAGAACTCTAATTTCGTAATGTCCCCATGGAATTGATATATCCAACCTTTCAAGGATATCCTGTTTCTCAAACATGATCTCGAAGGGAAACTTACTCAATGTTACAACCTCCTAAACATCTTAAGAACTTAATTCATTTAACCGAATAACACGTCCTTCTTTAGCAGAGCGGTTCGCCATCTCCACCAATCTAGTAAGCTCTACTGCCAGCTGAACATTTTCAACAGCAAATGTGTTATTCTGAATGTGATTGACCCATTGATGGAGTGCACTTTCACGATTCTTATGCATTCTCATTTCTGTCCAAGCATTGGATTGATCGGCTACTCTGTTCGTTCTAATAAGAAGCTTATCCTCTGGAGTTCCATATAATAGGGTCCCTTCCGTTCCATGAACCTCAATTGTAAACGGCGAGTGGCTATTCACGAAACCAGCCTCTACTACACCAATAGCTCCTGAATCCGTAAACAAGGTCGCTACTGCATTATCTTCTACTTCCTTACCCGTTACATAACCAAAGTTTGCGCTTACACCTGTTATTTCTTGGCCTAAGAAAAACTTAGTAAGGTACATGGGGTGGCATCCAAGATCAATTAAAGCACCGCCCAAACATTGTTCCATATTAAAGAAGTGATTGGGCAGCCAATCCGCAGTAGCACCATCATGAGATAAGCGAACTCTGACGTAAGTAACCTTTCCGAGCAAGCCTTGGTTTAACACATCTTGAATTGTTAATGTATACCCATCATTTACCCGCGGTAAAGAGACGGTTAATTTCACTTGGCTTCTATCTACTTCTGCTGTAACTTCATTAACTTCCTTCAAAGTTGGTGCAATCACTTTTTCTGTAAAAATGTGTTTGCCCGCGTTAGCTGCAGCAACCATAATATCTCTATGTAAATGGGTTGGAGCATTCACAATAACGGCGTCCATATCTTCTTGTGCAAGCATGTCATCGAGTGATTCGAAAAAGGGAACCTTCAAGCTCTCTGCCGTTTTTTTTCCCCGCTTGGGATCTTCATCCCAGACCGCAACAATAACGGTATCATCATGCTCCTGAACTTGTTTAGTATAATCCACGGCATGCACATGCCAATAACTTATCATACCAATTCCAATACTCATTTCCCTTGACCTCCAATATATATTATTCTGACACCCACCTATAAACTAACACATAACGGATGTAATTTTTAGTGGAATTATACGACATGAAATATATACAATCACGACATCGTTAATATATCCGCGGGTATTGTCGAGCCTAAGCTCATCACCTTGGGAAAGTATTTCATAGCTCGGTATCAGCGTTTTATATTCTCTTAGTAGCTGTCGCAATTCATATTACATTCCGTCATGTCTAAAAAAGGGGTCACAATCAAAAAGTGGTGGTGTAGGAATAAATTCCTGCACCACCACTTGTACATATTATTATGATTTGTTTACAACTCATCTACATTAAAGTTGAAATACTCTATTTGCTAGCATTCCAATTTTGCTGATCATCATCCTCTATAATCCCGAACGTAACATCTACGATGTCCGGATCTTGTAATACAAGATTTCGAATATCGAATTTAATATCATCTGCCTTAGCAAGCGTAAAACCTTTTTCAAGCTCGATCAAGCCATCTACATGATAGTAACGGCCTTCTTGCATAATCCGTAGCGAATAAATATCTTTCACATGTGGTGCTTGAAGAATAATATTCGAAATTCTTGTTTCTATTTCTTGGGGTGCTGCTACTCCAATCAGTCCCACCATATTATCGTAACCCACTTTAAAAGCAACTCCGACCATTAGTACACCAATTAGAATTGTGGTTACTCCGTCCAAATAGGGCGAAGCTACAAACGAAGTAATAACGATGGTTATAAGTGCAAGAAGTGCTCCTGTTACAGCTACAAGATCCTCGTAGAATACCAGTCTTGTTGGGGGTGCTGAACGACTCACATTTTTAAATGCTCCTGCTACAATTCCCAGACCCTGTGCCTCTACTCGAGCTTCATGGAGAATTTCTTTCATCGCTTTATACAGAATAGCCCCGTCAACCGCAACGTTAATTACAAGTACAGCCACACTTAACCAGAAGTATCCTCCGCTCTGCTCCGGATGTTGGATTAAATGTATCCCTTCGAGGATCGTTTCGTATGCCATAACGGTAACGACGAGGACTGCGATCATACAGAAAATGTTGATGACACGCCCGAATCCAGTTGGGAAACGTCGTGTAGCTTTTTTCTCCGATAGTACACTTCCGATAAATACAAAGCCTTGGTTAATCGCATCTGCAAGTGAATGCATAGCCGAGGCAAACATCGTTCCACTACCGCTCAATGTTGCAGCAACCGTCTTAATTGCAGCCAGTACTGCATTACCTGTCATAGCAATCGCAGACGACTTGTTTCCTTTTTTAATTAACTGCCATAGTGTTACTTTGTCTGTGGATACGGGTCTCATTGTTCCTCCTAAATACTCGCAAGTGAAGTTAGATGACTTTTGTCTTCTAGCGAATGATATATACATTATGTACTAAAAATACAATATCAATTATTCGAAATAATTGATACTATATTTTCAGAAATCCCGTCTATTTTATTTCAATCTCCCATATTGCTTGGCATAAGAAACGATTCGTTGATAATCTTTTTTATTCTTCATGTTCTTCAAAGGATAGAATTGGGGTCTCGTATTCACTTCCAGAATCCACGGATTTTTCTTGGAATCCATCGCCACGTCTAAACCTAATTCCCTGAATCCCTTCTTATGTTGATCGAAGTTATTTCCAACGGAGACACCCAATTTCTTCAATCTTGTTTCCATATGTTGAATGGCCGCTGTATTGTACCCTGCGCCTGACATTGTCGGGTGAAAATAACCGATTTTCCCGCCTTGATTATAGTTTGTGGCCACCTTATCATTCTTTCCTATTTTCGTGAAAATGGCACTGCTAACCCATGTTCCTTTGTTTGTCTTCTGGACCATGACCCGAATATCAAAAGGTTTTTTGTTCGTTCTAGCCAGAACGATTCCTTTCTGTAGCAAAAATGATTTTTTATTGGAAAAGCGACACAGCTTATCGTACAAACGATCTATGTTAGAATAAGTAGATTTGGCAGTATTGAATTGGATTTGGTAGCTCTTCTCCTTTCTTGTAATCCGTATAATATTAAACCCTCCGGAACCGCCCGTGGGTTTGAAATAGACAGTAGAATACGAAGAAAGCATCAAAATCAAGTTTTTTTTATTAAATAGCAACGTTTGCGGAACATATTTTCTTAAATCCGGTTGCTTTAGCAGCCAGCTTGTTTTTACCCATTTGCTTTTGATTGTGGTGCTCCTGTAATTCATTACAAAGACCTCCTATTCATTTCTTAGCATATGAATGGAGGTGAAAGCTAGTCACCACTTCAACCTATATTCCCTCTTGAATTCATACATTAGACTGGTTTATTAATCACACGAAAGGTCCCCGTTCCAAATGCGCATAAATCGCCGTTCTCCGACCGTGCAAAAGCTTGGGTTGATATCATTTTGCGAGAACTGTGTATAATTTCTGCGGTTACAAAGACCTTCCCGTTCGCTATCGGCGCAACATAGTTCATCGTTAGATTACTTGTGACGACATTCTCTTGTGGTCTCGCTATCATTGCAACCAACCCCATTGCTGAATCAATTAACGTGGCATGTACGCCGCCATGCAAAATTCCGATTAAATTCAGGTGATGGGGCTTAATATCAATGGACACGATCACCTTCTGCTCACTTAGTTCTTCAAACTCACAACCCACGAACCCCCAGAACGTAGTTTTCGCTATCTTTTCCCAATATTCCAAGTCAGGATACCCGCTCCCGGAATTCGCTTTCATAAATACTCCTCCTAACCTCTTCACGCACCGAACATCACCTCAACTCTGGAATAACGCTCGGTTTCCAATATACTTAGGCTCTTGTCTGGATCTCCATCAATCATACTTATTACTTAGGCATCTTGTCTGGATCTTCATCAATCAACTTGCGTCGAAGGACTTTACCGACCAATGTTTTGGGAAACGTATTGCGAAACTCATAGATTGTAGGGACTTTATATACGGCTAATTTCTCTTTACACCAGCGTTTTAGATCAGCCTCATTGGCTGTAGAACCATCCTTCAGGATAATATACGCCTTCACAGTCTCACCACGATAAGGATCTACCACACCCGCAACAACAGCTTCTTCCACATCCGGGTGTTCGAATAACACCTCTTCCACTTCTCGCGGATAAATATTGTAACCACCCGCAATAATCAAATCTTTGCGGCGATCCAGAATAAAGAAGAACCCATCTGCATCCATCCTTGCCAAATCTCCTGTATAGAGCCATCCATCGCGAAGAGCTATATTCGTTTCATCGGGTTGTCGCCAATATCCCTTCATCACCTGCGGACCTCGGATGATCAACTCACCAATTTCACCCAGTGGCGTCTCTGCTCCCGAATCTGGATGGACAATACGAGCCTCTGTATCTGGGAAAGGAATACCTACAGAACCCACCTTACGCTTCTCCCACAGGTTGTTCGCATGCGTTACTGGTGATGTTTCTGTTAAGCCGTAACCCTCAATGAGCGTACCCCCTGTCATACTCTCGAAGCGCTCCTGTACCTCAACTGGTAAAGAGGCGGCACCGCTAATACAAATTTTCACCGAGGACAGATCGAATTTGTGAACATCAGGATGATTGATGACCGCAATATACATGGTAGGCGCTCCGGGAAATACAGTTGGCTTCAAACGGTTCATCGTCTTAAGCACTTGCCCTATATCAAAGCGTGGCATTAAGATCAATGTGCCCGCCATATGAATGGATTGATTAAGCAAAACGGTCATCCCAAAAACATGGAAAAAGGGAAGTGCGGCTAAATAGCGTTCTTTCCCAATTTCAGCACGGTAAAACCAAAGCTTACTCTGAATGGTGTTCGCAACCAGATTCTTATGGGTAAGCATGACACCCTTGGCAAAACCGGTGGTCCCTCCTGTATATTGAATGAGTGCTAGGTCTTCGTCAGCGTCAATGGGGATCTGCATAGGTTCAGCCGTTGACTGTTGTAAGAACGGAAGGAAGGATAATACACGGCTATCATAAGAGACTGGCGTCTCCGGTTTCTTAGTCTTCAAAGAATATAGCCAATTCTTAGGAAACGGCAAGTATTCCTTAATGGAAGTCACTAGAATGTAATCTAACGGATCTTTCTCCGTCGCTTTCTTCACCCGCTCCACTAGAACGTCCAGCGTTACAATCATTTGGACACTTGCGTCCTTCAACTGGTACTCCAACTCACGTGGCATATAAAGAGGGTTCGTCATCACAACGATACCACCCATCAGAAGTGTTCCATAATAGGCGATCACGACTTGTGGGCAGTTCGGTAACATGATCGCCACGCGATCCCCCTTGCGAATACCTAACTTGAGCAACGCATTCGCATAACGGTAAACCGAGTCCAATAAACCTTGGTAAGACATCTTATTCCCTAGAAAATCCATGGCTATCTTGTCTGGATACAATGCTGCGGATTGCACTAGAAACTCCGCCAAATTCTGTTTCGGATAATCAAACGTTGCGGGTACTTCAACCGGATAATGTTCCAACCAAGGTTTATCTAACATGTTGGCCACCCCATTCTCAAGAATCCGTTATAGAGATTGTTCAGAAAGCCATCGATTGAACACCTATTTACAGAACGTATTTCTCCGCTTCGACCACCCTGGCAGCAATTTTTCGTTTCAACCCTAGCGTATTAACCTGTGTTTTTCTCGTCAACTTCTTCAATACGGAAAGCTGAGTTCGAAGCATGTCACCGGATTCCATAGCTGCCAATGCTTCTTTCGCCCAACATTCAATCCGATCAAATTCTTCATGAATAAAAGCCACTGTCATATCAATCCCATTTGCCGCTTTCGCTTCTCCCACTTGATCGATCAGCTTCTTGGCACGGAGTAGAGCGCTCTCCATAGCGAAGACGGAAATCATCATGTCTGCCAGATGGCTTAATATTTCTTGTTCTTGTTCTAACTTCAGTTGGTACTTTTGTACAACTTGTGCGCCAACCATAAGGAATATCTTCTTCGCCATGGATAATAAATGATTCTCTTGCTCCAGCGTATCTTCGAATAGTTGGCCCGGGACTAACCCTAATAATTCTGATTGTAAGGCTAACGCTTTTTGCATCAAAGGTAATTCACCCTTCATCGCCCGCTTAATCAACGTACTAGGAATGAGTAAACGATTAATTTCATTCGTCCCTTCAAAGATACGGTTAATGCGAGAATCTCGATAATTACGTTCAATGCTATATTCTTGAATGAATCCATATCCCCCATGAATCTGAACACCTTCGTCCACGACGAAATCGAGCGTCTCGGAACCGAACACTTTATTAATAGAGCATTCTATCTGATATTCAGCAATGGCTTTAGCCGACTGATATCCCACATTTGGACTATCATAATCCACTTCTGCTAAACCAATATCGAACAACCCCGCCGTCCGGTAAACCATACTTTCTAACACATAAGTTCGTATGTTCATTTCTGCCAGTTTTTTGCCAATGAGCGGAAACGAAGCAATTTTACGACCAAATTGTGTACGTTCATTGGCATATTTGGCAGCGTATCCGATCGAGTCTTTCGAACCACCGACGCATCCTGCAGCCAATTTAAAGCGCCCAATATTCAATATATTAAAAGCAATCAAGTGCCCTTTGCCGACTTCCCACAACAAGTTATCAACCGGAACTTTAACATCCTCTAGAATCAATGGACACGTAGATGAACCTTTGATGCCCATCTTCTTCTCTTCCGGACCGATGCTAATCCCTTCCATAGTTCGCTCCACGATAAAGGTACTAAATGCGGTACCCTCTACTTTCGCATATACGATAAAAATATCTGCAAAGCCCGCATTCGTAATAAACTGCTTGCTTCCGTTCAGAATGTAATACTGACCATCCTCCGTCAACGTGGCCGTCGTTTTGGCACCAAGCGCATCCGACCCAGAGGAGGGCTCTGTTAGACAATAAGCTGCAATTTGCTCACCCGTAACCAGCGACGGCAAATACTTCTGCTTCTGCTCTTCCGTACCGAAATACACAATTGGAAGTGTACCGATCCCTACATGTGCGCCATAAGATAGGGCGAAAGAGGATGCCTTAGTCAGCTTCTCGTTAATCAACGTGGAGCTTACTTTATCCAGTCCTAGACCTCCATAGTTCTCTGGAACTTCAGCACCGAGTAGGCCAATCTCACCAGCTTTTTGCAACAATTCTACCGTCAACTCGTAGTTCAGCTTTTCAATTTCCTCATCTCTAGGAATAATCTCCCCAGCCACGAATTGTTCCGTTGTCTCCGCAATCATCCGATGTTCTTCCGTAAAGTCTTCTGGTGTCACGATCTGTCGGTAATCGATATCCTCAATCATGAAACTTCCACCCAACACTTTGCTCATCGTCTTACTCATCGAATCCCTCTCCTTTGTCCTCACGAGTGATTGTTATGCGGATGAACTTCAAATACACCGGCTGCACCCATGCCCCCTCCAATACACATGGAGACTACCCCATAACCACCTCCACGACGACGCAGTTCGTTAATCAGCGTAGTCGTCACTTTGGTACCTGTGCATCCCAGCGGATGTCCAAGTGCAATCGCCCCACCGTTCACGTTGACTTTCTCCTCATCAATGCCAAGTTCACGAATCACATGCACACACTGAGCAGCAAAAGCCTCATTAATCTCAAATAGACTCACGTCTGCAAGCGTAATTCCAGCCATTTGTAACGCCTTGGGTATGGCTTTGACAGGTCCCACGCCCATCATTTCTGGTTCTACACCTGCTACTGCAAAAGATCGAAACGTCGCCAAGGGTTCCAACCCAAGTTCATCGGCTTTCTCTTTACTCATAATGACAACCGCAGCAGCCCCATCACTTGTCTGAGACGTGTTACCTGCCGTTACCGTACCGCCTAGTTTAAAAGCAGGTTTCAGCTTACTCAGTGTTTCAACGTTGGTGTCCGCTCGAACCCCTTCATCGGTATCAAAAATAAAAGATCTAATCGATATTTGGCCACCTTCATCCACACTCTTCAACTCCACTTGAACCGGAGCAATCTCATCCTTAAACTTCCCCTCACCTATTGCCCTTGCTGCTTTCTCATGCGAACGTGCTGCAAAAAGGTCCTGATCTTCACGAGAAACATTGAACTTTTCCGCAACTCGCTCAGCTGTATGCCCCATTCCGATATATACTTCCGGCATTTCCTCAACAATTCTCAGATTAGGTGAAATCTTAAAGCCCGTCATCGGTACTTGGCTCATACTTTCTACTCCTCCAGCGATTAGAATATCGGCATGCCCTAACATGATCCGTTCGGCTGCAAAAGCGATGGACTGTAACCCCGAAGCGCAGAAACGATTGATCGTCAGCGCTGGAACCGTAACTGGAAATCCAGCATACAACGACATAATACGAGCAAAGTTCAATCCCTGTGCGCCTTCCGGCATGGCACAGCCGATAATAATATCTTCTACGTCCTCTTTTCTAAGACCCGTTGCTCGATCTATTACAGCTTCCAGAACGATTCTCCCCAACTCATCCGCACGTGTCTGCCCTAGACTTCCCTTCTTGGATTTGCCGATCGCGGTACGTGCCATGGATACGATTACAGCTTCTTTCATGGAATTCTCACGCTCCCCCGGAATGTTAATTTCGTAGCGCTTTACCTGTCGTCAACATATGTTGCATGCGTTGTTGCGTCTTGGCTTCACCACATAAACTCAGGAATGCTTCCCGCTCCAAATCGAGCATATATTGCTCAGTTACTAACGTACCTGCTGGCACATCCCCTCCAGCTAGTACATGGGCCAATTTCTTGGCAATCAACAGATCATGGTCACTAATATAGCCACTTTCCCTCATCCCAATAGCACCGAGTTGTAGAACTGCCTTCCCCTCAGAACCCGCGACCCGTATCTTCTCTTCGGGAATCGGCTCATAGCCTGCCCTGCTCATCCGAAGAACAGCCTGTTTGGCTTCATATATTAAATGATCCTGATTGGCAATAATGCGATCTGTCGGACGAAGATAACCTAACTTTTGGGCATCATGTCCGCTCGTTGAGACTTTAGCCATACCAACAGTTTCAAAAACTTGATTCATATAGGGTTGGAGATCAGCTTCGGGATGTCCAACCCGTTGGCTTACTCGCATCGCCAATTCCTTGCATCCTCCACCCGCAGGAATTAGCCCAACCCCCACTTCAACTAAACCGTAATACGTTTCAGCCGAAGCAATAACTTGATCCGCAGGCATGCAAGCCTCTACTCCACCACCCAAGGTCATCCGATGTGGAGCGGCGACAACAGGCTTTTCGAACCTTTTTACTTTGTACATCGTGTTCTGGAACAAGCGGATAATGCCATCAATTTCATCCCACTCTTCGTCTTGAGCCTCCATCAACAACAACATAATATTGGCGCCCACACAGAAATTCCTACCTTGATTAGCGATAATCATTCCTTCAAAATTACTCCGCACCTCCACCAAGCTTTGTTGAATCATCGTCAAAATATCTGCACCGATAGCATTGTTAGGCGAATGAAATTCGAGACAGGCTACACCGTCCCCAAGATCGATCAGGCTCGCACCGTCATTTCCTTTCACAATCTTGTTCTGCTCCTTCAAGTTGCTTAGCGAAATGATTTCCGGTGGCTGTTCAACCTGCTTGTAGCTCTGTTCAGATACAACAAATAAAGTCCCTTTCTCCTTCTTATAGAAGGATTCATTCCCTTGTGCGATCCATTCCTTCACCCATGTAGGAACAGTCAATCCTTCCTTTTCCATACGTTCAACGGACCTAACCAACCCAATCGCGTCCCATGTTTCAAACGGACCCAATTCCCAATTGAAGCCCCACTTCATCGCTTCGTCGATTTCATGAATTGAATTGGCAATCTCGCCAACCTTTTCAGCAGAGTAAATCAGCACCTGTTTTAGAATATTCCACGCTAATTCAGAATAGTGATCACCTGCAGCGATTAATGCTTTTGTTTTCCCTCTTGCACCTTTTGCCAGTTTGGCCGCTTCCAGCGAACCGGAAGTCACCTTCTTCTGTGGGCTGTATGCCATGGACGATAGATCAAGCGATAATATTTCACTACCGTTAGCGCCCTTTCTCTTCACATAAAATCCTTGGCCAGACTTCTCACCAAGCCATCCTTTGGCAACCATATTAGTCAGCGCATCTGGAACCGCAAAAGCTTCTCTCTCCATTTCATCTGCTATATTTACGTACACGTTATCTGCCACATGGATGAATGTATCAAGTCCGACCAGATCCAACGTCCGGAAAGTGGCACTCTTCGGTCGACCCATCGCAGGTCCAGTGACCGCATCCACTTCTTCTACGGTGAAACCCTTCTTCAACATCTCTTGCAATGTGATAAGAAGTCCATATGTCCCAATTCGATTGGCGATGAAATTCGGAGTGTCCTTTGCCAGAACGACCCCTTTGCCTAGAACATTCTCCCCAAATATTTTCATCTGTTGGACAATCTCCGGATCCGTCTTCGTTCCTGGGATAATTTCTAACAACTTCATATAGCGAGGTGGATTAAAAAAGTGCGTTCCTAGAAAACATTTCTGAAAGGGTTCGCTACAATCCGCGACCATCTCTTGAATCGATATCCCTGATGTATTCGAACTGACAATGGTTCCGGGCTTCCAATAACGCTCTACTTTGCTCAACAGCTCTTTTTTGACTTGAAGATTCTCGACCACAACCTCAATCACCCAGTCCACTTCTGAAATACGTGAAAGATCGTCCTCTAGATTCCCCGGAGTGATTCGATCTGCAAAAGCAACATCATAAAGGGGCGAAGGCATATTCTTACTCAATTTTCCGATGGCTTCCACAGCCAAACGATTTCTGACTGTAGGATGTTCGAGTGTATATCCTTTTGTCACCTCATCATCAGTCAATTCTTTCGGTAACCTATCCAACAATAAGCACGGAATTCCGACGTTAGCCAGATGTGCTGCAATGCCAGAACCCATAATGCCTGAGCCGATGACAGCCGCCTTGCGAATGGATTTGTTCATCTTCTACTCTCCTCCAGTTCAGATCATTTCTATTTAACGGATGGGATGGTCCCCGAACACGGATTGCTCTAAGATTTCTGCAATATCCTTTGCTAAGACCTGTTCTTCCACTTCCTTCATCTTGGTACCATCCTCCATCATGGTAAGACAGTAAGGACAAGCACTACTAATGACCGTTGGATTCACTTCCAGCGCCTGTTCCGTTCGCGCCAAATTCACTCGCTTACCAGACGTTTCTTCTAACCACATCATGCCTCCACCAGCGCCACAGCACATTCCGTTCTCGCGGGAGCGCTGCATTTCTGCTATTTCCACTCCAGGTATGGCTTTCAGGACATTCCGTGGTTCATCATATACGTTGTTGTAACGACCAAGATAACAGGAATCGTGATACGTAATCCGCTCTTTCACTTGATGTCTTGGGTTCAACTTTCCTACTTGAATGAGCTGGTCGAGCAGCTGTGTGTGATGGTATACTTCCACTCCCTCCAGTCCAAAATCAGGATACTCGTTCTTCAATGTATTGAACGTATGTGGACAGGCCGTCACGATCTTCCGCACACCGTGTCTCTGGAAGATTTCAATGTTCTCCATACATAGTTGTTGGAACAACATTTCATTGCCCATGCGGCGTGGAGTATCCCCTGAGTTCTTCTCCTCATTCCCTAGAATGGCGAAAGAAATGCCAGATTCATTCAATAATCGGGCAAGTGCTCTGGAAATTGAGCGACTTCGAAGATCGTAGGAACCCATTGATCCCACAAAAAATAAATATTCAAAATCAGGATTCTCCTTCACCGTTGGTACCTGAATCCCCCCGATGTCTCCAGTCCAAGAAGCACGGTCATTGCGATTTAATCCCCACGGATTCCCTTGTCTCTCTATGTTCTGCATCGCACGTTGCCCCTCATGAGGAATACTGCCTTGCATTAAGACCAAATGTCTGCGCAGATCAATAATTTTATCAACGTGTTCGTTACTTACTGGACATTGATCTTCGCAATTGCGGCAGGTCGTACAGGACCATAACTCCTCTTCTGATATGACATCACCGATAAGCTCTAGTTCTTCAGGTTTCTTGACCTGTGTGATCCAAGTTTTCTTATGCCAATCAAGTGTTGGCACGATATTCGTGATACTGCTATCGTTCACAGCCCATTCAACAGGATTCTTCTCCACTCTTACTAGTGCATGAACTCCACTTGTAGCAAATAAATATGGAGGCACCCAAGGTGACTTACCTGTTATTGCTGTTCCTTTCTCCACCATGTGATCCCGTAGCTTCGTAATGAGATGCATGGGTGATAACACTTTACCGGTACTACTCGCTGGACACACATCCGTACAACGCCCACATTCCACACATGCATAGAAATCGAGCATTTGTTTCTGCGAGAAATCCTCAATCTTACCCACTCCGAAAGTCTCCGCTTCTTCATCTTCCAAATCTAACTTTGTGAGCCGACCTACAGGTTCACTTCGACGGAACCAAATGTTAAGGGGGGCCGTCATAATATGAAAATGTTTCGACTGCGGCACATAGACCAGAAATGACAAGAGAATCAGTAGATGCATCCACCAGAATCCAATAAACCAACCATACGCCGTAGAACTTGAAATTCCCGTCAAAGCTAACGCAATAATGGAGGAAATCGGAGAGTAACCACTAAATGCTAGCTCCAACCACAACCGTTCGAAACTTAAACTCAGCACAACAGATACCATCAAAAAGAAAATGAAAAAGACAACAATGCTAGGCTTCCAACCGTTCTTCAATCGTGTCAATTTCTCACCATAACGACGATAAGCCGCATACCCCATAGCAAGCAATATTAAAACCACCGTTACTTCCTGCATGAGCCCAAATACGTCATACCCCGGAATCGGTAAATGTTGACCCGCAGTTAAGCCTTTTACGATCAGATCCAAAGCACCCATCTGTAAAATAATGAACCCATAAAAAATAACCATATGCATCAATCCACTCTTCGGATCCTTCATTAATTTCTTCTGCCCGAACACCTGTGACAGAAACTCTGCCCATCTCCCCTTACCCCGCCGAAAATCCGCCGTTCCTCCACGCTTCAGGTACAGATAGCGATGATACACTGCTTTATAGAATAAAAAGATGCCGTAACCGCTTACCAGCAGAAACAAAAGGAAATTAGCAATCTGCCACCCCATCTCTTCTCATCCTTTCTGATTATAAAAAAAATGAATGAGGACTCATTCATTTTTCATACACTAACATTGAGGTGTGTCTCCATGACAAGTAAAAAACACGAGAAATTTGAACTGATTCTGGAAGCTGCGTTAAAAGTTATGGCCGAGAACGGTTTTCACGGATCTCAGATATCTAAAATTGCTAAAGAGGCAAGTGTAGCAGACGGTACTATCTATCTTTATTTTAAAAACAAAGAAGATATTCTCATTTCCCTATTTCAACAACGATTAGGTCATTTGATCAGCATGTTCAACAGCAGTGTCCGCGAAAGTAGCTCGGCCGAAGATGCGATACGTAAAATTTGCGAGATCCATTTCACAGAATTGGAACACAACGTTAACCTCGCCTATGTCACTCAGATCGAACTCCGCCAAAGTTCGCTCGAACTCCGAAAATCCATTGGTCTAACGGTGAAACCCTACATCCAACTGATCGAGAACGTTCTAGAGCAAGGAGTACAGGAAAAGTTATTTCGACCTGATCTCGATATTAAGTTAACCCGTTTGCTAATATTTGGGGGCATGGATGAGGTTGTTACCTCTTGGCTTATCTCTGGCAGAAAATATTCGTTATCCGCTCAGGTAGACAAAACGGTGGAATTTTTCTTGAGAGGCTTGAAATAATGGTTAGAAAGGGGCTTTGTCAGATGAATATCTATGTCATCCTCAAACAAACGTTTGATACGGAGGAGAAGATTGTGATTCACAATGGCGATATTTCCGACGAAGGCGTTAAATATGTCATCAATCCCTATGACGAATATGCCGTCGAGGAAGCTATACGCCAAAAGCAACTGCATGGAGGCAACATCGTCGTCGTCTCCATCGGACCCAATCGCATAGCAGAAGCGTTAAGGACCGCCCTTGCCATGGGAGCCGATGAAGCCGTGCATATTTCCGATGACCGGATCGGCAGTGACGAGTTCAGCATCTCCAGCGTCTTGGCTGCATATTTCAGCAAGCAATCTTATGATCTTATTCTCGGGGGTAATTTCTCTATTGATAACGGGGGCGGTCAAGTCGCCATTCGGTTCTCACAGCTACTCAACATTCCGCATGTAGCTTCGATCATCAAGATCGACATTATGGGAGCTCAGGCCGTCGTTCTTCGTGACTCTGAAGGGGATACCGAAACGGTCGAGGTTACTCTTCCTGCCCTATTCACTGCGCAGCAGGGCCTGAATGAACCACGGTACCCATCGCTACCCGGTATCATGAAGGCTAAGAAAAAACCATTTCACCACCTCACATTAGATGAATTAGGTCTGACAGAAGCCGAAATCAGTGCCCGGACGGAACGGCTCTCCCTCTTCCTTCCACCTCCGCGTAAGTCAGGTCAAATTTTACAAGGTGAGCTCAGCCAACAAGCTTCCGAGCTTGTTCATCTTCTTCTCCATTCCGATGTGAAAGCGATCTAATCCAAGAAAGGGGATGCCCATATGAATAAATCATACGTTGTCATCGCTGAAGTACGCAGCGGGAAGTTACGTCAGGTTACTTTAGAAGCACTTCAAGCTATTGCTATCGCTAAAGAGGATGGAGATCTAGTTGCCGCCATTATATTAGGACATCAGATTTCACATATTGCCGAACAGTTATCCCAGTACGTTAGCGGACAAATACATGTCATCGACCATACAGACTTGGAAATATATAATGCCGAGAGTTATTTCACTGCTATTCAGCAAGTATTGGACACTTTGAATCCGCATGCCGTTTTCTTAGGACACACCGCTACAGGGCGTGACCTTGCCCCGATGATCGCAGCGTATTTACACGCAGGACAGCTCTCAGATGTGATTTCCATTGAAAAGTCTGAAACGGAGGTTCGATATACTCGACCTCTATATGCGGGTAAAGCCTTTGAGCAAAAAAAGTTTACAGGTGGTCCCCAAGTCGTTACGGTACGACCCAACAATATCGCTGCGACTGACCCCCTCGACTCGCAAGCGGAGATCATCACAATCGCCTATTCTCCTCCCTCATTGCTTCGCACCATCGTAAAAGACATCATTCGTAAAACTTCGGGTAAAGTAGATCTGACAGAAGCTAAAATTGTCGTATCTGGTGGAAGAGGTGTTAAGAGTATCGCTGGATTCAAGCCCCTTCAAGAGTTGGCTGAAGTGTTAAATGGCGCGGTTGGTGCCTCTCGCGGAGCATGTGATGCGGGGTACTGCGATTATGCCCTGCAGATCGGACAGACTGGCAAAGTGGTCACTCCTGAAATTTACATCGCCTGTGGAATTAGTGGTGCTATCCAGCATTTAGCCGGTATGAGTCAATCTCGTATCATCATCGCCATCAACAAGGACCCTGAAGCACCGATATTCAAAATAGCTGATTACGGTATTGTCGGCGATTTATTCGTCGTCGTTCCACTCTTGACGGAAGAGTTCAAGAAGGCTTTGGCTTGAAATGATCATGACCCATAGCTACTCCAATGAGAGCTATGGGTCATTTTTAATATATGGAGATAGCTACGTTTTATATTTGTATTTTCTAGTATGGCACTATAGTATTAATATAGTATTAATAGAGACACACACATATAGCTATTCTTATCTGATACGAATAATAAGGAGTTCTTAACTTATGGATTTTGTTGCAATTGACTTTGAAACTGCGAATGCGAACCGATCCAGTGCCTGTTCTCTAGGCCTTGTTGAAGTCCAAGGAGGCATCATCACCTCAGAACATGTCTGGTTAATCGATCCAGAGCAGCCTTTTGACTATCGAAATATACAGATCCACGGGATCACTGAATCTATGATCTGTGGAATGCCCACCTTCCATGAGCTGTGGCCAACACTTGAACCACTCTTGCAAGGGAAGCAGGTTGTTGCGCATAATGCTTCTTTTGATATGAGCGTTTTACGTTACTGTTTAGATAAAGCTGTGGTAGATTACCCTACCTTTCAATATTTCTGTACTTATTTACTAAGCAAAAAAATGTTGCGAAACGTATCCTCCTACAAATTAAATGTGATTGCTGAACATTATGATATTCCCCTCAATCATCATGAAGCACTAGATGATGCTCGTGCATGTGCGAAGATTCTATTGAAACTACTAGAACAGGAACAGCATCCCGATCCAATGAAACTCTCTTTATCCCAGGGTTGCAAGATAGGGTCGATGTATGCAGGAGGTTATACCCCCTTCTCGGCTCCGGCAAAGAAACGTCCCAAGAAACCATCGCCAAGAAGTTTCTTCTCAGCTACGCCTACATTATAACTAGAAAAGAGACAAGCGACTGGAATATCAGTCGCTTGTCTCTTTATAATCTAAATCATATTTATTCGTGATGTTCATGAGAAAACCTCATCGCCCGCTCCGAATCAAGCGGCTAGAACGCGGTCTATTGTTATTCCTGACCTAACAAAATTTTCGTATAAGGTGAATCGATGGGTAACATGATGACAGGTTCATTCTGCAGCGTCACCACATAACTCTGTAGTGTCCGGTAGAAGCTATAAAACTTTTCATCCTTACTATATGCCAGATTATAGATACTTGCCGCTTCTCCCTCGCCCTCCGAAATAATCTTCTTGGCATCGGCTTTCGCTTGGGCAAGTAGCTCAGTCGAGGTACGATCCGCTTTAGACGTAATTTTCCGTGATTCCTCGTCACCTTCGGACAAATAACGAGCAGCAATAGATTGACGATCGGAGATCATACGGTTATAAACGCTTTGTTTATTTTCCTCTGGCAGGTCGGTACGCTTGATACGTACATCAACCACTTCAATACCATAATCATCTCTCGTTAAAGCTTCAATAACGTCCTTCGTTATCTCATCATTGATATTACCGCGTTCTGTATTTTCGCTGATGATATTCTCGTAGTTAACTTCTGATAATTTACGACGAACTGAGTTATATACGGCTTCATCTATTCGTTGAATACCGCCACTAACCGATTGAACGGTTCTTAAAAATTTCGAAGCGTTATTAATACGCCATACGGTGTAATTATCAACGACAATCGGCTTCTGATCCTTCGTAAGTATGGTCGTAGGCGCGCTTTCATAAGTCATCTGATATTTCGGGAGAGTCGAGACATTCTCCACAAACGGGATTTTGAACTTTAATCCTGGCTCTGGTACCGCTCTTATCGCTTCACCAAATCTAAGAACGACCTTATACTCTCCTTCTTTGACAATATACATAGAACCCGATGCTAAAATAAGTATAAGTACGACTGATATGATTGCTATCCATTTGTTCTTCATTGTGTATCTCCTCCTTTGGGAGTCGTTGTTGCAGGTGGAGTTGTCGTGGTAGTTGAACTATTTGAACCACTGCGCAGCAGCTCATTTAATGGCAGGTAATTCACAGTATCGCTATTCGAATTTGTGATGAAAATTTGAGCATTTGGCAGAATTTTTTCTAAAGTCTCTAGAATCAACCGACTTTCCGTAACATTCGGATTATTCTTATACTCTTTGTATATCGCATTAAATTGGGCCACATCACCTTCTGCATTCAATATCCGCGACTTTTTCTCACCTTCCGCGTTCTCAAGCAGGGCTTGTGCCTCGCCTCTAGCCTTCGGAATAAGATCATTCTCATATTTGGCTGCATTATTAATTTTAGTGTTTTTCTCTTCCCGTGCATTCGTTACTTCACGGAATGCTTCTGTAACCTGACCACTCGGAGGCTCAATATCTTGGAATTTAATGTCAATAATTTGGATGCCAGTATTATATTTAGTCTGCAACTCCAGTAGTTTCACTCTAACTTTGTCTTGAATGACTGTCTTACCGTCTGTAATAGCGTAATCTAGTTTCTCTGAGCCGATTACTGCACGGATCGAGGAGCTTGTTGCATTACGCAGAAATTGCTCTGGATCATCGATATTGTATAAATAATCGCGAATATTACTTATTTTCCACTGAACGACTGCATCCGCCGATACGATATTTTCATCTCCCGTAATCATCATCGCTTCTTCTTCAACGGGAATCGATTCATTTCCCTCTAGACGATAACCGATGTGTATCCGTTGCGTCAGCTCTGCTGGCACTGTAATAACCTGTTGAATCGGATAGGGCCATTTGAAGTGTAGTCCTGCTGAGGTCTCCGTCGAATACTTACCAAATGTTAGTATGGCAGCTCGCTCTTGTTCTTGCACCGTGTAGAATGATGATGATCCCACAAAGATAATAATGAATGCCGCTACAATTCCGATAATTATTTTCTTATATGCTCCTGGCTTTAACTCCGGCATTTTCCGATCACTCATACTTTGCTTCAGATTCTCGTTATCCATGAAACCCAATAATATCTCTCCCCTTCTAAACAAATGTATCTACAGGGGATAGTACGTGAAAGTGAGGAAAAGGTTACCACTATTTTAAAATACAGAAGTCTACATGAAAAGATGCAAAGATGTTCTTGGGATGTGGATTGCCCAGAATCATAAAACTTCTATATCAGCAAATTGGGCCATGTCTTGTAAAAAATCAGGATATGATACCGAGATACAATCGCAATTTCGAATGATAGAGGGTTCATTCATGCTGCTAGCAAGAACTATAGCCATCATAGCCATACGATGATCCCCATAACTATCAACTACTGCAGGTACTAACGTTTTACCTCCATTTATCCTTATTTCATCACTATCATAGGTCACATCAATTCCAAATTGCGTCAAGACCTTTGCTGTTGTTATAATTCGGTTAGTATCTTTATCTTTTAATTCACTGCAATCTCTTATGATGGAAACACCATCTGCAAATGCTGATACGGCTGCCAATAAAGGCACTTCATCAATTAGACTTTGGACAAATTCTACTCCATCCACATAACTTGGGATAAGAGCATTAGCAGGAATACAAGAGATATCAGCTATCGGCTCATTAGAAATAAGCATTCTTCTCTCACTAAAAGAAATATTCAGGCCCATTTGTTGCAGGGCGGTCACGAAGCCAATCCTAGTTGGGTTAACACCAACACCTTTGATTAATAAGTTCCCTTCTAATTCATTACTACGGATAGTATACGCGGCTAATAAAAAGGCAGCAGATGAAATATCTCCTGGAACGACTACTTCTTTACTATTGAATTCATTCCCACCTACAATAGTAGTTATATTATCGTGTGAAACTATATTAACCCCAAAATACTCCATTAACCGTTCCGTATGATCACGGCTTTGGCACATTTGTTTATATTGGGTCATCCCCTTAGTAGAGAGTCCTGCAAATAGAATAGCTGACTTTTCTTGCGCACTTGCAACTGTTGCTTCTACATGAATAGGTTTTAAAGGGAACGCGCCAATCATTTCTAAAGGCAAACAACCCTCAGTGCCTAGATGGGTAATATTTGCACCCATTTCTTTAAGCGGTTCTACCACCCAGTCCATAGGTCTTGTGGATAACATTGAATTGCCTGATAGTTTAACTTTGAATGGATAGCTAGCTAACACCGACATAATCAGCCTTGCGGAAGTCGCTGTATTACCAATGTCGAGTCTTTCAATAGATGGTTTTAAACCACGTAATCCTACTCCTTGAATAATCAGATCATTATCATCCCATGCAAACTTTACCCCAAGCTTGTCCAGAATACTTATGCAACTCTCGATATCCCTTGATCTTAGTACATTTCGTACAGTCCCTCTACCGTTAGCTATTGAATTTAGTATTATAGCCCGCTGAGATATCGACTTATCGCTCGAAACTGAATTAAAAACAATATGTTGTTTTGATTTATTCGACTTCACTTGAATATCAAACGAGGTTTGAAGTTCTGTTGTTCTCCGTACCAATGCCATTTTTTATCACCTCATCATCAGACATTATTTCCGAGTACATCATATCTCCTCCAGGAGGAAGTGGAATTTTTCTACTACTGTTTTCAGCATAACTACGGTAGCGTTGTCGTTTCCGCTCAAGTCCAAGGTTATTTTCAAAAACGTATGGAAATAACTCGATGGAATCATTCTGAAGTGCAAGTCTAATTAATCTTTCTCCCATTTCAGTACGTACCATTATTGTCGATGTAGGCTTAGAAGATTTCTCAGTTCTACTCGAATCAAAAATATTGGGATCTCCATCTGCGATTGAAATATCTGCTAAACCGGACCACCAATCAGCGCAAGATAAACATCTAAATGTTTTAAATTTTTTAAACTCTTCTACTAGTCTGTAGAATGGTAAGGAATGTTCAATACCATCCTTAGTCCTCACAACAAACTTTCCTGGATAGGCTCCATCTCGATACCTCATATAAACAACATCATCCAAATTAACATTTAATATTTCAGTTATTAAGTGTTCCGTTCCAGCACTGGACGTATTCGATGCACACCCTAGTTCCATTGTAAATACGACCTTTTCAGCAAGTGCAGCGGCGTTGGAATCACCTGGTAAATTCAAGAGTTTATTTACTCCTTGGATTTGACAGGGTACTCCAATAATCCCTACTCTGTGATATCGAGGATCCTTTAATAACTCAAGGTTGGGTGTAATACAGTAGCTGGATTGAGCGCATTCAATGACCTTTTCTATAGAATCTGTAATGTAGGCTTTGGGAATCCACGGACGTTCCTCATCTCTACCTACAACAATCATTGCGTCAACAATATTCTCTTCCAAAGCAGTAATAGCAAGGATTGTTCCTGCTCCACCCGCTGCCACTTTATCGATAATTTGATGATTCTTCGTCGCTAACTGATGAGTAGATCTATAAATTCCTACCCAACGTTCCTCCTCAACACGATTTCTACCAAATATTCTAAGTTCAGACTCAGTAGTTTCTGTATCGAATCCCGGACAAATATCTGAACACAAATTACAAGTACCACAAATATCTAATGACTTCGAAATATGATCTTGAAACAAAGGTAATGGGACCGCATCATCACTCATGGATAATAACTCCTTGGGGCAAGCTGCTATACACAAGCTACAGGACGTACAGAGATCATGATCAATGATATTTTCTTTCAAGTTTAAAAAAGACACCATACCGATTCCCCCGTTTCTAAAAAATACTTGTCTTTAAATACTTACCGCGTCTACCATGTGATACACTTCTTTCGTCAATATGGAAATATTCTTCCAATCATAGCGAGATACAACTGTTCTTCTACCCGCTTCGGCAAAAGTTTGTCTGAGTGCTGGATCATGAAGTACCCTTAATAAATAGTGTGTCAGGGCATGAACATTCCCTGGGGTAAATTTAAAACCATTTATATCGTGATTAACTATTTCTGAGAGACCTCCAACATCTGACACAATTACAGGCGAACCACTTCCCATGGCTTCAATGGCGACTATACCGAATGGTTCATATAGACTTGGAAAGACACATACATCAGCAATTTTCAATAAATGACTTTTCTTGTCATCTTCAATGAAACCAACAAACATTATTTTTGAACCTAGATCCGATGCAAGAGTCTTAAGTTCAGCAGTCATAGGCCCTCGGCCAGCAATAATAAACTTAACATCGGAATCGTGATCAAGAACTTCTTTGGCACTTTCTATTAAGATGTGCACTCCTTTTTCTTTTACGAGCCTACCTATAAAAAGTACTATCTTTTCTTGAGGAAGTGCATATTCCTCTCTTCGACATGAATGAGGGTCCTGCATCGTTAGTGATTCTATATCAACTCCATTAGGAATAACTCTTATGATGGATTCGTGTATTCCATGTATTTGGCAAACCTCCTTTTTCATATGGGAACTGCACACTATAATATGATCTGATTCTTCTGTAAGATCGTGTTCTATCGAATGAATATTCATTTGAAGCGGCGTAAATAGGCCATTGTTTCTTCCATATTCCGTGGCATGAATCGTTGTGATTAGTGGTATATTCAACTGTTTTTTCAGTAGAAGCGAAGCAAATCCTACTAACCAATCATGAGCATGAATGATATCAAACTTAACCCCATTATTGATTAGACCTTTAACATAATTCACAATGGACAAATTAAATTGGAGCACCCAATCCAAGAAGTCATGGACGTTTTCATACGTAGTAACTCGATGAACATGTACTCCATTTTCGATCTCGTGAACTGGACGATTGGGAGCTGAATTTGTAACAATATGAATCTCCGTATTCTCATCTTGTAATTGTCTAGACAATTCATAAACATGCGGTGAGATTCCCCCAATAATAACTGGAGGATATTCCCAGGAGATAATCAAAATAGAATATTTAGAAGACTTCATAATATCCCTCCCAACATTTATTTGTCAGACAAAGAATAACCGTTAAAATATTCCCACCATCTATTTTGTTCTATTAATGGAATACTAGATCGATTCTTCAGAAAGGAATATGAATCAAAACTATCCACCTTATTGTCATCGAACACTTGTAGAATATTGGATCGATAAATCGTTACATATGTTTGAATATCATCTTTTACAATACCGAAGTCCGCGTAAAAAAAATGATGATGTATATGGGGAATTCGCATGATTAATGGTTCCGAATCTACTTCCATTGGAAACAAATACTGTGTGAATTTATATTCGAATGAAAGTGCAGTTAATCGAACGGACCGTTGTAATTGCATCCATGATTTATTAAAGTGTTTCGAAATCATGAACTTCATCTCTTCATCAAGGGCTGTATGAAAAATCAAACTAGCATTGCTATATACTAATCCTTCAGCCACGTCTCACATCTCCTCAAATAAATGGACAGAACAATCAATCCTGCCAATCTACTAGTATTTCACTTATTCCTTCCATAGGAGCAGTAAAGGTATGTACACCGCCACCCTCCCATTTCACAATCCCCGAGGCGTATTTCTTCAAGAAATTAAACTCTACTTCGTATCCTGCGGGTACACTTACGTCGTAATACCAAGTAGGATATCGATACACAATACTATTGAAAAATGGACCGATAGCCTGATTGGAATCCCACTCACCGAGCTCAAACAGATTTCCAGATAAATACACGTCAGAACCATACTCAGTAATTGCATTAGTCACCACAATTCGCACGGTTACTGGTACGGCTGTTAACATACTCAGGTCGGATAATATATTACTTACGAACCCATCTCGAGTTGTTACTTTTATGGAATGATAACCTGGTGTTACCGCAGGAATCTCAGGAATCCTCACCACGATACTTTCTGAGTTCCATGAAATAACTTCAACAGCATTATTGCTGATATCAACGTATCCTTCTTCTTCTCCTAAATGCATACCATGAATGACTAATGTACTTCCGGGCATAGCTACTCGAGGAGAGAAGTGCGTGATTGTAGTACAGGAAGTCGTCTCTGATACCGATGAGTAAATGGAAACCGTTAATGGTTGAAGAGCACTCGAAGACAATTTCCCCTCACGATCTACCGTTATTCCATCTGTAGGAAATATCTCCGTTAAAGAACTCAAATAACGGCCGCTGGGTAAGGAAGTATTCAGATCTATAAGTTCTTCACAAGTCTCATTGAGATTAACTATGACAAGCACTACATCGGATACATAGGTCCGTTCAAAGACTAATACTCTTTCACTAATATGAAGCACCTTCATAGCTCCATAACATGTAGCTATATTCTCTCGCCTTAAGCGGTTAAGTTTAGATATTATTCTATAGGCTGCCGTTGTTTGGCTAAAAGAGTTCATCATTCTGCGATTATCTGGATCATTCTCACCGGTCATATATTGCTCTGTTCCATAGTAAATCAACGGAATACCTACAGATGTAAGTAGTAAGGACAAGGCAATATCGGTAAAACGAGTGTCCGTATTTCCCTTTGTAAACCTGCTCATATCGTGATTATCCAAGAAGATAACTTGATCGTTTGGCCACTTATAATATTCGAAGGATTCATCTATCATATTAATAAACTGACTGAAGCTCACATTGTCTAGTAATACCTGTCGTAGAGAATGACTGTACATAAAATGTAGTAGGCTCATACCATTTTCATTTGCGAATTCTGAGTTTACATGCGAACCTTCATGCTCAAGCAAAAACCATTCCCCGAATATAAATGCTTGCTTTCTGCTATAAATAAATCCAGATAATGATTTCAGCCATCCAGGCGGAATATGCTTAGCCGCATCTATCCTAATTCCATCAACTCCTAGATCTAGCCAAAATTGAATTCCTTCACGTAGTATTTGATCAATTGTGGGATTCATGTGATCCAAACTGGCAAGATCATATAAATTTCGATACAGGGAATTTTCATAATTCTGAAAATCTGTTCCACCATTATGTAGAAATATACGTTCAATATCTTCTGAATACTTAGCAACGAGTTGACCCTTATGATAAAGCGCACCATTCTCCATGTAATTCGGCTTCAGTTCAAGGGCAGGAGAGGTATGGTTTGGTGTGAAATCTATGAGTACCTTTAGGTGATTCTGATGAGCCACCTGAATTAGCTCTAGAAATTTGTCGAGTGAGCCAAAATAAGGATTGGGTTTCATGAAGTCCCTTGGCCAATAACCATGATAAGACGCTGTACCCTCCTCATCTTCCATGCACGTATGAACATTCTCTACAGGTTGAGAAATTAAAATTGCCCTTACACCTAATCCGGGTATATATCCATCCTTGATCTTTCTAATAATACCTTCCCAGTCGCCACCCAAATATTTTCTTAAGTTCAATTTATCTTTGCTAAATAAGTCACTATTTGCATAGTTATCATGATCTCCATCATAGAAACGGTCCGTTACAATTTGATAAATACTGTGTCTAGAATCCAGCATATTCGCTCTTATCGAATACCAAGGTATCTACTTCTATTATATTTTCCTTAATCTTTGACACATGTTCTATAAACTCAACATTGATGTCGAACTTATCTTGTAATTCTTGTTTGCGCGACATTCTCTGTTCATAGGTGAAATTGACATATTCTCCGTAGGATACTTCAACCTTATCTGGTAACAACAGTACAATGGGGCGTTTTGAGAAGATTCTTAGTAATTCTAGCGCATCATGGATTTGTTCATCATCGCTATATCCGACAATTAGCAAATTGTAATCAGGGTCAAAAGCTTTCAACATCGCAAAACGCAGTGAATTAAAGGCAATATTCGAAGTTGGGAGTATAGAGCTTTGACCGGCCATTATAATCCATTCAAATCCATCTTGTTCAGCTCTATTCATAATAGTGTCTATATAATATGGATATTTATCGAGAGGCCTATGTGCTAGAAACTTAAAAATGTCACCTTCTGGCTGATTAAATAGATAACCTGTAGGTTCCGTAATGAGTGCGGTTACCTTTATACCCGATTTTTTGAATTCTCTATACAAACCCAATTGTGTCGTAAACTTACCGATACACCCTCTTGTTGCAAAGATACCAATTCTCTTAATTTTTTTGGTTCTAGCAAACATAGTATATTCGTTCTCAAACTGCTTCAAGTAATTATCGATCATAGTTCCACTTGTATCATACTTATTGTCAACTTCACTTAATAGGGAGTCACTAAAGCCATGAAACACTTTAATTTCAACATGATTTGCATTCATCCAGCAGATCGTATCTTTATCATAAATTTCGTGGACACTCACCACTTGTATTCCTTTAGAGGAAGCATCTAATACTATGTCCCTCCACAACGATAGAAGATCATGTTCTTCGAATACTTCTTTGTTGCCACCGAAATAAGTACCAGGATCATTCAGGATCAAGGTGTCGATGTCTTCCAACCCTTGACTCATAGAATTATGGATACATATATTCGCAGTTGTACCGTCAATAATTTCGCCTGTATCCTCGCCGCTTTGAAATACAAAATCAATAACGGATACAATTTCAAAATCCAGCAGATCACGGAATCTAATTAACCCCTGAGTTATCTTATTAAATGGATAAAGAGCGACTCTTTTCATACTATTCCCTCCCTATTGATTATGAGTTAATATATAGTTTTCGCTCTATCAATTTACCCGTCAATTGGCTTATATCCAGAACACACTCGACATGATCTACATTGAATGTATATTTAAGGTATTCCTTACGTTGTTCAATTTCTTCTTTCGTTTTTATAATATATTGATTAAAATCCATTTCGATCTTATCGGGAATTAATAAGGCAAAAGGTTTACTTCTATTCCCACCGTAAATCCGTAATATATCCATACAATCTTGGATCTCTTCATCGTCATCATATCCCACAACCAACAAAGTCACATCGGGCTGAAAGGCTCGTAGATAAGAAGTTTTAGTAGCAGCAATGACAAAGTTGTGGTTTGGTAATAATGAGCCTTGCCCAGACAGTAAAACGAAATCATTATCATTGTGTTCTGCCTCTCGAACGGCTGCGTTGATATAATAAGGATATTGATCCAATCTTTTTTGAGAAATGAATTTCATAATGTCGCCACCTGGTTGATTAAATAAAGATGCCGTAGGTTCAGAAATAATAGCTTGAACCTTTTCTCCTGCATTTCTTAATTCTCGGAACAAAGTCATTTGCGCTGTGAACTTACCTAGACAACCTCTTGTTGCAAATATCCCCACCTTACAAATATTTTGATTATAATTAGACATGATGTTATCAAGATTGAAATAATTTAAATAAGTGGATACTTTATCCTCTGGAGAGGGAAAGACATATTCTTCATTCAATCGTTGCTCCAAGGAATATGGAATTTGTGGATCTACATCTATTGTAATTTCATGGTCTTGTAACCACATAAGACTTTCTTCGTCGAAAATCTCATGTACGCTCACGACTCGGACATTTTTCTCATGAGCTGATAATACTAGTGTCCTCCAAAGTTCTTTTAAATTATATTGACTATACACCCCTTGATTATTACCAAATGAAGTCCCTGGATCATTTAAAATCAAGGTATCTACAGCACTAAGCGCTTCTTCAATATTATCAGTAATAACAATACCTGATGGTTTTCCCTCGATAATTTGACCCGCATCTTCATTGGTATTAAGGACAAAATCAATAATAGACGTTATTGAAAAGTCCGTAAGATCTCTAAATCGAACAATTCCCTGAGTAATTTTATTGAATGGATATAGAGCAACATTTTTCACACACACGCCCCCTTTATTGTAATTTTTTAACATTTATATGATTGATTTATAGATTACAATATTTAGTATATTTTATCAATATATTTTATTTTTAATATTTTAAGGTAAATTAACTCTATATCTATTGACTCACTATCTATTGAGATGCTAGTCTTTAAGATAATATAATGATAAGGGTGACCTGTATATTGAAAAAGATAACGATGAAAGATATTGCTCAGCGGGCTAATGTTTCTATTGCAACGGTAAGCTACGTTCTAAACAATGTAGATAATCAGAGCATACCCGAAACCACACGTTATAAAATTTTACAATTAACAAAAGAGCTTAATTACATACCTAATCTCACTGCCCGCTCACTTGCTAAAAAGAAAACGGGACTGATAGGGATCCTTATTAATAAATCTCCTAATATGCCCTACTGGAAAAGGGGAACTTATCTCTCATTTGTTGAAGATTTGGAACAATTATTGACCTCAGCAGGATATCATACGCTTCTATTTTCCTTAGATTCAACCCATCCCTTTCTTGATATCATTGTTGAGAGAAACCTAGAGGCTGTTATTCTAATTGATGTTAAAGATGATATTTTCTACTCCATATCTTCTAACTTTGTTGAAGGCGTTCCTTTGATTCTCGTTGATAGTTTAGTTGAAGATAACTTATTTAAACAAATTAATTATGATTTCCATTCTGCTTTACAATTAGCTCTATTAGAGAATGAAGATCCCTCACAAGTATGTTTAATCATGGAGAACTATAATAATTTATCATTGGTTAGCCATATCCTCGAAGGAATCGACCTATCAGAAGATGCCATTTTCGTTATTCATGATCTTTCTGAATTGGAGTCCTTTTCCCAAAATAACCCCTTCACAAAGGCCATTGTCATAAATGAATTCATTGGAAATTATATCGAGAAATTAGATGTGTTTACGGATATAACTGTCATCTGCACATGTAATTGTCCAGAAATCCTCCAAAGAAATACGCAAAAAATTATATTCAAGGAGAACAAATCTGCTACTGCCTTTCGTTTAATTGAACATCTTTTAAAAAATATTGACTACACTGCAACAGGTACTAATAGATATTATGTAGAAGTACAATAGTTTTTTTGATTGTAACTTAAACGCTTAAGCGAAAGGGATGATTGAATGGATTCACAGATTTCAACTGTCGCAGTCGGGCAAACTCAAGGCGCAATAAAACCTATGCCTACAGTATGGAAAAACAAGCAATTTCTAATGTTATTATTTTCTTATGCTATTTCTATATTTGGTAATACGTTTCACAGTATTGCATTAAATTTATGGGTTCTACAGGTGACCGGTAGTGCAAAAATGATGGCGGTCATTGTTATAACAAATCTTGTACTAAGTTCCTTGTTAGGATCTATAGCTGGAACGTATGCTGACAGAATAAATCGCAGAAAAATAATGTTAACGACCGACTTAATAAGCTGTGGGCTGGTCCTGATCATTGGAGTTTTAATTTATTTACCGAATACACCCTTTTTTCTTATTGTCATATTAACAGGACTTGTCACAGCTTCATCCTTGTTTCAATCTCCTGCTTATCATGCATCACTTATTAATGTTGTTGGTAAAGAGCACATTCAGAAGGCCGTTGGTTTAATTAATATATCGGAAAATATTTGTAGAACCGTAGGCTTTTCGGCCGGGGGTATTTTCGTGATCGCATTCGGAGTATCAAATGCTATTTTCTTTGACGGGATAACCTTTTTAGCTTCATTTTTTCTAATTTTATTCGTTGGTTCTTTGCCCACACCTTCAAGAACTAATCAATCTAACAAAGAGAAAAAGAAATTTATCGAGGATTTAGTTACGGGTGTTCGCTTTATTTGGAATGATCCCTTTGCGAAAGCTGTAATCATCTTGTTACCTACACTCACCCTTTTCTTTATGCCTTCGCTAATGCTGACTCAAGTCATGGCTATCAAAGTGTGGAACGCTAATCCATTTCAATTTGGACTCATGGAAGCCTGTATTCCACTCGGATATATGTTAGGATCAGGATTGATTTTTTATTTAGGCACCAAAATAAAAAAACGAGGTAAACTAATCATGGTAAGTTTACTTTTAATTGGTCCTATGTACATCCTTCTATCCTTCACTTCCACCGCTTATACAGCCATCCCCACAATTCTCATCATTGGATTCATGTTTTCATTCTGTACATTACTCATTAACATCATTCTTAGGCTCGAAGTCTCCGAAGAACTCCAGGGACGGGTGTTTGGAGTATTAGGCTCGATCATGAGCGTTGCTCCCTCAGTTGGTCTAGCTATTGCATCGTATTATGCTGATATTTTCAGTTCTACTTCTGTCATGTTCTCTATTGGAGGTCTACTTCTTTTCTTCGGAGTATTCGCAGTTATCAAATTAAAAGTGATAAAAGGATATGATTGAATCAATTTCATAAAAAGAGACAAGCGATTCTGATATTCCAGTCGCTTGTCTCTTTTTCCGGCTGCTCATGACAGCATTTCGATATTTAAATTGATAAATTCAAATGAAACTCCCCCGCAGTAGTACGTTATAGATGATGTACCGAAAGCGCCCTTGCAGGATGTTTTTTTATGTTATTGAACTAATAAACTATTATTGCACTAACGTGTCCCGTTAGCGTAATCGTCAGATGTCCAATGAAACAAATTCCTCCCCCATAATTTTTTACACGTAAGCGTCTATACATATTTTTTCATAATGATAACGTACCCTTCGTAGACGGAATAACATCGCCTGTTATCCTAATTGCTTTCTTCAACGCATCGCCGAATGCCACGAAAATCGCCTCATTTATATGGTGTGTATTTCTGCCGTATTCCAAATTGATGTGCATGGTTATCCCGCTATTATGTGCTACAGCGAGAAAAAACTCTTCGGTTAATTCGGTTTCAAACTCGCCTGCTCGTGTTGACGGCATTTCCACGTTAAACACTAAAAAAGAGCGATTAGATATACTCAAATCCACTAATGCTAAGCTCTCATCCATAGGTATACGTGAGCTACCATAACGGTTTATGCCTTTTTTATCCCCTATAGCCTTTTTGATTGCTTGCCCCAAGCATATTCCAATGTCCTCAACCGTGTGATGCCCATCTATCTCTAAATCACCTTTGCAATCCACATTTAGTTTTATTCCTGCCCTAAAAGCAAAAAGCGTGAGCATATGGTTAAAGAATCCAATTCCCGTGTTGATGTTGCCTTCACTGTATTCATCGAGATTAAGCTCCAGTTTAATTTCTGATTCTTTTGTCTTTCTGTTAATTAATGCCTCTCGCACCATAACAAACTCCCTTCTTAACTGAGGTATTGCCTTTTGGTATTGCTAGCCGAATAAATTAGATTAAGACCACATCCTTTATCACTTTACTTCTCTAATATATTACCGCGATAAAGTAATAATGTAAAGTAATGTAAGTCAGCCGCGCTATTCTACCCGTTAGCTAAATGGGCTGCCGAGGCCGATTATCATTAAAGTTTAGTAATATCGGGCGCTGGACGGAGAGGTATCCATCAAGAGTGCCTGGGATGGGCACTCTGTTTACGCTCACGATTCCCGAGATCCAACCCGGGGATGAAGCTTAAGCGGAAAGGAAATCATAAGATTCGTTGGACGATTCTTTTCTGAGAGGGGCATATTCATATTGAAGTACGAACTTGGCCGTTGCCTGCTAGAGGAAAGGCTTCAGGAAGCAGGAATACCGCTGGAACGGCTGGCGCTTGAATTGCGGGTGAGACGGGAGCGGCTGGATGACTTTATCGACAATAAAAGAGTGATGTCTCTTAAGCTCGCAATTTCGATCGCCGATACGCTTCAGTGCGAGGTGCGTAGCCTGTACGAATTAACATCTTCCTATGTCTAATTATAGGCAGTTTTTCTTTTGGCCAATAACCAACAATCAAGGATAACAAAACCTAAGTCCTGCCCGTTAACATAACGAAGGCGGCCGAATCTTTTCCGGTTGCCTACATTGTGTATTATGGAGCTATCGTGTCCCGTTAGTTGAACAACTTCAATTTCAATTTTTTGCGCATACATATTATTAATCTTCTATACTGGTTTACTTATAAATCTTTCGCTTTAATTTTATTGAGTTCTCTCTTTCTTTCTTTTGCTAAAGATTCTCGACCTTTTATCCAAGCTGATATAAGTAAAACAGTTCCCCCAATGGATGCACCTAGTATATTTTCTGTGGACCTTTCACTAAAAAAATCAATAATGTACCCATAACTAAACAATCCAATATAAATGACTGGTAAAACTGCACCTACAAAGACAGGTCCACGTTTAGAGATAAAATATTGTACAACTAAAATCCCTACTGCGATAACAAACTGAATAACATGTTCCATTTTCTTAATCTCCCTTCTCTGCTTTATATTTAGCAATGATTATTTTTGCGGTTTCTAAACTGAGTTCCTCATCAATCACTAAATTTTTAATCATGTTCACGAATACTACATCATCTTCCTTACTATGCAGCTCAATCTTCTTAATTAACTTATCTAACATCGCACGCACAGTAGGGTAAGATACATCATAATCATTGGCCATGTTTTTCAATGATCCAGAGTTTAAGATAAACTTTCTAATGAACTCCAAAGATTCTTTATCCAATGATAATACCCAAGATGGAACTTCTCCTCTTTCCATTTAACTCCCCCTTTTTTTAATTATATTAAACTAATTTTTAATAATATTCAATAATATATTAAATATATTTATTATCTTTAATTTTCTTTAAAAAATACTGAGTCTATCCCTTAATAGGTTAAGTAGTTTGTAAAGTGATTATTATTGTGTAATTTCTGCTCATAACCTTTATTATTTCATACCATACTTATATACTTTTATTACTCATAACTGCCAGTTAGTTTAATAAAGCATAGTCAGTCTACAACTTTATCTTTCAGATTAACACTTTATTTTCTCAACATTTATTACCTACTTACTCTACTTAACTGCTCATTTGCTCTAACAACAAAAAAGAGACATGACAAAGCATGCTCCTCAAAAATTATATCCTGTGATCTTAATAAAACAACTGGTCTAATGTATGCTATAACATAAAAGACCTTGCTAGCACTAACACCGGCAAGGTCCTTTATGTATTTCTTGAAAACCGCTCTTTATATCAGTAATTGAATCTTAATGGAGATTATATTGATTTTAGAAACGGTATAGGCTTCCTTAGCTATTGCCATCGGACCTTTAAGTCTTGATACAATTACACCTACAGAACATTAGATCTGTAAGCTCAACCATTAGTATTTTTATCATAATTTATGAACAATTATTCAATCCTGCATTTTTGTACAAACGAATGAATAAATTTAGCTTTTCTCAATTTATGTGATCCACTTTTCGCAGCTGTTGCGGTAGTTTTCGCAGCTTTCGCGATCCATCACAACAGCAGCCCCAAGTCCAGCACACCTCACCCTACGAACACTTACTATACCCACAGTTACTACACGTCTTACATCCTTCGATGTTAATCAGTGAAGCTGTACCGCAAGCCGGGCACAAGTCACGAGAGGTTTGCGACGAGGCTCTATGACCAGTGTCTTCCGTACCATGATCCTCAACTAATGTTCTCTCAAGGGTAGGTGCTACGGGTGCTGGATCGTGATCATATCCACGTCCTACACCACTCTGCACATGGGATTCTAATGCTTTTGCGACGGCGTCTGCGATCGATTCTACGCGGTTCACACCAAAGCCAATAGCTCCGGAACCGCCGATTCCCTTGAGGTGCTTAATTAAGAGTTCCACCTTATATCCATGATCTCCATAGCGAAGGAATAAGGAGCATACGCGACCCAATGCCTCGGCCATAGCGAATACGTCCGATCCAGCTTTCCCTACATTCAAGAAGATTTCGCTAGGTATCCCCTCAAGATCGTTGATTGTAATATATGCCATTCCGAATGGCGTATTCACCTTATACGTGGCGCCACGTAGAACTTGTGGACGACTCTTGTACTGCTTGTCCACAACTTTCTTTCCTTGTGGCTCAACGATCTGAGCGGCTGTAAGACTTCCACCTAGCGATTCTAGAGCAGCATCTTCGCCTGCAAAGTGATCCGCCACTTGCTGTTCGGCTTGCTGTTCTGTCTCCTCTACTAGCACCTCTACCTCTGCTGATTCCTTCTTGCCTGTGTTCAACACTTGTACATCCCGGCTACCATCACGATAGATCGTTACGCCTTTGCAACCCAGATCGAATGCCATCTCATAGAGCTCTGCTGTCTCTTCTACGGTAAAGTCGGAAGGACAGTTGGCTGTTTTTGAAATAGAGCTATCTACCCAACGCTGAATGGCAGCTTGTACACGAATATGATCTTTGGCTGATAGATCCATCGAAGTTACGAAATAATCCGGCAATTCCTGACCGGGATGTGCTTCAAGCCAGTCCTCAGCAATCGGTACGAATTGCTCGTCATACCCTAGACGACTTTGACGATAATATTTGAATGCGAAATACGGCTCAATCCCAGTTGAAGTCCCTACCATTGTACCGGTACTCCCTGTTGGCGCTTGAGTAATCACTGTGACGTTACGCATTCCCTTTTCTTTAATAGCTTCGCCTACTTCTGGGAAGGCTTCTGTCATATTACGCATAAACCCGCTTTGTAGATATTTCTCAGCATCGAATGCTGTGAATGAACCCTTTTCTCCAGCAATTTCAGCCGATGCCAAATAAGCTTCTCGAGCCATAAAGGCATATATTTGATCAAGGAATTCCAATGATTCTGGACTACCATAACGGATGTTCAACTTAATCATCAACTCTGCAAGCCCCATTGTACCGAGACCTACACGACGCTCATTCTTCTGGTTTTTCTCATTTTCTTCAAAGTGATAAGGTGTCTTATTAATGACATTGTCCAAGAAGCGCACGGAATAACGAGTCGTTGTGGCAAGTTCATCCCAATTCACATCATGTTTGTCTTCATCGTAGAACTTCGATAAATTAATCGCAGATAAATTACAAACACCCCAAGCAGGTAATCCTTGCTCTCCACAAGGGTTTGTACAAATAATCGGATTAAAATACCAGCTATTAGACATATCATTATAATGTTCCATGAACACTATGCCGGGCTCAGCAGATTTCCATGCGGCATCAATAATCGTATTCCAAATTTCACGAGCTTTCACCGTCCGATAAGGAATAACTTTTCGTCCAGCCTTTTTCCACTTCTCTAAGTCGCCATCCCATACTTCATTGTAGTCAGGCTCTGTCGTATCCGGAAATACTAATTCCCAATCTAAATCTTCTTTAACAGCCTTCATGAACCCGTTACTTATACAAACGGATAGGTTAGCATTCGTTACTTGTCCCATCGTCTGCTTCACCGTTATAAAGTCTAGTACATCAGGGTGCCAGTCATTAATCATCAACATGAGCGCTCCACGTCTACTCCCGCCCTGTTCGATTAAACCCGTGGTATAGCTGAACAATCCTCCCCAGGATACAGCGCCACTCGATGAGCCATTAACTCCCTTTACAATAGATCTACGTGGACGAAGCGATGACAAATTAATGCCTACACCACCACCACGTGCCATGATCTCTGTCATCTCCGAAAGTGTGTTCATAATACCACCGCGGCTGTCTTTTGGAGAAGGCACAACATAACAATTAAATAAAGTAAGTTCTTCACTCGCACCAGCGCCTGCCGCAATCCGTCCCCCAGGAACAAGCTTCCAGTCGTCTAGCAAGTAACGGAATTTGTCTTGCCATTCTGCTTGAAGTTCAGGTGTTTCCTCAACAGAAGACATAGCCTTCGCCAAGCGATCCCACATTTCTTCCGGTGTCTTCTCAATATTCAAAGTTAATTTCTCAACATCAGACTCTACCAGCTCGCCACTGCGTGTTTTTACGGTTACCCTTCTACCCTCGCGCTTAACAATTTCGCCAACTTCCTTCGTAGGGAATTTAGGATCATCCTTCGTCAGGACCAGAACCACATCCCCTACCTTAGCGTTATTAGTGTCCGCATCCTTCCACGCGTATCTATCCAGAAATATCTTCTCACTTAAGCCTTCTAATCGGCGTGTATGCTGTAAATTACTCAAAAAAACACCCTCCTATTAATAGTACTCATGAATTAAAGCCCAAGATTCCAAATCAATATATTACAATATATTGTGCTCAGATTATTATACTACACTACATATTGTAACTCCATCCTCTATTTGTGAAATTAAAGTTAACAAAATTTACTCGCAGTATTCCTCCCACCTTACATTTAATCTTCAATGCATAGGATCTACAATGCTACGGTAGTATATAAAAGAATCTGATGGTTGACGAAGACTTAGCCAGTAATATCAGAAAATATGTTTAGAAAAACACAAAATGGTCTATATCATACTATATGCAAACTTATGTTTGGAGAAGTCTCAGCTAACATTGGATTCGCTACAGCTGAAACAACCAAACAAACTTTTATACATTACATATCAGTCCTAATAGAAAAGGCGGTAACCGAATGATTCAATTTCAAGGAATTAACAAGGTCTATGAGAACGGAAATGTAGTGCTTAAGGATATTAATCTAACGATTAAGGAAGGTGAAATCACCGTACTAATCGGTCCAAGTGGCTGTGGCAAAACAACGACAATGAAGCTGATAAATCGTTTAATTAAACCCTCCAACGGTACAATAACCCTACACGGTGAAGATATTTCTACCATAGATCCCGTAAAGCTTCGTAGAAAGATAGGCTATGTGATTCAAAGCATCGGACTGTTTCCCCATATGACCATTGGCAAAAATGTGGGTGTAGTGCCCCGCTTGCAAAAATGGGAAAAACAAAAAACGGAAGCAAGAGTAGACGAGCTCTTAAAGCTTGTAAACTTAGATCCCGACTCATATAGAAGTCGTTATCCCTCTGAATTAAGTGGTGGGCAGCAACAGCGAATCGGTGTCATCCGCGCTTTGGCTGCGGATCCAGCAGTTATCCTAATGGATGAACCTTTCAGCGCATTGGATCCCCTAAGTCGTGAACAGCTACAAGAAGAACTTATTCGTTTACAACATGAATTGAAAAAAACGATTGTCTTCGTCACACATGATATGGATGAGGCCATCAAAATTGCCGATACCATTATATTGATGAAGGATGGCGAAATTGTTCAAACTGGACATCCCGAACAAATTTTGCGTCATCCAGCAAACGATTTCGTAAAAAACTTTTTCGGTACAAAAAGAATGCAGGACAATGTATTAGAAGCACCCACTGTAGACGAAGTCATGATAGAAAATCCAGCGACCTCGTACCCATCTAGAGGGCTTGCCTCTGCAATGAAAATGATGGAGAAAAGACGTGTGGACTCCTTGTTGATCGTCGATAAAGATAACCATTTACAGGGTAGTATATCTATTTATCGCGTTTTGGACCAATATGGCGAGGAAACCAAAACCGTTGCCGATGTCATGATGCCAGTTGTCCATATCGTGCAAACCGGAACTTCTCTGTCCGTTGCATTGAACATCATGACTGAATATCAATTGTCTAATTTAGCCGTTGTAAAGGGCGACAACCAATTAATCGGTATTATTACGAGAGGAAGTGTAGTGAGTCATCTGGCAGAAGTCTACTCTCCTCAAGTTCATGGGGGCGATATCGATGCCGAAATCTAATTTTGTTGTCACTTATTTGAAATTTCTGCAGGAACGTTATTTGGATATTTTGACGGCTATTCAACAGCACTTAATCATCACTGCTGCTTCTATCCTTCTAGGTATACTAGTAGCCGTTCCGTTAGGTATGTTTCTGGCGAAGAACAAGATTAAATGGCTGCATACGTTGATCTTTACTATTACCAATATATTTCAAACTATTCCAAGCCTAGCTCTTCTGGCTCTTCTTATTCCACTCATGGGAATTGGGATAAAGCCGGCAATCTTCGCCCTTTTTCTATATTCCTTATTGCCTATTCTACGCAACACATACGCAGGCTTCACCTCTGTCGATCCTGCCATGCTAGAATCGGCTCGCGGCATGGGTTTTAGCGCGACTCAACGGCTGCTGCAAATTCAGCTTCCACTTGCCTTTCCTTACATAATGTCTGGTATTCGTGTCACTACGGTCTATATTATTAGCTGGACGACACTAGCAGCCTTGATTGGTGCAGGAGGCTTAGGGGAGCTCATCGTTTCCGGTATTGGAGTGAACAAGAAAGAACTTATCATAACAGGCGCCGCTTCTGCGATCCTGCTAGCCTTACTAGCTGATCTGTTATTTGGAGCTATTGAAAGATGGGCTTCTCTTAAAACAAACAAAATAACCAAACTGCAGGTGGAAAAATGAAAAAAATAACAACACGGATTGCCACCTTATGCTTTATTTCCATATTGTCATTGGTCGTCTCTGCATGCGGTAAGGGTGCCACAGATACGATAAAAATAGGTGCGCAAACATACACAGAAGTCAAAACTCTAGCTGAGATGTATAAGGTTCTTATTGAAGATCGCACAGAATTAAAGGTCGAAATTGTACCTGATCTTGCATCCAGTCCTATTATTATCTCAGCCATGAAGAACAATGAAATTCAAATGGGCACCTTATATTCTGGAGAAATTTTCAACAACCATTTTCCGGTTAAAGAAAGCAATGAGCGTCAAGAGGTTCTACAACAAGCCCAAGAAGGATTCAACAAATACTTTGATTTCAAATGGTTTGATTCTTATGGCTTTGAGAATACGTATGCATTAACTGTGACCCAAGATGTGGCTAATCAATATAATCTGAGTACTGTATCTGATTTAAAGAGTCATGCCCAAGATATGAATATTGGCGTCGACTCAACCTGGCTTGAGCGGGATAGTGATGGTTATAATGCCTTCACCCAATTTTATGGATTCTCATTTAAGAAAGCACTCCCCATGGAAATTTCCTTAGTGCATAAAGCGGCGGCTGATAAAAAAGTCGATGTTGTCGTTGCTTATACGACAGACTCAGGAATACAACAATATGACTTGAAAACATTAAAGGATGATAAACAATTTTTTCCACCCTATGATGCCTCGCCTGTCGTGAGAAATGATATCTTAAAGCAATATCCGGAATTGAACGATATGATTTCTTTATTGGTAGGTAAAATGGATACAAATACAATGAGCGCACTTAACTATGAAGTTGAAGTCAATAAACGCTCACCGAAAGAAGTAGCGTATGAGTTTTTGAAAACAATTAATCTACTTGATGCTGACGTGACTCCCCCGAGATCGGATCTAAATCTTTTGCAATATGTACAGCAGAACGCTGGGTATCTCTTACACTTAACATGGGTGCATATTATCATGGTGTTCAGCGGTTTGGGGCTGGCGCTCATTGTGGGTATTCCACTCGGTGTCCTCAGTGCCCGCAGCAAAAAATTAGCAGCCTTTATTCTGCCTGTGGCTAACTTTATTCAAGTTATTCCAAGCCTAGCTTTGTTAGCTTTACTAATGATCGTACTTGGCTTAGGATTCAAAACGGTTGTTGTTGGCTTGTTTTTATATTCCTTGTTGCCCATCATTCGCAACACCTATATGGGTTTAATTCAGGTGGATCCGGGTATAAGTGAAGCCGGCAAGGGTGTAGGCATGAGTAGCATGCAATTGCTACTACAAGTGCAACTTCCTCTAGCGCTACCGTTCTTGATGGCTGGACTTCGCATAGCAGCAGTCATCGCCATCGGTGTAGCAACGCTCGCTCCGCTCATTGGCGGCGAAGGGTTAGGACGCGAAATTTATTCCGGCCTTAACCTGCACAATAATATCAAAATTTATGCTGGTGCAATACCCGCTTGTCTGCTCGCTATTCTAGCAGATATTTTCCTCGGTATGTTGCAAAATAAGCTAAATCGCCGTAATCAGTAGGTAAGCATCTTCATATATAAAAAACGGCAGTACAAAACTCGATGTCGTCGAGTTTTGTACTGCCGTTTTAATGTACCCATTTTATGTTAGAAATCCCATAGGCGCAAGTCCTCCTATTCATGTTCATCCACTTCTAGCATTCCTGCTTCTAAAAAGTTTATAAATTGACGTAATTCATTAGCCATTTCGCGCGAGATGGTTCCTTCTTCAAACATGTTCTGGACTTCATCTCTTTCAATCTGTATTGCCTTGAACTGAAATTCAACTCTTTGCTGCTGAAATTCTTCATCTTCCTGGACTTGTTCATATTCGTGGCTGAACATTCTCTCGATGGTACGGTTGTATTGTGCAACAATAAGCAAAGACGCTTTTCTGTTATCTTCATTCATATGATTGTTAATGGCGGAAATTGCCGCATGCGATGTCTTAATTTTAATTTCTTTCAAAGAATTAAGATCTTCTTGTGACCTTCTTCCTGTATCCGTATGCACCACGTTACGCATAAGACGTCTAATTCTGAACATAGATATCATAAGCCTCATCTTCAAACGATTAGATAACATCATTTCCATATGGTCAATAGCCTCTTCAAATTGATCAGCAACCTCTTGCGAAACAGCTTCCGTCGCTAATAATCTCTCCATTTCATCACGTTCAGCCTGAATACCCAACAGTCTGACATCCAATGCAGATTGTCTAAAGCTGGAATTAGAAGACTCAAGCATTTCCTTATTAGCCATTTGTCTCAATTTCTTATTGTAATCTGCTATTACAGATAAAGCAGCCGCCTCATTATCATCATTTATTTCTTGTCTAATTCCATGAATCGCTGCCTTTATAATCTTAACTTTAGAAATCTGTTCTTGACCATCCATATCTTCTGCTTCCGTAACCTCTGTTTTCTTAGAGAAAAGGGGTAATGTCACACTCGCAATCACTAAGGTTGCCAGAATCACTCCTGAGGCAATGAAAATAATTAAATCCCGCTCCGGAAATGGACTCCCATCCTGTAAAACAAGTGGGATGGAAAAAGCACCCGCTAGGGTTACCGCTCCACGTACTCCAGATAATGAAGTTAACACGGCCGAATTCAATTTCGGCTTGTCTAACTGTTCTCTTGATCCAAAAGCCCATGTTCCCTTTGAAAAGAAATAGACCCAAGCAAAACGAAGTAACACTAAAGCAAGGGTTATAACAATAATATATCCGATTACCTGTAAGTTATTGAACGCACTACTCTCAAATATAACGCGCGTAACATCTGGAATCTGCAATCCCAGTAGAACAAACACTAAGCCATTCAAAATATAAATAATGATAGACCATGTACTCTCAGAGACAATTCTCAATTTCATCGTTGCAGAGGTTTCTATTCGATCTCTTTCTACTGCATGAACTATACCCCCAGCTACCACAGCTAATATTCCTGACATGCCAAGCTCTTCAGCAATGATATAAATTACAAAGGGTGTTAAAATCTGTATCAACATGTGCATCGTTACATCTTCCATACCATGGCGACGTAGAAATACTCTCAACCAAACGACTAAGAGAGAAATAATCGCCCCTACGATAACCCCGCCTAGCGCAATTATAATAAAACTAAATGTAGCATTGCCTAGTGAAAATACGCCTGTCACCATAGCTGCAACTGCGAATTTAAAGGCAACGAGGCCAGAAGCATCGTTCATGAGTGCTTCACCTTCAAGCAGACGCATAATTCTTTTAGGTAAATTAGCACGACCGGCCATAGCTCCTACGGCGACTGCATCTGTTGGGGATAGAATAGCAGCCAGAGCGAATGAGGCTGGCAAGGGGATCGAAGGAATCATCCAATGAATCATGTAACCGATAATCAGTACCGTTGCAAATACGAGCCCTAGAGCAAGCATGAGGATCGACGCACGTAAATTCCAAAGTTCTTTCCTTGGTGTCCTTAGCCCATCATTAAATAACAACGGTGCTATGAATAGTAATAAAAACAACTCTGGATTCAAAGTTATATGTATTCCGCGAGGTATGAGTACAACCCCAATTCCTAAAACAATTTGAATTAATGGAACAGGAATAAATGGAACAAAACGATTTAGTATATTAGAAATCCCTATAATAGCTAGCAATACTAAAATATCTAGAAAGATCTCCATGATGCTTGAACTCCTTATGTGTGTATTGACTTACTTCATATTAATATTTGACTTACTTCATATATAATCCCCTTTTTTGGGAATTCCATAAGTATAACATAATCCATACACCAAAACACATCGCGGATCCTATGTCATTATTATACTTATTATACTTCTATATTGACTAAGTGCGGGAAGTTCATCTACAATTAGTATGACAAAAATCTATTAGGCAAGGTGATCAAGTAATGGCTCAAGAGCAAGAGCAACACCAATATCGCATATTGTTATACTATAAATTCGTCAATATAGCTGATCCAGCACAATTTACGATGGAACACTTACAGTACTGTAAAGATTTAAACGTTAAAGGTCGTATCTTAATAGCCGAAGAAGGTATTAATGGTACGATATCTGGAACTGTGGAACAGACAGATCAATATATGAAGGATATGCTTGCTAACCCACTCTTCACAGATATGGTATTCAAAATAGATGAATCCGAAGAACATGCCTTCAAAAAGATGTTCGTGCGTCACAAGCAAGAGCTTGTAACATTTCGTTATGAAGAACCATTGGACCCTAATCAATTAAGCGGTAAAAGATTGTCTCCGGTAGAATTCTACGAAGGACTTCAGCAAGAGGATGTCGTTGTTATCGATGGTCGGAATGATTATGAATATAATATAGGGCATTTCCGCAATGCTATTCGCCCAGAAGTCGATTCTTTTCGTGAATTTCCCGAGTGGATCCGTAACAATTTAACCCAATACAAAGATAAGAAAGTATTAACATACTGCACAGGCGGCATACGTTGTGAGAAACTAACGGGCTTCCTTATGAATGAAGGATTTAATGATGTTTCGCAACTAGAAGGCGGTATCGTAACTTACGGCAAAGATCCAGAGGTTAAAGGTAGATTATTTGACGGTAAGTGTTACGTGTTCGATGAACGTGTATCCGTGCCTATCAATCGTACAGATGAAGATATTATCGTGGGTAAATGTCATCATTGTGGCACTGCCGAAGATCGATATATTGATTGTGTTTATGATAGCTGTCATCTACAACATGTATGTTGTGAAGCGTGTGAGAAGGAGCATCATGGATTCTGCTCAGATCAATGTGAAGAAACATATATGGCTTTGGCTACTCAAGAACAATGAAGAATGGAGGGCTCGTATGAACAGAACAATTGAACTCTCCACTCGAGAGCAAATTGTGCACATGTTGAAGACGAAAGAACCCCTAACGGCCAAAGACATCACCAATGAACTTCAGATTACTGAAATGGCTGTCCGACGACACTTAGCAACACTTGAGCGAGATGGATATTTAGAAACAAGCATGATTCGTCAAACGATGGGTAGACCTACAGCTGTTTATCGCTTGAGTGAGCTAGCAGAGGGATTCTTCCCTAAGACCTACCATACACTGACTTTAGATTTATTAGGAGAGCTAGTGCAAGAGTCCGGCGAAGATATTATAAAAACTCTTTTTGACCGACGTAAAAGTAAACTTCAATCTAAATATGAAGCCAGTATGGAAGGTCTTAGTCTTTCGGAGAAAGTGCTCCAACTGACGAAACTTCAGAACGAGAATGGGTATATGGCAGAGTATGAAGAACGTGAGAATGGCGATTATGTAATACAAGAGCATAACTGTCCCATATCCCAGATCGCTAGTGAGTATAAGCATGCTTGTAACTGTGAATTGGATCTATTCAAATCTATTTTACAAGTCGACGTGGATCGAACGGAATGCTTAGCGACAGGTGGAACCAAATGTTCCTATGTTATTTCTAATCCCTCGCCTCGTATCCAACCCTAACGAAGAACAAGAGGACACACGCTGCATTCGGTAGCGTGCGTCCTCTTGTTATACCTAGAATCAAAGACTAAAGAAGTTCCTTACGTAACTGTTCCGCTGATTTCGGTGATAACAATCCGAATGGAATATCAAAAACAGTCTTAGCCCCAACCTGCCCTTGACCCGCCAGTTTATAAGCTGCGCGAGCATAAGCAACTAGAACGCTTGCTGTAAACTCTGGGTTACTATCAAGCTTCAATCCAAATTCAATAATTTGCGTATTGTTGTCTCCTGTAGTTCCACTGCGTAGAACTGTTCCTCCATGCGGCATGGCTGAATGGTTCTTCTTTAGTTCCTCTTCGCTAATGAAATGAACGATTGTATCATAATCCGCAAAGTAGTTTGGCATTTGTTTGATTTCTTGTTCAATCCTACTTTGGTCTGCGCCCGCCTGAGCAACAACGAAACATTCACGTAAATGCTTATCACGAATGGATAATTGAGGATTCAGCCCCTCGCGCACCTTGGCTACAACTTCTTCCACAGGAATCGTGTACTGAACGCCATGCGTAACACCCTCAACACGACGAATCGCATCAGAATGGCCTTGGCTAACACCACGTCCCCAGAATGTATACTCTTTACCTTCAGGCAAGATAGCTTCTGCAAGCATTCGGTTAAGTGAGAACAATCCTGGATCCCAACCTGTAGAAATAATACTAACATGTCCCGCTTCTTGAGCAACAGCATCTACAGATGCGAAGTACTCTGGAATTAGCGCATGTGTATCATAACTATCAACCGTATTGAATCCTTTAGCAAAATATGGACCCTGTTCAGGTAAATCTGTTGCTGAACCACCGCATAGAATCATTACATCGATTTCACCGATATATTTCTTGGCTTCTGAAATGTGTAGAACCGGAACCGTCGCAATCACGCCTTGTGGTTCACGACGAGTAAATACCGCAATAACGTTCATATCTGGATTCTGTTGAATCGCTTTCTCTACGCCTCTACCCAGGTTACCGTATCCTACAATTCCTACTTTTATCTGTTGTGTCATGGGCTCCTCCTAAATTTCCTGAGTTGTCATAGAACCTAATCTTTTTCATCCGCGTTTCTATTATATACGGAGCGCTGGATCAATTCCAATCAAAATGTTCAAATTTATAGTCATTCTTACACTTTTTGCACTAATACAGTCACAATATGTCGCTTGACCGCATCACGAAATACTATTCCTACTTTGACTTCAATGGAAAGAAACGTAGTAACGTCTAAGTTGCCGAGTTGAATTAATCATCATTAGAATCACAATAAAACCCAGCCATTAAATGGCTGGGTTTAGTTATCTATTACTCTACTCTTTTTCTTCAGTTTGTGCTGGTGCAGCAGCTTCTTCCGTTGCTTCTGCTTCTGCATCACCTTCTATAACTGAACGCGGTGCTGTTACTGAAGCAAGGAGAAGCTCTTCTCCTGAAGAGATTAAGGTAATCCCCTTAGGTAACTTCACTTCATTAGCGCCAAGCTTGTCTCCCATATCAAGATGAGAAATATCCACTTCAATTGAAGTTGGAAGATCGGCAGGGAGTCCTTCCACTTCAATATCCTGTTCCAAATGTTGCACAACGCCGCCTAATAGACTACCTTTGGCCACACCTTGATAATCGATTGGAATACGTACGCGAAGTGGTTTGTTCGCAGAAATTTGTAAGAAATCTACGTGGCTCAATTGGCCATTCTTTTTCTGGAAATCTTTAATAATCACGGACAAGTCCTTAGAACCAGCCAATTTTAAATTAAACATCTCAGTTCGACCCGTGCGCGCTACCTTTAACATTTCTTTCGCATCAACATGAAGGGATATACTCTCTGTATCCAATCCGTACACGACTGCAGGAATACGTCCATTTTGTCTTAGCGTACGAAGTGAAGAATTTTGCATATCTGTTCTTGTTTCAGCGGTAATAGAATGGGTTGTCATAATTACAATCTCCTCCAAAATAAAATCCTAGTGTGTCTACATTAATTAAGTACTCTTCTATCTATTACCCATTCTTGAGCGAACTCAAACATTATTATAGAAAAGAAATTTATGGTAAGGTTCAGAAAACAAAGAAACTGTCCCTTGGCATAGCTTTTAGGACAATCCCTTCGGAGAATTTATATGATTTCACTACTTAGATGCTAACTTGTCATTTTCCACTCGTTATTATCACTCTTCACTATGACACGAAGTGGACCTTGCGATAAACTAAGATCGATATATCGATCTCTCTCTACGTCCTTCTCCTCCCATTCATGAAGACGAATAAGATAGCCAAGCCAATATGTTTGGCACCAGGTACCACCGGAATAACAGCGACCGCTCGGCCATCCACCACCCTACTGAAGTCCACGGCATGTTCCCTCATACCTGTTCCTCATACCCACAAGTTCCACCCTTCGTAATCACCGTCAGGGCGTTCATAGTGAAGTTCAATATCTCTTGTAACATAGGGCTTAGCATCAGTTTCCTGATAAAGTACCATCATTGAAATTTTCGGTACGGAAACATAATCTCCATACACTTTATTCAATGACTTAACACCAGCCGCGTGTTCATTAACCACAATATTCCAACCTGTGTTAGAGTGAGGTAAATCAACGAGCTTCTCATGGTTGTTGGCATTATAGCTGACCATAATATTACTCCAGCTATCTCCATTCGCATGATTCTTTAACTGATACGTCACTAGATTATCTCCACATTGCAGCACTTCCAAATGGGCTTCTATTTGCTCTTTAGAATGCATTCTAAATGCGGGATGAGCCCTCCGTAAATCAATTAGACCCTTGTAATAGCGGAATACAGAATGAAACCTTCGTTTGTTATCCCACCGAATAGCATTAATAATATCCCCACTTTGGTAGCTATTGTGATCACCAAATTTAGAGCGAAGGATCTCATCCCCTGCTTGGAACAAAGGAATCCCTTGAGATGTTAACACAATACCATTGGCCAGAATCGTCCTACGAACAGTTTCACTATGAAGCACATCCTTCATCATTATGCTTCTGTAAGGGTCTACAGTCTCTAAAGCAGTCGTAGCTAACGTACTGACCGCAGAGAGCAATCCTGCATCCTTACGTAGACCTTCTGTTGTCAATACCTTATCCCATAAATTCAAATTATCATGAACGGTTACGTAATTAATCGACTCTGTTGGAGAATTTGTAAAGTCATGTATCGACCCCATCACTCCACCTATGATTGCAAACTCCTTCCCTGACTCGCCTGTAGCGAATCCTCGTCCCCAGCCGTCATTATCACCTTTAATAGCATGCCGAAAATGATCATTAAATAGAGCGAATCCCTTACCTTTTTGCGAACCTTTTAAAGTCTGTTGAGCCAGAGGAGATTCGCCTCCCGTCCACGGTTCTCCATAAATCATTAAGGTAGGATCAGCTAAATGCAGTTCTTGTGTAATCTCATCTATTGTCTGTGTGTCAATAAGTCCAACCAGATCGAATCTAAACCCATCCACATGATACTCCTCTGCCCAATACCGAACAGAATCTTTAATATATTTGCGTACCATAGGTCTTTCAGAAGCAATCTCGTTGCCTACTCCAGAACCATTAGACAACCTACCTGCATGATCTGTTCGATAGAAATACCCTGGTACAATCGGCTCAAAGGGGCCGTCATCCACCACATAGGTATGATTGTACACAACATCCATAATGACCCGAATGCCCTTTCTATGGAAGGTTTGGATCATTTCTTTGAATTCTCTAATCCTTATTGCTGGGTTGATTACATCTGTAGCATAGGAACCCTCAGGTACGTTGAAATTTTGCGGGTCATATCCCCAATTATACAGAAGCTCGTCGGCGTTCTGATCTTGTGAGGACAACTCATTTACGGTCTTATAATCAAATACGGGTAACAAATGTACATGCGTAATTCCTAGTTCCACTAAGTGATCAATGCCAAGTGAATTTCCATCAGCATCCTTAAGGTTACTCTCTGTAAATGCCTTGAATTTCCCTTTTTGACTCATTCCTGAGTCATGATGCATCGAGAAATCTCTTACGTGAAGCTCATACAGAATAGCATCCGTTACATGAACCAGGGGAGGCTTTATATCCTCATTCCAACCTGACGGGTCTGTGGATCTCAAATTAACGATTGCGGTTCTTGCGCCATTAGCCGCTACCGCTTTTGCATAAGGATCAACAGCATAGCGAACAACACCATTGGCAAATTCCGTTTTGTACATATAGAACAAACCTTCTAAATCCTTAGCCAAATGGATAGACCATACACCACTCGCTTCCAACGTCATGACAATCTCCGTACCATCACTATGTTCCGTCACTTGACCTTGAGGATTATAATGACCTGCATCTTTATATAGAACTAGGGATACGAGACTCGCCGTTGGCGCCCAAACTTTGAATGTACTGCCACTTATTGAATAGCTGCAGCCCAAATCTCGACCTTCATAATAACTTGTTATATTCATCATCCATGTCACCACCATATTATGCCTTAGGAAAAATCGCTTTCAACATATACTATGTAGCACTAGCCTCATTGGCAAGGGTATTATCCAAATATCGATCAAATTAAAGTTATATGGTCCTAAACTGAACTTGTTTCAGGTCATCTTATCCTTCGTAATGGAATACAAAAGAGCGGTTTCCATGAAGGAAACCGCTCTTTTGACTGAACCACTGTCTAGCGTTATGCGACAGGTCTTAACATCTGTCATATAGAGAATGATATCAGGTCATATGAAGTTATTCGCCTAATGTTGTCTTTACTAATTCCACAACTTCTTCCGCAGTACCTAGCGTAAGAGCAGTTGCAGCTAGTTGTTGCATGTCCGATGTAGATAGCTTTGAAATCAAGCTCCGTGCAGGAAGAATAGAAGATGCACTCATACTAAATTCATCAAGACCTAATCCTAACAACAACGGAATAGCTGTTGTATCACCAGCCATTTCCCCACACATTCCGACCCAACGGCCTTCTTTATGCGCAGCTTCAATGACCATATTGACCAATCTAAGGATAGATGGATTATAGGGTTGATATAAATAAGATACACGTTCGTTCATTCGATCTGCCGCCATTGTATATTGAATCAGATCATTCGTACCGATGCTGAAGAAATCGACTTCTTTAGCAAACAGATCTGCAAGTACAGCAGTACTTGGAATCTCTACCATGATGCCCAGCTGGATATTCTCTGCTACTTCAATGCCTTCAGAAGCTAAGTTCGCCTTCTCTTCAAGTAGCAATGCTTTCGCTTGTCTGAATTCACCCAAGGTAGCAATCATTGGAAACATAATTCGTAGGTTACCGTACACGCTAGCCCGAAGCAAAGCACGTAATTGTACACGGAAAATATCTTGTCGATCTAGACACAAGCGGATCGCTCTAAAGCCAAGAAACGGATTCATTTCCTTTGGCATTTCCAAATAAGGAAGTTCCTTATCTCCACCGATATCTAGTGTACGAACAACGACGGGCTTACCTTCCATTTTCTCAAGAACGGTCTTGTACGCTTTATACTGAACATCTTCTGATGGAAGCTTATCCCGACCCATGTATAGGAACTCTGTACGGTATAATCCGACAGCTTCTCCACCATGCTCCAAGACACCCTCAACATCAGCTGGTGTTCCGATATTAGCTGCTAGCTCAACATGCTTACCATCTTGAGTAACTGTAGGTTCATCACGAAGTTTCTTCCATTCTGTTATTTGCAGATCATATTCCTGTTGTTTCTTGTGGTATTCCGCAACCAATTCTTCTGATGGATTAATAATGACTTCACCAGCTAGTCCATCCACAATAATAAGATCTCCACTAGTTACATGTTTCAATATATCCTTCGTACCTACAACAGCAGGAATCTCAAGTGAACGAGCCATAATGGCAGAATGAGAGGTTCTTCCTCCAATATTCGTTGTAAATCCTTTGACATATTGACGATTAAGCTGCGCTGTATCTGAAGGTGTTAAGTCCTCAGCAATGACGATAACTTCCTCGTTAATTTCAGCAGCACTTACATAATTCAAGCCTAATAAGTGCTTTAGAATCCGTTTCGTTACATCGCGCATATCTGCAGCACGTTCCTGTAGATATTCACTTTTCATATTCTCAAACATATTAATAAATTGCCCGGCTACCTCATTCAATACGAAGCTAGCATTTAATGAATCCGCAGCAATTTGATCTTTTACAGGACTAATAAATTCTGGATCACTCAGGATCAGAAGGTGAGATTCGAAAATCTCAGCCTTCTTCTCACCCAATTCTTGAAGTGTACGATCCTTAATTGCTTCGAGTTCTATTCTAGATTTCTCTAGAGCATCATCAAGCTTAGTGATTTCAGACCATGTGTCTTCTACATGCTGTTTCTCTATAGAATAATCAGGATGTTCTAGAATGAACGCTCGAGCAATGGCAATCCCTGCCGAAGCAGCGATACCTGTAATCTTATTCATGTAACTCGCCTAATCCTGCACTGATCATCACTTCTTGTAATGTATCCAATGCTTCAGCTTCTTGTTCACCTTCTGTAATAAGGGACAATGTATCTCCCTTTTCAAGACCTAAAGATAGAACCCCTAGAATAGATTTCAAAGTTACTTTCTTGCCATTGGATTCAGCAAACGATTCTGTTGTTTTAAATTTAGTAGCAGCGCTCACTAGAGCTGTTGCTGGACGTGCGTGAATTCCATCTTCATCGATAATTTTGAATGTTTTTTGCATAATATTCATCCTTCTTTCAATATAATTTTAGTTTACTTATTCTATTGCAGTCGTTAACAATACATTAAAGTAATAGCAACATTAAGAATCATTTTATCGTAATAATGTTCTCTTCGCCAATTTTCAGCACGCCTGTCTTGTTTAACGTTACAGAAGCACCTTCAGGAAGATTAGAGAATATAATCGGAGAAATGATGGATGGAGCATGCTCTTTCACATACGCTAGATCCACTTCCATAATCGGTTGTCCCGCAGTTACAATATCTCCTTCTTGTACTAAGACATTAAAGCCTTGTCCTTTAAGTTTGACTGTATTTACACCAATATGCACCAACACTTCTTTGCCACCATCAGACATGATCCCAATTGCGTGCTTACTAGGGAACACATTGAATATTGTACCATTGACTGGAGAAGTAATTGTACCGTCATGAGGCAATACTGCAAATCCATCGCCCGTCATGCGTTCAGAGAATACAGGATCAGGAACCAAGGAAATATCCATTAATTCACCGTTCACAGGCATCACAATTTCTTCCGCTACAATCGCTTCAGTCTCTGGAGCTACGTCACCCTCTACTTCTGTGACTGGCGGTGCTACTGGTGGCACTACTGCAGTTGGCATTGGAACGCGTCCAGCCATAACATCCTGCATCTGCGTTTTGATCGTATCAGATCGAGTACCGAAGATAGCCTGGACATTGTTACCCACTTCCAAGACACCCGCAGCACCAAGCTGTTTCAGACGATCCTTGTTGACGTGAGTCTTATCATTAACTTCAATCCGCAAGCGCGTGATACAAGCATCTAGATGCTTAATATTCGAAGATCCACCAAAGGCTTCAAGGATATTACGCGGAAGCTCATCTGCTGTTACTTTAACCGAATCTCCACTCTCTACAGTAGCTTCTTCCCGTCCTGGAGTTTTCAAATTAAATTTCCGAATCATAAACCGGAATCCAAAGTAATAAATGACCGCTAATATCAACCCTACAACAATGACTAGAACCCAGGGTGTTCGATTGGGGATAATACCAAAGATAAGGAAATCGATAAAACCACCGGAGAATGTCATACCGATCTTCACACCCAATATTTGCATCGTCATAAAGGACAAACCTGCAAAAATCGCATGAACTGCAAACAATAGAGGCGCTACGAACAAGAATGCAAATTCAAGCGGCTCGGTAATTCCTGTTAAAAAAGAGGTCAATGCCGCGGAACCCATAATACCTGCGACGTACTTCTTGTTTTCTGGTCTTGCTTCATGATACATAGCAAGTGCAGCAGCTGGAAGGCCAAACATCATGAATGGGAATTTACCAACTTGGAATGTACCTGCTGTTAATTCTACGCCATCCCGTAACTGATTGAAGAAGATTTGTTGATCTCCTCGGATAAGAACACCCGCACTGTTCACATATTCGCCAAATTCAAACCAGAATGGCGAATAGAAAATATGATGTAATCCAAACGGAATCAGTGAACGTTCAACTACCCCGAAAATGAAGGCCGCTAACGTTGGATTTGAATCGACCATAAAGTGAGAAACTGAATTCAATCCACCCTGAACAGCTGGCCATACAACCACTAAGAGTAAACCAACTAGGAGCGAAGCTACTGAGGTAGCAATTGGCACAAATCGTTTACCTGCGAAGAATCCCAAGTAGGATGGCAGCTCGATTTTGAAAAAACGATTGTACATGGCTGCTGCTAATACCCCGATAATAATACCGCCAAATACCCCCGTACTTAACGTAGGTATACCTAGGATACTGGCATATCCAGGAACATTGCCCACCATTGCTGGTGTTACACCAACGGCTGTTCCTAAGGTAACGTTCATTACCAAATAACCTATAATCGCTGCAAGACCTGCAACGCCTTCACCACCCGCTAACCCGATCGCTACACCAACTGCGAATAGTAGCGCTAAGTTATCAAAGACAATCTGTCCAGCATTCATCATAATCATTGCGACAGACCTAACCCATTCTGTATCTAGAGCGGTTACATACTGCAGAAAATCTGGATTAATGAGCATATTCCCGATTCCTAACAGAAGTCCGGCAGCTGGAAGAATGGCCACTGGAAGCATTAACGCTTTACCCACTCTTTGTAATACTCCAAAAAGTTTCTTAAACATTTTAGCTAGAACTCCCTTCTTCATTGAAATTAGTATGGGTTGACAGGGAAACATCAAAAAAGACATGAGTGTATACATAGATTTGGTTAGTTATTCTAACCCAAGGTTAGAATGCCCATTAAGGACAATATAAACCAAAAACCTGTAATTAACTCATGCCTGATCGAATCAGTAACACGTATAATAAAATGATTTATTTAATTGTCAAACCACGAGAGCCATTGTAGCACCTTTTAATTACACATTCAAGACCTAATCCAAAGTTAGTCCTCATGGTTATCTTTCTTCTCTGCTAAACGTTGAAGATGAATCGTTAAATAACTGACTTCAGAAGGATATACAGGCTTATGCAAACTTTGCTCCATCACCTTAGTCAACTTCCATGCCAAAGAATATAACTCAGGATATTGATCATGCAGCAACTTATCCAGTGAACTAATTTCTAGATCAGTCTCTCCTCTTCTTATCCGTTCTAAAGCAAACCTCAGGTGTGTGAGTAATCTAGAATAATCTAACGAATGGCGCGGAATATGATAATCCAACCTTTCTTCAATTAAATCAACCAACCGCACAACCAGCTCAGAATGTTTCTTAACCTCAGTTATATGTTGGTCTGTAAGAGCACTATGAATATGTAAAGCTACAAATCCAACCTCATCCTGTTCTAAATCCACACTCAGTTTAGTACGTATTAAATCCACTACATACTCTGCCAATTGATATTCCATAGGATACATTTCTTTGGTCTCGAATAGGAAAGGATTAGTAAACTTAATCCCTTGCTCATGTCGCTTAATAGCAAATGAAATATGGTCTGTTAGTGCTATGTGTATATGCTCGTTTAAGGGTGCATGACAATTTTTATTAATATAGATAATGCCTTCATTCACCACTTCAATTACCTTTTCAGCTACTTGAGGAATTAATTGTTTGTATTGCTCTTGTTCCTGCTGATTCGTCAGTATAAACATTTTTTCTACAGATGCTGCGGATAAATGATCGTAGGTTTTATGATTAAAACCAATTCCTTTACCGATAACTACAACTTCCTTATACGTAGGATGATCCGCAATAATCACATTATTATTTAGAACTTTTGTTACTCTTAGGCTACTCACATTTGCACCTCATTAGTGAATCTTAAACTTCATGATTCTAACAGAAATTCAAGCAATAGTCAAATATAACAAGATGTAAATCACTACACATTCTTATTGTAAAAAATAGCTCTAGTACCCATGGATACCAGAGCTATTTCACTTATTCTTTCGTCGCACCCGCTTCGGGATTAACCCAATCCTCCTGCAGTTGTGTTGCAGCTGGACTTGGTGCGGGTTGCACAGAAGGTTCTTTTTGTGTGAATCCCTTGATCAGATTCTCGATATCAATACCTGATACATTCTTTAACATTGCTGGAGCTGTGGACATGAGCTCGGTCACGTAATTACTAACGCGAGCAGCCCCCTCGCCTTTTCCTGTATCTACTACCGTTAATTTATCAATAGAAGCTAGTGGACGTGCAATTTGTCCTGCTAATTCAGGTAGCATTTTGACGATAATATCAAGCACTGCGGCTTCTCCGTACTTTTGGAATGCTTCAGCCAACTTCTCTTTCGCTTCTGCTTCAGCAAGCCCTCGAAGTCGAATAACATCCGCTTCTGCGGTACCTCTTGCACGTTCCGCGTCCGCCATCGCTTCACCATCTAGACGCTTCTGTGCGGCAGATCCTTTGGCCTGTGTCTCAATGGAGTACTGTAACGCATCCGCTTCAAGCATTCTACGTGCCTTATCTGCTTCTGCACCAACCTCAACGGAATAGCGATCCGCATCCGCTTTCTTCTTCACATCAGCATCATATTGCATCTGCCGTACTAAAATTTCCTTTTCTTGCAAGTCAATTTCCCGGTTTTTGCGAACCAGTTCTACCTGCATCTGCTCTTCCACCATAATCTGTCTAGCACGTGCCTCTTGGATATGATAGGCTTGGTCTGCTTCTGCTTTTGCTGTATCCTGTTCCTTCTTAAAAGAAGCCACTTTCAGCTCTTTCTCCTTGGATGCTTCAGCAATATTGGTATCTCTAAGTAGTTCGGCTTTCTGCCCCTGTTCTTCGGCATTAGCCTTCTGAATCCGCGCATCACGTACAGCATCCGCTTCTGCAATTTCTGCATCCCGCTTCACCGTTGCAATACGAGGTTTACCTAGTGCTTCTAAATATCCGTGTTTATCGCGCAAATCTTTAATTGTAAAAGATACAATTTGTAGACCCATTTTCTTGAGATCCCGTGCAGCTACCCCCTGTACTTCTTGGGCGAATTTGTCACGATTTTTATAGACCTCTTCAACGGTCATCATACCTAGGATCGCTCGAAGATGACCTTCTAACACTTCCTGTGCTTCACTTCTAAGCGATTCGACAGGCTTGCCTATGAATTGTTCAGATGCTGTGACTACATCTTCAATAGATCCTCCCACTTTAATAATAGCTACACCATCAGCCATAACAGGCACGCCTTGTTCTGTATATACTTCTGGAGTTGAGACATCCAACTTATGGGAAAGAAGTGATATAAATTGTGACTGTTGGAATATTGGAAGAATGAATGCTCCGCCACCACGAACGATCTTAATTCTACGACCATCTTCTTCAGAAATATTCTTATTTCCTAAGAACGACCCTGTTACGATCATAGCTTCATCTGGTCCAACCGTCTTATACCTAGCCCAGAATGCCAAACCAAGCACAATAATAACTCCGATGACAACAATAGGAATAATGAAATAATCTGGTATTGAATCCATATTCATACCCACTCTCCTCTTTTCTCTTCAAATTCGCTAACCCATAGAAATCCGTCTTCCACATCTACAACTACCACTCTTATTCCTGCTGATAAGCTAACTTGCTCTAGGCTCGAGGCTATATGTAATGTATTCCCTGCGCCTACTTTAATCATGACTTCTCCAAATCCTTGCGAAGGTAATGGGATGGTAACTTCACCAATTCGCCCGATCATGTCCTGGATAGAGTATCCAGTTGAATTCTCGCTGTTCTCCATTGGTTTAACATATAAAAAATAGATAACAACCGATACCAATATAGCAGTTAGAATGGATAGAATGACAATAACCGTTGTAGCAAACCCGCTATATCGGGTAAATAAAATCCCTGCCCCACCAAACACTGTAACGGCTCCTGCAACAATCATAGGATTCAAAAAATCCACTGACAAGAAATCCAACATGCCATCAAGTGCACTACTTAGAATGTCCCCTAGCAGCACAGTCACAATGGCAAAAAGCACTCCGCCTACTAGGCAGCCCATGAATAGTGCTTCCATCATTCATCCTCCTGTCTGACTATAATAGTGTATACGTTAAACCGCTTCCTTTGTTTCAATTATTTTCCTAGCTTTCTAATATTAATGACCTTTGTTAGCAGATTTAATCAATCGGAATCCCCTATTTCAAAAACAATGCCCACCCCAAAAGGAGTAGGCATTATTCAGAAGATTTGGATACAGTCATGCTTATAGATTATAGAGACATCTTGTAAATCTCGATAACATCTTCTTTGTTTAGAGTTCTAAAGTTACCAAAAGGTCCAAAACGCATCGCTTTATCTGCCATGACTTCAATTTCACTGGCATCAATATCATAATCTGCTAAGCGGCTTGGAGCCCCGATAGAGTTCCAGAAATGGCGAAGTGCTATGATCCCTTCAGCTCCCACTTCCTCATCGCTTTTACCGTTAGCATCGATATTGAATACATTCACGGCAAGACGTTTGAGACGGGCTACATCCACGCTCTGATTATATGTCATCCAGTTCGGGAAAAGGATCGCCAATCCTCCACCATGTGGAATATCATATACGGCTGATACGGCATGCTCAATGTTATGCGTGCCCCAATCACCGGACATTCCCATATTGATCATGCCATTTAGTGCCATTGTGCCACAATACATCACGGTAGCTCGCAATTCATAATTCTCAAGGTCTTCAATAAGCTTAGGAGCGGTCTCGATCACTGTTCTCAGAATCGTTTCACAGAAACCATCCTGAACCTGTGTGTTATTCTCCAGATGGAAATAATGTTCTAACACGTGAGACATGATGTCCACCATGCCGTATACGGTCTGATCTTTAGGCAAAGAGAAGGTATGCGCTGGATCAAGAATGGAGAATGCTGGATAAGCGAACGGGCTACCCCAGCCCATTTTCTCTTTCGTGTCTTCATTCGTAATCACAGAACCCCCGTTCATTTCTGAGCCTGTTGCTGCCATGGTCAACACAGTCCCTAGCGGAAGTGCTGCCTTCGGAGCCGCTTTACGCTCTACGAAGTCCCACATATCTCCATCGTATTTGGCACCTACTGCGATAGCCTTAGCACAATCGAGTACACTTCCCCCACCAACGGCGAGGATCAATTCAATGCCATTGGACTTACATAGGTCTACACCCTTATGAACAGTCGATAGTCTTGGATTTGGTTCTACACCACTAAGTTCGGTAACCTCAGCACTGATTTCTTTTAGAATAGACATGACATTATCGTAAAGGCCGCTACGTTTAATACTACCGCCACCATAGACTAGTAATACTTTCGTTCCGTATTTTGGCACTTCATTTCTAAGAGCATCAAGCTTACCTTTTCCAAAGATCAGCTTGGTAGGATTTATAAATTCAAATTCCTTCATTATGCATTTCGCCTCCAACTTCATAATGGTATAACTTAGTTCAATCTTTAATATTATAATCCTTTATCCCCATATGAAACAAACCGCCCTCCGACAAATCGGGAGGGCGGTTTACTAAAAGTATGAACTAGGGGGAGTGTTACCCTTGTAATCGATAACCTAGATGCTGCAAGAAGCGATGGAATGCCTGTTGACCTGCTTCTGTATTTTTGTAAACACCTGCATGCTCAAGAATGTGTACGAATTTCTGTCCTACCTCATGTTGCACAAGCGCAATCGCTTGTTCCTTACTGAAGTTAGTCCCGTGCTCATTAACAAGTAAATGAATCCAATCTGTATGAGGTACGAGTGCCGGATTCTCGCCAGCTAACACATCACGATAGAGCGCCTGATCACCTGCTAGAATATCAGCAATCAGATCAAGCTCTTCCTTCAAACGTCCAGGCAGAATGGCTAGACCCATAACTTCAATTAACCCAATATTTTCCTTTTTAAGATGGTGCATTTCGCGATGTGGATGAAAAATCCCTTCGGGATACTCCTCATCCGTACGGTTATTACGAAGTACAAGATCCATTTCATATTTACCATCTTCTGTACGGCGTACAATAGGTGTTACCGTATTATGAGGAATCTCCTCCCCATTCTCAATGGAATAGGCTACGATGTCTGCCGATGGGTCACTATACTGCTTCCAGAATTCATAGATACCATTAGCGCACTCAAGCAGTACAGTACTGTCTTGTGAGCTCAGGCGTAGAACAGACATAGGCCATCTCACAATACTTACAGTTACTTCGGCATACTGACTGTTTGTGAATGTAGCCTCTTTCTTGGCATTTTGAATCGCGAAGGTATGACGTCCCCCTTGAAAATGGTCATGAGTTAGGATCGATCCCCCAACTATAGGCAAATCCGCATTGGATCCAATAAAATAATGTGGCATAACGTCCACAAAAGATAGTAGTCTTTTTAGCGTATCCTTCGTCAATTTCATGGGCACATGATCATGATGGAATACGATACAATGCTCATTATAATAAACGTAAGGTGAATATTGGAAGAACCATGGCTCGTTATTCATCTCAAGCGGAATGATCCGTAGATTTTGACGTGGAGGATGATTAACCCTTCCCGCATATCCAACATTCTCGCGACAGAGCTGACACTTCGGATAGATTGGAGGTGGCAGTAACTTCGCCATCGCAATCTCTTTAGAATTTTTTTCAGGCTTAGACAAGTTAATCGTCAATTCAATCTCACCATACGTTGAGTCTTGCTTCCAGTAAACATTCTTAGAAATACGATCCATCCGAATGTAATTCGAATCTATCGATAATTTATAAAAAGCGTCTGTTGCTGCTTCAACGCCTCGTTCTGCTGAAGTATCCTTAAACTCTTGGATGACTTCCGATGGACGTGCCATCAGGAGACCCATAATTTTGGCATCTAGCAGGTCACGATAGGTGTCGCTATTCTCTGGAATAAGCCCAATCTGAGATCCATAATCAATTAGAATATTTAATGCAGACTGCGGACTATCTAGATGATTATTCTCTACCTCACCTGCATAAGGTTCAGTAAAACCGAATAAATCCATCAGTAAATTACGGCTATAATCGGTATCCAAGTCCTGTATTAATTTGTGATCCCGTGCAAATTGTACCAATTGTTCAATCTCACGTAGGGCTGCATTCTCTTCAGGAGTTCTTGTTGTCGTAGCCATTGTCATAACCCTCCCCTTATTCTCCATACCCTTGTGGATGGGATTGATGCCAGCTCCAAGCACTTTGGATAATATTATCTAGACTATCATGAGCCGGCTTCCACCCTAACACACTACGGGCTTTATCAGAAGAAGCAACTAATATAGCGGGATCCCCTGCACGACGCTCCTGCACAACTACAGGAATATCAAGACCTGTTACCTTCTTCGCTGTCTCAATCACTTCTTTGACAGAGAATCCTTGTCCGTTACCCAAATTAAATATATTACTATCTTTACCCTCACGTAAGTAGGTTACAGCACGGTAATGCGCATCCGCTAAATCACTAACATGAATATAATCACGAACACAACTGCCATCAGGAGTTGCATAATCTTCACCGAAAACAGCAATATTCTCGCGTTGCTTTAACGCTGTTTGCAATACAAGTGGAATAAGATGGCTCTCTGGACGATGGTCTTCGCCGATCCGACCACTAGCATGTGCACCTGCCGCATTAAAGTAACGCAATGCCACGTATTTGATACCTAACACTTTATCGAACCATGCCATCATGCGTTCCATCATCAACTTCGTTTCACCGTAGACATTCGTTGGTTCTGTGCGATCGCCTTCCACAATAGGTACCTTTTCTGGTTCGCCATAAGTAGCAGCTGTAGAGGAGAACACAATTTTACGAACATTAGCAGCATCCATAGCTTCTAACAGACACAATGCGCCACCCACATTATTATCATAGTATTTAGCAGGGTTCTGCATACTTTCTCCTACAAGAGAGTTTGCTGCAAAATGGATCACAGCATCAATGTCGTTCTCACTGAATAGCTTGGCTAAGAGAGCTTTATCTCGTAGATCCCCTTCATACAACTTACCCCCAAGAAGGGCTTTACGATGTCCTGTCTGGAGGTTGTCAATAACGACAACTTCCTCCCCTAGATCCAATAATGCAGCAACCGTATGTGAACCAATATAACCTGCTCCGCCTGTAACTAAGATCGCCATTCTAAATCTCCTCCTTTAGTTCTTTCACTCCGTCGCCCACGCCGCACACGTAGAACTCACCCTCAAGTCCCGTTCTTGTCTTATAATTCTCGCCAACTTGCTTCACAAATTGTTCTACAGAATCTTCATGGACAAGGGAAACGGTACATCCACCGAAGCCTGCTCCCGTCATTCTAGCGCCAAGTGTTCCTGGAATACGCTGTGCTTCATCCACCATCACATCAAGTTCATCGCAACTCACTTCATACAAGAAGCGAAGTGATTCATGGGATTGGTTCATGAGTTGGCCAAATTCCTCCAAGTTGTTAGCGCTTAAGGCCTCAACGGAGTCCAGCACCCGTTGATTCTCTTTTACAACATGTTCTGCACGGCGTCTAACCGTCTCATCTTCAATATGAACTTGTAAGGTTTCATACTGGTCTGGCTTCAATTGCGCCAAGTATGTGAGCGCCGGCACTTCTTTTTGTAAACACTCTAGGGCAACTTCACATTGTTGACGGCGTTCATTATAAGCAGAATCCACAAGTCCTCTGCGCTTATTCGTGTTCCCGATCACCAGTTTGTATGAACCTGTGACAAATGGAACATGCTTATATTCCAGCGTATCACACATTAACAGGATGGCATGATCAAGCTTTCCATTAGCCACTGCAAATTGGTCCATAATGCCGGAATTCACACCAACATATTGATTTTCAGCTCTTTGCGATAGGCGCGCAATTTCCACAGTATCTTTTTCCTTACCTTCCATAGTTAGGAATGCATAAGCTGTGACTACCTCTAGTGAGGCAGAAGAAGAAAGTCCTGCACCATTCGGGATGTCACCATGGAACAATAAGTCGTATCCTTTAGTCAAAGGACAAGCTATTTTCTTCAATTCAACCATGACACCAATGGGATAATCGATCCATTCGCCTGTCTTTTCTTCTCCAATATCATGTATATCCAACGTAATTTCAAATGAAAGATTCGCAGAAGCAAAGTGAATTTTATTGTCATTTCTTTCACGTACGACTAGCGTCGTTCCGAATTCAAGGGCTGCGGGTAGAACATAACCACCGTTATAGTCGATATGTTCTCCAATCAAATTAACACGACCTGGTGCATAGAATACATGCTCCTTGTGTTGGCCTTCGCCATACTTTAAGACGAACTTTTGTTTCAATTCTTGTGTAGTCATTAGCTTTACACCCATCCTCTCAATATCCTTATTGCTTAGTACTAGTATAAAAGAATTTAACAAAATTGATAATGCAATCATGTGAGTTTAATATGGATAAATGTGACCTTTCATAATATAATAGTACCATAACATTCTCAACGATATCATCGTTAATTAGAGAGGGATGACCGTCATCATGTCCGAACTTAAATCTTATTCGGTTGCAGCGAATCCTGTTTACCATGATGGTAACCCACTGCACGTTCTTTTTGCCGGCGAGAGCCAGACTGCCCCCCTCCATGCATTGGGTCCCAAAATATATGATTATTACCTACTCCACTGTGTTGAAGAGGGTAGAGGAACCTTTCGTACAGAACAGCGAACTTATGAACTGGGTAAAGGGTCTTGCTTCCTCATTCATCCTAATCAATTGGTCAGTTATGTCTCCAATCCAGATGTCCCTTGGCGTTATCGCTGGGTTGCCTTTACAGGGCTTGCAGCCGATTCCAAAGTTCAGGAAGCTGGTTTTGTAGCTGGAGAACCTGCCTTTCCTATCGTCTCAAAGAGTATCATTTCATACTCAATTAGCCAGATGCAAGCCGCCTTTTATACTAAAAAGGAAAGTGCACACATGGCTTCGCTTGGGTATTTATACCTTATTCTTGCTGAAGCGCAGGATATTCTATCTAGTCAATCTAGTCTTACAGGAACTGAAAACCAAGTTCAGCGCACTGTGAAGCAAATGATCCTCTATATGTCCACGCAGTTCGCTCATCCCGTCTCCATTGAGCAAATGTGTGACAGCCTGGGATATAACCGTGCATATCTATCCCGCATATTTAAGAAAGAAACAGGCCTGTCGCCTGTAACTTATTTGTTGAAGCTTAGAATTGATAAATCACGCCAATTATTACGGGAACGCCCAGAGTTATCCATTGAACAGGTAGCTGCGTCGGTAGGACTGACGGATGCTCTGTACTTCTCACGCCAATTCAAACGCTTCTGTGACCAATCCCCTAGCGCTTATCGGAGTCAGACACGTGCTGGATTCTAGTATTATGTTAATGATGACCCCTGCTCGGACGGATTATCTCTGCGGCTGCAGAACGTTGCTCAGATCCCCTATCTTGCATGAAATAAAAAGAAGGCGCCCCAAGCCATTTTCCGGCTTTGGGAACACCCTCATTTTGGGGATATTATTCGTCATGTTCGTGTCGTTATAATAATCAATGATCTCAATTGGGGACAACCCGATTGTTTTCCACATATTCTGAACCCAAGAGATTTTTAAAGTAATTACGATTATAAAGCATACTCGGATGCGAGGGGTAGAAGTTCAGGGCGAGTTCATTATGTGCATTAGCCTTGTGATGCTGTCCGATTCGGTCGTAGCATAGACTAAGTTGTAATTGAGGTACCCATGTCGACATCGCTATATTTCTCATACCCATGGATTCGTTAGGAGGAGGTAAGTGTAGAGCTAGTTCATACCAGTAAATACCCTGGTGATATTGCTGCTTGGAGACAAAGTAAGCACCTAGTTTACAGCAGAATTCAGATCTTGGTTTGTCGTACAGTAATGTTCGACAGAGGGCCTGAAATCCTTTTTCCTGATCCACTAGTTGTTCATAACACTCTGCTAGCTTCAAACAAGCCTGAAAATTATCCTCAACCCATCCCTGCCCAGTCGCCAGAAACTTCTCATAATAGTCGGCCGCATCTTGGAATAAGCTGTGATCTCGAAGCTCGTTGGCGAAATAATACAGATCCCGTGGCGAGAATTGTTCTCCTTGCTCCACACGTTTACGATATATTTGTAAATTCCGATCCGTATGTTCTTTATCTTTCTTGTATGTAATACACACATCACTATTGACAATGTTCCACCCACAGCCAAATATTCGTGTACAGGACCTATCCACTGAAATTGACAATCCCGACGAACCAAACGATTACGCCTCAGACTCGAAGTCACGTTGCCTTCTCCATCAAAAGCTAAATGATAAGCCATTGTCACACTTTGGACATCCGAAGCTAACGTTCGCTTTAACTCTTTAAACAACAATCTATCCTTTTCTTTTATCATGTCATCTGCATCTAACCATAGGATATATTCCTGTGTCGCTTGACTAAATGCATAATTTCTAGCTGCTGCAAAATCATCGATCCATTCGAAATCGGTTACTATTGCTCCAAATTGAGCGGCAATCTCTTTCGTCTTATCCGTCGAACCTGTATCTACTATCACGATTTCATCCGCAATGCCCTCGACCGAAGACAATCATTGATGCAAGCTATTCTCTTCATTGCGTACAATCATACATAAGCTAATCGTAACCATATATATCCTCCCTGGTACAATCATTTAGTCAGCTGTATGTATATATATATATGTGTGCATGCTAGAAATCGATTCAACTTTTTGGTATAACGTGATAAAAGTAGCCTTTATGACTGAACAGAACTCACCTTTTTTGGTGTTAGATCGTCGATTTTTTGGAGCACGCACTTATAACAAATAAAGAGACATTCCAATAAGTCCAATAAGTCATATGACTTCTTGGAATGTCTCTTTACAGTGAAAGTAGTTCTCTGGCTTGACTTATCTTTCTAGATTAAGGTTCAAGTATTTGACTTACTTGGTGCATGACCTCTCCAATTTTCTGTGTAATATGAAGATCGGCGCGATGATCATAAGCTGTAGCGTCTACATTTAGAAGGACAGACCTATTCCCTTGATAATAGGATACTAGTTGCGCTGCGGGCTGCACAGTTAACGAAGTTCCACCTATAATAATCAAATCGGCATTAGAGATGGCTTCCATGGCCTCATAAAGAATATTCTGATCTAACGCTTCTTCATACAGTACCACATCCGGTTTAATGACCGATTGACAGGAGCTACAACGAGGAACGATGTCTACACTTTCGATAATAGCGTCCAAATCATAGAACCGTGCGCATCCCATGCAATAATTGCGGTGAATCGAGCCATGCAATTCTAACACCTTTGAACTTCCTGCCTTTTGATGCAGCCCATCAATATTCTGTGTAATTATACTTTTTAACTTCCCTCGCTGTTCAAGTTCCGCTAATACTTGGTGACAAGCGTTAGGCTTAGCGTCCTTATGAATCATTTTAGTGCGATAGAAATCATAGAACACCTCAGGCCGCTCCACGAAAAAATGGTGACTTAGCATCTCCTCAGGTGGGTACGGTGAGTGTTGTTCACTTTGATACAACCCAGCTGCTGAACGAAAATCAGGAATTCCACTCTCTGTCGAAGTTCCCGCTCCTCCAAAAAAAACAATGCGCTCACTTTCCTTAATCCACGTAGCTAAGGTTTCAATTTTTTGCATTTTTATCTTACCTCCACATATATCATTTCAGTTGTATTTCATCATAGCTAGCGATGAGCACATCGGCATCAATCAAGTAATCTGCTCCATCGCACCTCGTAGTAATCCCTATTGCCAAACGTATCCCAGCGTTCTTCGCCATCTGCATATCTCCATTACTGTCCCCAATCAGAACCATTTGCTCCGGCCGAAGTTCAAGCATTGCCCCCGCCTTCTCCACCATCTCAGGGTGCGGCTTACTCTGGCTCACTTGATCGCGTCCTATGATGACTTGAAAAAAATCGCTCAAGCCCATCCAGCAAAGTTGCTCCATTGCGGAAGAAGTATCATCCGATGTTACTACCCCTATTTTCAAAGAGGAATCACGACAGTCAAGCAAAAAATTCAGTAATCCCGGCATGGGATGAGCTGGTTTCCGTTGTCGAACATCTTCCATAGCATTCTTACAAATATCCGATGCCTGCATCGTGGCTTCATTCCAAGGAACGCCTGCATGGTATAGCTGCCAAGCTAATATCCCAATAGTCTCTTCCTTAGTCGCCATAGCAAGAGGACCTTTAGTATCATAATTATACAGCTTTCCTTTCTCATCATGTACTGTCCCGAGTACGAATCGTTTGCCTCCTGTATATTCAGCACCTATCAGGGTGAGTCTTTCCTCCATCCTGTCCAATACAGAGTCGGCCCAATCTCCCCACAAAGTCATAAAATCCAATAACGTACCATCCTTATCAAATAATAAACCTTCACAAGACACGCGATGAGTTCCTACCTGAAGTATTGGCAATACAATCCCCCTAAATATTTCGTTTATTGATTTAATTCTATTGTCAAACGTCCGTGAAACATTGTCAATGTTAGTGATATTAAATCAATTCAACAGTTAGACACAATTAGTTGAGGTGACACCGCTTACAGTTGTGATTTATATCACAATAGAAAGCCAGTAATCATAGTAATTTAAAATTATAGATAAATAAAGAGAAACATAACAGCGCATTTACGCCTTTGGATAGGCTACTGGAGGGAATTACGATGGATACTACTCTAATAAAACGAGGAGAAACCTATTTTCTCAATTTACGATTTTTACTCATTGTAACTGTATTTGTGAGCAATGCCATTGAACCTTTAATTCACGAAATGGCCGGATTACACCAATTATTTTTATGGATATTCACTTTTCATATGCCCTTATTCGTACTTGTCACTGGATACTTTTCTAAATCTAAGCTACACGGTGCGGTAGGACGAGAAACATTAATTCAAATATGCATGCAATATGTTATTTTTCAAACCTTATATTCTATATTGGATATTACTATCTTTCATGTGGGGTCTATCAATCACTCTTTCTTTGCCCCCTATTTATTACTATGGTTTCTGGTTAGTCACTTCTTTTGGCGTTTGTTAACCCTAGCTATGTACAGATTAACGCCTATTCAACAAATCATAATCTCGCTAATTTTGGGCGTAATGGTCGGCTATCTACAACTTGATGGTGTGTGGCTCAGTGTAAGTCGGACATTTGTCTATTTACCATTTTTCCTAATCGGGCATCACTTTAATTTCGAGAAGTTCTTGCATTTTTTCACTTTTGAAAAAAGAGTAGGTGCAGCGTTCATTTCCATAGGGATCTTTATTATTCTGGGTTTATGGGGGACGAATCTACCTGAAGGTTGGCTGTACGGAAGCATGACTTATATGCAATTAAACTCTTACGGATGGTCTGCTGGAATCTTTCGGATCACTTTATATCTTCTGCAATTCATCTCTGCTGCTGCCTTTCTCGCTTGGGTGCCTATGTATGTTAGTCGTATAACGGACTTAGGCCGTCGGACGCTATACGTGTTCCTATTACACGGTTTTATTATTCGTCTCGCTTATTCTTCTGGATTATACCATTATATACAACAACCTTTGGAAGCAGTATTTCTAATAGGAAGTGCAATTATTCTAGCCATTCTGTTAGCACAACCCATTGTACGCCGTATGGCGCAATCCATCATAGAACCCTCTATCCATTGGGTTAGCTCCTTGGAACATCGTGCCTTTAATCGGACATTATAAATTAATCTATAGCTTTAGTAGGATTTACTTAAAAATATGGGTCACTATCTTTCCTAAAAATCATGGAAAGGTGGTGGCTTATTCTTTAATAGCTTGCTAGAAAAAACGATCTATTTGTGGTAGACTCATTTAAAACCTTTTACATGTTTACTCTTTCGATTAAACGCGATAAAGCAATAAAATTATAAATTATTTGGGGGGGAAATTGGACAACATGAAACCAAAAAAAATGCGTTCAGATATGATTAAGAAAGGCTTCGACCGTGCTCCTCACCGCAGTCTGTTGCGCGCAGCAGGCGTTAAGGAAGAGGATTTCGGTAAACCTTTTATCGCAGTATGTAACTCTTATCTCGACATTGTTCCAGGGCATGTTCATCTTCAAGAATTCGGCAAGATTGTCAAAGAAGCCATTCGTGAAGCTGGAGGTGTTCCTTTTGAATTTAATACGATTGGTGTAGATGATGGGATCGCCATGGGACACATTGGTATGCGCTACTCGTTGCCAAGCCGCGAGATCATTGCTGATTCAGTAGAAACTGTTGTTACAGCACACTGGTTCGATGGAATGGTCTGTATTCCAAACTGTGATAAAATCACCCCCGGTATGATGATGGGTGCCCTTCGTGTTAATATTCCAACCATATTCGTTAGTGGTGGACCTATGAAAGCAGGAAAAGACAGCAATGGTCGCTCCATTTCACTCACTTCTGTCTTTGAAGGCGTTGGTGCTCACCAAGTAGGTAAATTATCCGATGAAGGTCTATTAGAACTTGAGCAGTTCGGATGCCCTACTTGTGGATCTTGCTCTGGAATGTTCACAGCTAACTCTATGAACTGTCTTGCAGAAGGTATGGGACTTGCCCTTCCTGGTAATGGAACTATTCTAGCGGTAGCTGAAGAACGTAAAGATTTCGTTAGACAATCTGCGACGCAGTTAATGGAACTTATCAAGTTAGACATCAAGCCTAGAGATATTGTTACCATGGAAGCTCTAGATAATGCATTTGCGCTTGACATGGCTATGGGTGGTTCTACCAATACCGTATTGCACACGTTGGCTCTAGCCCATGAAGCAGGTCTTGAGTATCCAATCGAACGTATTAATGAAGTCGCTAACCGTGTACCTCATTTGGCTAAACTTGCTCCAGCTTCAGACTGGCACATCGAAGATCTACACAATGCAGGTGGTGTAAGTGCCATCATTAATGAACTTCTGAAGAAACCAGGTGCAATTAATGGGGACTGTATCACAGTATCTGCTAAAACATTACGTGAGAATGTAGAAGGCTGTGAAATCCTTGACCATAATGTTATCCACCCCTTAGACCAACCACACTCTGAACGTGGTGGACTTGCCGTCTTGTTCGGTAACTTAGCACCAGGAGGATCCATCATTAAAGTAGGTGCAGTGGATGCTTCTGTAGGTGGCTATCATAAAGGTCCAGCCATCTGCTTCGATTCCCAAGATGAAGCATTAGCTGGAATTGCTAATGGTAAAGTAGTAGAGGGACATGTTGTAGTCATTCGCTATGAAGGTCCAAAGGGTGGACCAGGAATGCCAGAGATGCTTGCTCCAACATCACAAATTGTCGGAATGGGTCTGGGTGCAAAAGTCGGTCTGATTACAGATGGCCGTTTCTCAGGGGCTTCTCGCGGTATCAGTATTGGACATATTTCTCCTGAGGCCGCTGAAGGTGGACCTATTGCCTTTGTTGAAGATGGAGATATCATCGAACTAGATCTTAACAATCGTACCATCCAACTTGAGATTGATGATGAGGAATTTGAACGTCGTCGTCAGAACTGGAAGGGTTTTGAACCTAAAGTTAAAAGAGGATATCTTGCCCGTTACTCTAAACTAGTAACAAATGCAAGTTCTGGTGCAGTATTTGAGATTTAATGGAATACCGTTAAAGTAAATCAATATACTAATGAATTTATAATCTTTATAGTACATCCGGACGCTCACTATGAGTGTCCGGATTTTTATTTGTACATTCTGTTATGTTATTTAAATTGGCGAATGTACGTTACGAATACACTGTAATGCCTTACTCTTCTAAATTCCTAATCTTAATGTGTAACCTGCGATCTAAAGTCATCTCGACTGGAAAGATTGGCATGATAGAAGATCACATCCCCGTCCATGAGCGAGAACAGTTGTTTCTTCGGGTCTGTATAAGTTCTGCTGAATCCTTCCATCTGCCACTGATTCATGAGCGGCGCATGGATATATTGGAGATGCGGATGGATAACATCCCCATTCTGCAGTGTCTCTATATCGAAATTCACGATCATATATCCTTGTTTCATAAATATGGGCGCATGATCGTCTAAGGTGTGCGTTCGGCCATATTCGGCTACATTTGTCCCCTTCTTAACCGCATAGATGTCTGCTGGAATACTGTACTCCCCATACCAGTGTTGAATGGCAGCATTGGCACGTTCTATATCAACGCTACTGGGTATGTTGTACTTCGGTCCCATCAACGTGCGGACCGCACTGGGTAAGGTCAGATCGTTATATCTGCCTACCCATGTTTTTTGCTGGCTTAGATTCTCCATATATTTCTTAGTAAACTGCTCTAACGTTCCTACCTTCCGAGCTGACTCTTCATGATTGTAGAGATAGGCTGCCGTATCCTTAAGTTCCTCTTCAGCTACATTTCGTAACCGATCATTGAGGATCACATATCGCCGTTCTGTATCTTGTGCGGAACCGAGCTTAATCATCGTCTTCGAACCACTGTTATAATATAGGTCTACAGCTTGTCTACTTTTTCCATCCTTGCTTACATAATAGAAACTTGGTGTGATCGCGATCCCATCTTGCGTGCGGAACATATTGCCCTTCGTTTTGAAATCGAATTTGAAATGGTAGCCTGTCTTGACCGCCACGTTCGTGTAGCTCGGACTCGGATGTTTACCTTGTGCCACCGGAAGTACATACGGCACAGCATTTCCACGTGGGGCCCCATCGATCGACTTATCCCCTACCCAGTAGGAGAAACCGCTTGGTGTACTGCTTCCCTTCTTCGTACGAAATACCGTTTCCCAGTTATAATCCGCGATATCCGTCACATGAAAATCATAGAGTCGTCCAATCACTTCTACGGATACCGTATCTGTAGCTACATGGTTAACCAGATCTCGGTTCGCATCGGGTTCGGTATCTAGCTTGACCGGTGAATTCTCAGCGATTGTTCTGAAATACACTGTATAATCTCCTTCATCTACCCACACAGGGAGGAAAAAGCTTGTATCTAACTGATGAATCGGCACATCGATCCAGGTGTTCTTCGGGATGAATTGTGTCCCTCCTGCTTGATAGACGTCAAATGGAAAATAGACCTGCTTGGTCATTATGTATTTCGCGTAATCTCGGTTACCATACCCTGGATAGGGAACATGCTGCCCGGCGGTAGGTATTCTTACGGTGAAGGGCCTATCTAGAATAAAAGCTGCTCGATTTGCATTGGGTGTCGTCTTCTGGTTATGTTCCTTATCATCTGTAACGGAGGAATAGTTGACAACCGGTGTATGCACCGTCACCGTATTGATATGGGATATAGCGTAATTTTCACCACCACTTCCCCCTACATGACCGCCAAGGAGATCATAGAAAATTGTACCTGAACTTGGTGTATTAGCTTTATTTACAAGCGTTCTACTAATGAGCTGATTACCCAGATATAACACTCTGTTACCCATCATGGGCGACTCAGGAATCTTTCCTGGCGTTGGAGCTTTTTTTGTAGCCTTGTCATCTTTCATGATGATTTCCCCATTAAAATTCACCTTATCATTCTGAACCTCGGCATCCTGAGTTTGAGATTCGGCCATTCCGAGTAACAAACCTGAATGATCATCTGGAGAAGGTCTAGAATATCCTCCATCTTGTATTGGTGGAGTGAATGAAATAGTTCCTGTTTCCTTTGGATATACGTGATCTCCTACAGGATCACTCTGCTTCGTTTCCAATGTTGGCGGTACATATCCCGTTGGATTTAACGTCACCGTACCACTAGGTAGCGCGTAGTTGCTCATGGTCGACTTGTTGAGCGTATAGACTTCTAAATTTTTGATCGTCCAGTAGTCATAATCGCGTGTGAAACTGAACATATATGTCTTAGGCTCTGTTGCTGACTTAGGTATATCAGGTTGGGGTATTGTTGTACCATTGGGTCCTGGTAGGCTAGGTTGTCTCTCTTTCCAAGTTAAAGCGTAGACTAAATTAACGTTACAGTTATATTTAATCTTTCCGACTTGATTTCCAAATGTGTGTTGAAACAGATAGTTTAATCCTAATGTATTCGCGTATAGATAGTCTGAGGTAGGTATCCCTTGTCCCACATCGAAGTTATGGGGTGAATTACTAGCATCATCCGCTTTAATCACGCCTGTTGCCCTCGGGTCCATAGAGATCGTCTGTGGTGCAGCTACTTGTCTTGGTGGCTCGATTGTCCACGTACAGCTGCCTGTCCCTCCTGGAGGATCTGTTGTTCCGCCATCTCCAACTGTAATGGTAGCTGATGCATACAACCAATACGGACCTTTCTTCCATTTAGCCGTTATCTTCGCTGTTCCCACACCCACACCCTTAACCTTACCTGTAGAATCTACAGTTGCCACCGAAGCCCGATCCGTAGACCATGTGGTTTCAGTTTCATTAGTAACCGTGTTCCAGTTATCCGGAAAATCCGTCATATTATATTTGAGTGTTCGGACTTGCGCTTGCATATTTTTTGTCTCATTCACCGCTAAAGTTGCATTTTCAAGTACACGCATCTGTTTTTTTTCAACAACGTAACCGCTATATTTAATTAGCATGGGAAGAAAATAATGAACGGTGAACTTTGGCGATCGATCAGGTCTAGTACCATATGCTATTTTATCATTCTCTCTTTTTTCGTTTCCTGTATACACTCTTATTATTGCATCCATATTTCCTACTACAAATTCCGGTTTATCATCAACAGCGTCATAGCTAGGTTCATCTTTCCATTCCATATCTTCAATTCCAAGTTCTCTAATGAATTCTTTTTGAAAAGGGTTATCTAGTGAATCTCTCATTGTACTGGGTGCATATTGCTCAACATTGAGAGTGAAATCTGTTCGTTGATATAAAGGATACGCACTCGCTCCGCTACCAAGTGTGCCTGTCACAATACGCGTTCCATCATCGAATGTAGCCGACCATATATCTGTATCGGATTGAACCCATACAACCTTGGGTCTTGGCTGTGAAATGCCTTTAACTGTGGCTTTAAGAGTTTGCATCGAAACTGGTCCTTCTGGTGATACTTCAATTTCTTCATCGGGTGGGTATCCATGTGAAAAATCTGCATATGACAGATTTGGTATTTGGACAAAAAATAAAATGATCAGAATCGATATTATGGTCCACTTCCTCATACTAAATCTCTCCTAATTACTTTTTATTTATTATCTTGGCAAAAGAACCATCATCTGTTACCATTTGAGCTTCTGGGTGGTTGATATTTACATAACTCTCAATCCACAATGTAACTCCTTCACCATTTTTATAGTTACTAAAAAATTCCCTTGTATTCATATTTGGCAAAGCTAAGTATCCGAATTTCTGCGGTAAATTATTAACTATGCTTGACCCTCCAACTATGCCTGAATTAACTCCATTCATATAATGGTCTATTTTAAAATCTTTAGCCTTTGGATAGATTGTCACTTGTACATAAGCTCTATAAATTCCGATTTTATCCAATTTACCATAATCACTTTCATCCACAAACAGTGATGCATAAATCCCTTTTTTGTTTTTAAAATCCTGAGTATCCACCACAATGTAATGATGTAATTTAATAATTCCCGCATTATTACGAAAAGTTAGTGGTTTATCTGCGACATTATTTAAAGAAGAAGTTCCTGTCGTAAATGGACTAATCGATTCCATATTGGTACGTTTCGTGCCTACATCCCTTAGTTCCGTCAAACCGGTAAAGCTATCTGCTTTCTTCTGACTTACCTTTTCCAAGTTCAGTAAAATTGCTGAAGCTTCTGCTCGTGTAGCATTCTTGTCTAAACCAAAAGATCCATCTGGATAACCATTCATTAGATTTGTACCTAGCGCTACTGCGATATAAGAAGATTCAGACAACGGAATCCCTGGATTAAAATACTCCTTCACCGGAATAACTGTGGTTTTCGTATCTTCCAAAGCTTGCTTGTAGTCAGAATCAGCAGCAGCCAATCCCGATGTCATCCATTTAGCGATTTCTGCACGTGTAATAGGTGTCTTCGGTTTAAATCCATTCTTATAATCCTTGGGATCAATGAAACCCAACGAAACAGCTCGATTGACCTCCGTTTCACTCCAATGTCCTTGTAGATCCTTAAATACATCTTTCTGTTCTATTTCCACGTTGGCCTTGGATACTCGCGCTAGAAGTGCCGCAAACTCCGCTCTGCTTACCGCTGCATTCGGTTTGAAGGTTCCATCCGTGTATCCTTTGAAATATCCTTTACTTACTGCTGCTTGAATCGAACTCTTCGCCCAATGATCCGCTTTTACATCCTTGAACCCACTAGCTGAAGCCGATATTGTTTCATTCGTTGTTATGCTTGTCATTCCAGAAAAAACTAGGCTACCAACCATTAATAATTTCATGAATAATTTCATTCCATCACGCTCCTATATTTAAATGCATCGTTTACATCTTTGAAACTCACTTCGTTGGCTGCGCTTCTTCTTTTTACAGGAAAGTTGTGAATCACATAATCAATCACACTCAAAACAGATATAGACCTTATGAAACAAATAGATTTAATATAAATTAATTGTCATTCTATCATACCTCCGACCTATAATGGTATAATATTCCTTTAGTTCAAATTATACGCATAACTCAACGCGCAGATTAAACCAAAAAAAGACGAATTTCCTATAAGAGGAAATCCGCCTTGTACTTCAAGGAGTTCATTTATACCTATATAATACATAATTGTAGAATATTACACAACTGGTGGCGTACCCAATAAAGATACGTTCAATAATTGCTCTTCAACTCCACGTTCTTGTTCATTAGTCTTCTTACTGGGATTACGATGTGAGCCGTTAACTATATAATATTTATTTAATTGCTCTATTGGCATAATAATCATCTTAGGAATCAACTTCTCTGAAGATTCTCTCAAGCGATCCTGACCTGCTGGATGTATAACTCTCATTAAAAGTTTCAGATAAAGACCTGTCGATTTCGCAAACCAACCCTCGGGTAAATCACGAATGCTAAATCCGAATTTTTCAGGACCGCGATTAATCATACTTACACCATATAATGCTTTGGCATCCTTGAAATCATCATTGTCCATTATCTGCTGCGCTAGTGAAGGAAGCTCTTTCTCCATTGAACGAATCATTTTGATAGCCAAATGAACCGTTGACCGGGAATGGAGACCGATATCAAACAACTTCTCATTATCAAAATGAAGCTCAATCACTTTGTCGCCTTTGTGTAGAATCATCCCATTGTCTAACGTAATATTGTCGCCTTGATAAGCACGAAGTCGATAGTGTAGAAATGGATTATTCGGCGTAACGGTTTGGAGACGAAACATAAAATGGAAAACCATTTCCCATAACAGCCACAGTTTGACGATTGCAAGCTTCCCCCGCGATAGTTTTGTCTCCGTTGCATTCTCTTTAGCTAAAATCATTTCATCAATTCGGATACTATGCAAATCACGTAGCTGAGCTTCTTGCAGGACTCTCTCTAAAGCAATCAGCATTTGTTCGGGTGCATTAGGATTAGCTCCTAAAGTAGAGCCACAATCATGCAGAAGCATAACTTCGCCGGGCTTCAATTTATTCAGCATTCGTGTAGCCAAACGATCCGCTCCCATACTCTCACGCCAATCCCCAAACATAGATGACCAAAGTACAATTTTGAATTGATTCCGTTTAGAGAAATCGAACAAATTAATAATACCCCACGGCGGACGATAGTAAGATGTACGTTCACCCGTTATATCATATAAAATTTTATCTGTCTTCATAATCTGGTTACGAACAGTATTTGGACTCATTAACCAATTGGTTTTATGCGTATAGTTATGAATACCTATTAGATGCCCTTCATCATACATTCGTTTAATAAGTTCTGGATTCTGTTCTGCATTGATCCCTACTACAAAGAAGGTACCTTTAGCATGATATCGTTTAAGTAGATCCAATAATTGAGGTGTGTAATGCGGGTCGGGTCCATCGTCGAAAGTAAGTGCAAATGCTTGTTGTCCTTTTCCCCTTCGAAAGACTCGAAATCCAAAAATACGAGTAATCATACCCGGGATGAATGCGTAAAATGATGAAATATAAAATAACCAAAGAAGTAAAGTCTGCATTTCATTCCCCCACTTTTTCTCTGATAAACTTTGCTACATATAGAAATATTATTAAAATCACTATTATATATTTTATCATAATCGCCAAACAAATAGGCGTATTTTTGAAAATGATGTACAATAGAAATCAGTAAATTATTGCTAATTAAGGAGATGTTATTCGTTTATGCTACCTCTATACAAAAAATATTGGCGTACTTTTTTTGATATTGGACTTATTGTACTTACCGTGTTTTTAGTGATGTATGTTTTCAGTAAATTATACCAACTAGCAGCTCCTGTATTTCTATCTATTCTCATCTTTATGATTATTGAACCGTTTGCTCGTTTCCTATTTCGGAGAGGACTTCCTAAAGCGTTAGCTTCTACCCTCTCGGTTCTCCTGTTCATTCTAATCATTCTAGGTATTTTATTTAGTGCTGGGCTGATTGTTATTTCCCAAGTTGCACAACTCCAAGAAAATTTACCTCATTATACGATGGTCGTTCAAAGTGCATTCACCAATGTAACAGATTTTCTACATAACCAGATCGACGTGCTTCCTCCCAATATTACAGATAAAATGAATGAATATTTCACCCTTATAACAGATATCGCGACGGGCTGGATGGTTACCTTCTTTGCTTATATGATTGCTGCGCTGAGTACATTCTCGTCGTTCATGGGTAACTTTGGTATTGCCATTATTTTAGCCTTTTTCCTCAGTATTGAGATTGAAACCTGGAAGCGCATTGTTAAAGAGAAATCGCCAAAGACATTTAAAACTGCCTTCACCTTCCTCAAGACACATGTATTTAAATCAATCGGTTCTTATTTAAAGGCCCAACTTATTATGGTTTTGATTACCTTTGTAATTGTCTATATAGGGCTAATGATTCTAAACACAGGCAATGAACTATCTTTAGCCCTTGTCAGTGCCTTGTTTGATATTTTACCACTGGTAGGTGTCCCAGCTATTCTGATTCCATGGATTATCTACTTATTTATCGTCGGTAATACGGGTCTAGCTATCGGATTGACTATTCTGCTCATAGTTGTATTAATTGTTCGTCAATTATTAGAACCCAAGATAGCTGGAAATTCAATAGGTGTGACTTCTGCATTCCTAATGTTGTCCTTTATGATCATTTCATTGTCCCTATTTGGTCTAGCAGGGTTAATTCTATCTCCCATATTGCTTATTCTAATTAAAGAACTGCTCATGCAGGGATATTTACAGAGCTGGATTCGCTTACCCCTTGATGAGTTCGAAGTCTCCCCATTCGATATGGGTCAACCATCCTCATCCGGTAGTGTACCCACTAAGGATGATAATGAGCCCATAACTTGACCAAAAAGAGCCGTTGCTTGATTCTTAGTATCCGTCGGAACATTCCGAAACAATACAGCAACGGCATATTTAGGTTTGTTCGTAGGGCCATATCCAATAAACCATTGGTTATTGCGAGGGTGTCCTTTCCACACCACTTGTGCTGTACCTGATTTACCCGCTAACGACCATCTTGAAGTAGCAGCAAGTGATTTTCCTGTCCCCTCAGTCACGACCAGCTTCATCCATGAAAGTAATAATCTAGCTGTCTCCGGTTTAATGCCCACCTCTTTGAAAGGCATTAAGCGATGTGGCTTTAATTTATTCATAACTTGCCCATTATTATAATTTATTTGCTGTAAAATCCGAGGTGATTGTACCTGTCCCTCATGTAGTAAAGTGACAACCAAGTTAGCTGCCTGCAGTGGTGTCACTTGGACATCACGCTGGCCAATTCCAGTCTGTACACGGACCCCTCCATCCCTTTGCTCACTAGAATTGTTGAATATCACACCAACATCTTCATGATCCAAAGGACTGAATGAAGACATGCCTAGATAGTTCTCAGCTTGCCATCCCACCTTTGTCCCTAGTCCAAGTGAATGAGCAGTCCTTTCAATTTGTTCAGCGCTTAGACGTTCTGCCAAAGTCGCAAATACTACATTGCAAGACTGAGCATAGGCTTGCTTTAAATTCAAGTTGCCATGCCCTCCTTTCTTCCAACAAGACAGACCATATTTACCATAATGTCCTGTACAATGAAACTCCTCCTCGGGAGAGGTAATACCTGCATCTAGTGCTGCGGCGGCGATCACTGTTTTGAAGATTGAACCTGGAGCTGTTGCTTGTAGCGCTCTGTTATTCCATTCCCCCTGCTCAGGGTGAATATCACGAGGATTATAGGATGGAGAAGAAACCATCGCAACAATATTGGATGAATTTACATCTAATACTACTACAGCCCCTTCCTTCATCCCCGATTCTCTAGTAAGTCTTTCTATATTTTCCTGAAGGTGAGTATCAATAGTAGTAATAAACTTTAACGGATAATACGGATTATTGGGAGCCTTCACTCTGATTCCTGTGTCTGGAATAGGCCTATTCTGTCCGTCGACACTATAATATGCAATCGTTGGGCCCACCCCATGTAGCAGAGGTTCTAATGTCTTCTCAAGCCCAGCAGCGCCTTTCTGTACATGATATCCCACATTTTTTGTGTTGAAGCTTACATCTATCTGGGATAAGTATCCTAACCATTGCTTACCCGAAAATACGTTCTTGTATCTCATTTGAAAAGGTAATACTTCTATCCCGCTTATTTTCAGATTGCTAATAATTCTTGACTGAGAGGTATTCAGAGCTAGTATCTCATCATTCTTCTCGCCTTTCCAGATGAATGGCTCTCTTATGCTGTCCCATACCTGTTGAAAAGAGAACCTATCTGTACCTAGCACCTCTGAAATACCTTCTAACTCAGTCTTCTTCAAGCTCTGATCCTTAGCCGTCTTCACCGGAAATAACACAGCCGAGGGTATGGTTTCACCCGTTAGCGAAATCCCATTTCGATCATAGAAACGCCCCCGTCCTGAATCAAGTATAATCCCACGCTCTCTTTGGAGAACTGATATTTCCTGAAGGGTATAAGTGCTTCCATGCAACCGCGTCGTTCTCATAAATAGTTGTATATAACCCAATCGAATGATCAACACAACGATGAAGATAGTTATTACCGTCAGAGAAATCCATATACGTTTTTTCTGTCCTAGCGTCACCTGTTATCCTCTTTTCATTTTCTCACCATTATGCCCCTTTCAACCCATTCACAACCAGATTTGAATTCGCTTCTTCCTCATTTGGAGACTACAGGATTGGAGAAACGTTCCGTTCGCGGAGCAGCCGCTTAGTAGAAACCTAACTTTCTCACACAAAAAAAGGACGTCTCCAGTCATTTTCAATGACTTTTGAGACATCCCTTACTTCTTGTTCTTACTAGATATTAGATTGTGAAGAAAGACAATGTACTTTTTAATTCATTTGATACTTTCTCTAGTTGGGCTGACAATTGAACCAATTGTTCACCGATACTTTGTTGTTCATTACTAAGTGATGCAACTTCCTCTGAAGTAGCTGAGGACTCTTCCGCTACTGCACTTACGTTGCTCATCGCATCTGCTAAAATCGATTGTGAATTGTTTAATCCTCCGATAGATTGAGTTACCGTATCCAATTGATGAATAAAGTCTCCCATTTGCCCTTCAACCGATACAAAAATTTCATTGGTTTCCTGGACAACGCTCATTTGGTGCTGGAAGAGAGGGTAAGCATCAGACAATGCCTTAACCGTTTCATTCATCTCAATCATAATACGATCTGTAATATCACCAACCATTTGAATAGAATTTTTGGATTGGTCCGCTAATTGACGAATTTCATCAGCGACAACCATGAACCCTTTACCTGCGACTCCAGCACGTGCTGCTTCAATGGTCGCATTCAATGAAAGGATATTCGTTTGTTTCGTAATATTTTGCAGTACTTCAAGTACTTTATTAACTGACAGTGTGGTCTCTTTGAGCCCATCTACCTTATGCATTAATCCACGTGTCATGTCTTCCGTCTGATGTGTAGAGTCTAATAGGTTACTCAATTGTTTAGTACCATTTTGACTGGAGCTTTCAACATGGCGTGCCGCCTTGCCCATATCTTCATTGGCACTAACTACAGCTACCATTTGCCGAGATATATGGTCTGTAAGTTCATTACCTCGTTCTGCTTCAGTAGCTAAGCTACTTGCACCATTAGCTATTTCTTCAGTAGCAACAGCGATCTCCTTGGCTGAAATAGCCGTTTTCTTAGATGCATCGGATAACTCTCCAGCTGTTCGAAGAACCTCTAGAGCCGTATTATTCGTCTGATGTACGAGATCTGTAATCTGTTCCATCATCGTATTGAAGCTGCCCGCAAGCTCGCCAATCTCATCTTTAGACACATGTCCAGAACGAACCTTGAGATTTCCCTTCGAGCCTTCAATCATTAACCCTTTCAAATCACTTAAAGGACGAGCAATCATACGCACTAGCCATAATCCAATTAGAAGAGCAATGACAGCAACTGCTATTGCAGACCAAATTGTAAGGGTTAGGATAGATCTTGCATCCTTTACCAATTCAGAAGTAGGAACTGTACCAATAAGCTGCCACCCCGTGTTGTCCAGCGTACTATAAACGGCTAACACTTTTTCGCCATTCTCATCGGTGGTTATTAGGCTATCCGAAGGTTTATCTTGTGAAGTCATAAATGTAAATGTTGTCTTCGTAGCTGCCAAGTTATCTTTATTGGACGCTACAATATCTCCATCTTTGGAGTTAAGCTCTAATCTACTGCCCTCACCCAGATCAATACCTTTTATTTGATCCTCCAAAGCACTCACTTTAATCTCTAGTACGATCACGAATGCTTCTGTGCTGCCTGTTAAGCTTTTAAATGAACGTGCTAGTTTTAAAAACGCTGATCCATCTTTACCCTTCTCTGAAGGAAGCCAGTAGGTACCATTCTTTTCTTTTAACTCTCCAAACCATAATTGACTACGAACGTTCTCCAAATCCGTTGAAATACTCCCTGTATAGATGGGTTTTGTTTTCTCATCTGGGGATACAATAAATAATCCGTTAAGCGAATTATTGGCGTTGGCATGATTCGCTAATTTTTTGCTGATTTTGTCATTTAACACAAAAGAATCATAATCAGATTGCTTGCTTGACATTTGATTCATTAAGTCTTGCATCTCAGTATCGAAAAATAGTTGTAAAGAGCTTTCTTCAAATTGTTTAAATACTAGATCTAATTTATCAGCTGTCTGAATCAAAGTCTGTCTATTGGCATTTGCTGCATTATCCTCAATGATTCCCTTGGCACTGGAGTAAGAAAGAATTCCTACTAACAGTACAAAACCTATAATGGCAACAAAGAAAATCAAAAACAACTTAACGCCTACCGACTTAGAAGGATTAAATTTCTTAACCTGTTCAAATATGTTAGAACTCTTCTGAGTTTCACCTATATTTGAATATGTATTCTTTATTTCCCCCCTATCTTTTTTCTTTACTTTCTCTTTCTCCTGCACCTTTACTACCTCCTGTTGCTTTTTATTCTTCTTCGAACCGATCCCCATTATTATCACCTACCACATAATTTTTGCATGACGCATCATGTAAGTTATTACGCTACGCTATACATCATATAATATTCGACATTATTTTCATGATTCCTTTGTATGCGCTTTATTTTTTTACATCAAATTACCTACTATAAGCTAAAAAAGAGCTTCAGACAAAAAAAAGTCGTTAATCTAGGATTAACGACCTATATCTAAATATACTTAATTCTTCTTTCGCATCATGTCAAAGTAATGCACCGGCTGATCCACTTTCATCACGATATTCTGTAGTGGATGCCTTGCTGCGTCTAATTCATTACCTTTGTCATCCCAAATAGTTTCAACAATCTGTTTAAAAAAGATTCCGCCCGGTCCAAAAAATTCGATTTCTTGACCCTTCTTGAAATGATTCCGTTGCTGAATAACTGCCGTTCCCTTCTCAGCATCATATTCTAATACCAAACCAGCAAAATCATATGGGCTTCCCTTCGCCTCCGGTTCATAAATATGATCTTCATGGTCCGGTGTATCATAGAAGAAACCTGTATTAAGCGGTCGGTTTGCCGCCTTATTCATTTCTTCAACCCATTCTGGTTTAAGCACATAATTTTCGGGGTCAGCGAAATATGAATCAATCGCTTGTCTATATACATTCACAACCGTCGCTACATAATGTAGTGATTTCATACGCCCCTCAATTTTGAAGCTGTCGATCCCCACCTCAATTAAATCAGGAATATTATCCAACATACATAAATCCTTAGAACCCATTGAAAAGGCATTATCCTCTGGCTGAAATAACGAATTCTGTGTTACTCCTTCCTTCGTAGGAGGCGTAGCTTCATGCAATTCCTCTTCGGAAACCCAGTTCTCTTCTGAGGAAGATTCTTCAAATAAGTCATATTTCCAACGACAAGATTGACAACACCCTCCACGATTAGAATCCCGATCCGTGAAATGGTTAGACAGTACACACCGCCCAGAGAAGGAGGAACACATCGCTCCATGGATAAAAGCTTCGATCTCTATATCTACATGCTGTTTGATCTCAGCAATTTCTTGTAAGCTAGCTTCGCGACCTAATACAACACGAGGGAGTCCCTCTTCCTTCCAGAATTGCACGGCCTGCCAATTAATTGTTGATTGTTGTGTACTAAGATGAACTTCTATTTCTGGAACCGCCCGTTGCGCGATTTCAATAATCGAGGGATCCGCAACAATAATCGCCGCGATCCCTGCTTTGTGTAGATTTCTTAAATACTCCTCAATACCTTCTAAATCCTCATTATGAGTGTAAATATTCGTAGCTACAAATACTTTAGCCCCGTATTTTTTAGCAAATTCAACACCCTCACGCATTTCCTCAAAGCTGAAATTATCTGCGTTAGAACGCAAACCATATTTTTGTCCACCAATATAAACAGCATCTGCACCATAATGAACTGCGAATTTCAATTTTTCCAAGTTTCCAGCGGGTGCTAATAGCTCCGGTTTATCCAAACGATATCTTTTACCGAAATGTTTGGGTTTCTCATTCATGACCTTCATTTCATGTCCACCTCATTTATGCTTGTGATTAATATACCTGTTCTTTATAGAAGAAGCCGAATGTCAACTCACGGTTAGGATCCTGAACACTGCGAATGTTGTCCATCCATTGTTCCTGATATACGTAATTTAAAGGGTCCGATACATACGTATCGATCGCGTGGCGATAAGATTTAACTACCGTTTCATTGTAAATAAGAGGTTTAAGCAGTCCTTCCACCTTAAGACTGTCTACACCACCTTCAATAAGTACATGTAGATCTTCTAATATACAAATATCATCAGCACTCATAATATGGGTTCCGTTGACATCTTCATAGATTGGATATTTCTCATCTGCACGCTCTGCCTCAATCAAAAACAGGCCTCTTTCCTTACTTAAGTTACCATCCCTTACAGGCCGCCCCTGATGGGACATATAACTTTCTACTAAATGTCTCTTCGAATGATAAATATTGGTCATCCCATGTACCTGCACCTGTGATTCAATCAGAAGTCCATCCTTCATGCTGATAATCTCGTCCATACTGAGCTCTCTAGCCAGCACGACACGTGTTGCACCTTTTCTTCCCCAATAATTCGCCGTAGCGTAGTTGGTCGATGTCATTTCAGCATTCCAGTGAAGCTTCACGGAAGGAGCATGGCTTTTGACCGCAAGGATTACAGCTGGATCATTAAACTCGACTGCATCTACACCCGCTTCAGCTAGAGCTTTAACGTAATCCGGTAAAAGACTCAATAAATCATTCGTCATTATATTCTGAAGACTAACAACGATTTTGACGTTACGTGCATGTCCTAATTGAACAGTTTCACGAATATCCTCCATAGAGAAATCTCCAGATAATCTCATACCGAACTTGTCTTGTCCGATTAAAAGGGCGTCAGCTCCAGCTTCCATCATAACAATGGCTTCTTTAACAGAACCTGCAGTTACTAAAAGCTCAGGTTTTTTAATCATGTTGCACCTCTATTATTGTGATTTACTATTGCTTTTCTCAATATTTTGTAAATGTTCCTTATAGGTCTTAGCAAATAAATGCCCCTGTGATCCATCCTTCTTCGTTACATAGAATAAGTAGGGTGTAGATTCGGGACTCAAAGCAGCCTCTATTGAAGCAAGACTAGGGTTACTTATAGGACCTGGTGGGAGACCTTCTATCCGATAAGTGTTATAGGGACTATCCACCTTGAGATCTTTAAATAACAGGCGTTCCTTTGGCTCATCCAACGAATATTGCACTGTCGCATCAATCTCAAGTTTTTGTCCAATCTCCAGACGATTATAAATAACCCCCGCCACAAGGGATCGCTCCTGCTCTACTACAACTTCACGTTCCACTAAAGAGGCTACCGTTAGCAATTCATGCAAACGAAGTCCACGATCTTTCAACTTCTGTTCCAAGTTATCGATACTCTCCAGCTTCTGTTGCAACATTGACGTCATCGTATCTATAATATCAGCTTCGGTGCTTCCTTTATTCAACTCATAGGTTTCAGGGAAAAGATAGCCTTCGAGTGCATGCTTAATTCCAGCATCTTTAGGTATATCCGCCACTAATGCGCTCTTAATGCTCGAAGGGTTATTGACTATCTGCATAAATGTTGGCTTATCTACGAATCCCTCTTCACTCAATTTATCTGCCATCTGTTCCACGGTATATCCTTCGGGTATTGTAAAGGAAAGCATTTCATCTTTAAGAACATTTCCTTCATTCAGCATCGTAATCAGTTCATCAATTTTCGTTCCCGGTGTAGCGGAATACTTCCCTGCTTGGAAGCGACTTCCTTGACTTGTATATTTCAAATATCCCTTGAAAACAAATTCATTCTTAATCAATTGTTTATCTTGTAATAGTTCTGCAATCTCTGCCGTACCCATCCCACGCTCTATCGTGAACGTAACAGGCTCATTGGATGCTGTGGTCGGTTGCATGCCATTCCATACATAGAATGCAGCACCCGCGATGATTAAGACTAGCAGCAAAAACATAAATCCGATGATTCTGGTTCTAGTCCTCAAAGAAAACCCAGTCCCTTCACAGCCAAAAAGAGCGGATTAATCCGCCCTCTCAGCATTTGATATTAGAATATATTATACTAGATGTCGTCCTGAGGAAAAGTCATCTCATCATATAACTCAGCGATGTTCTCCCATTCCTCGTCATCATCAATCGTAACTAGCTCTAAATTACCCTCAGCAGAAGTTACGACTTTAAGAATGTCATATTCTTCACTCTTATCATCAACACTCTGCAATACAGCATAACTTTGATCCCCTACCACAAACTCAGCCGTTAGATCAAAAACAGAAGTTGTTCCATCCTCGTCCTCAAGTTCTACAGTAGGTCCAAATGTTTCCTTTAGCCGATTGGTCCATGCAGCTTGATGCACAGAAAAATCACTCATAGTTACACCCCTTATTCTCCGTCGTCAAGTTCAGCAACAAGCGTGTTGAATGTTTCCTCAACAATCGCCCATTCCTCATCGTTATCAATCATGTACAACTGAAGATCGTCACCGTCTTCAACATATCTAAATGCATAGACCTCATCGGTTTCTTCATCTTCAGAGTCCATCGGTACAACCATCATATACAAACTGTCAGAACCATCCACCTCAAATTTCATGATGACTTCAAACTCTTCTTCATTGCCTTCATCATCAGGAATATAAATAATTTCCGGTTCTTCTTCTAAACTCATATTATCATTAGCCATTGGTATCACCCTCACCTTATACTCTTAGAATCTAAATAGTTTTGCAAAATCAAGCTTGCGGCCATCATATCCACGACTTTTTTGCGCTTCTTCCGGCTAACATCAGCTTCAATCAGTGTTTTCTCTGCAGACACGGTTGTCAACCTCTCATCACGTAAATGAATAGGAAGCGACAATAATTCTTTCAGCTTATCTGCGAAATCAATGCATATTTGGCCCCGGAAACCTACGGTACCGTCCATATTCTTGGGCAAACCAACCACAATTTCAGAAACCTCGCGCTCACGAACTATTTCCGCAATCCGGTCAAACTCAGCCCCTTCACGACGGCGTTCAATGACTTCAAGCCCTTGAGCAGTCCAGCCAAATGCATCGCTGACTGCTACACCGATTCTGCGATCCCCATAATCCAATCCCATGATTCTCATGAAGTTCTCCTAACGGTGATTGGCTAAATAAAACTTAACTAGTTCTTCAATCAACTCATCACGTTCTTTTTTTCTAATTAGACTTCTTGCATTGTTATGGCGAGGTATATAAGCAGGATCACCAGATAAAAGATACCCGACAATTTGGTTGATAGGATGATATTCCTTCTCTACCAACGCATCATATACCGTTAGAAGGATCTCTTTCGAGGATGCTTCTAACTCATCACCTGTAACATTAAATTTGACTGTCTTATCCATGGAATCCATTCAAGACACCTCGCTTCTCAAAAACATGAAACCATGTTTTGAACAATTGATTCAAAAAACTGTGTATCTATTTCATATCATACCATAATCACCACGGTGTAAGGAAATCTATAGGTGAAATAAATCCGAATAATTAACAACAATTTTTCTTTTAGCTCGCTTATTTACTTCCCACAAGCTCTTGTGCCAATGTCAAAGCTTCATCAAGCTTGCTTGCGTCTTTGCCACCCGCTTGCGCCATATCTGGACGACCGCCTCCGCCGCCTCCACATACCGCAGCAATTTCTTTGACTAATTTACCCGCATGAAAGCCGGATTTCACTAGTTCTTGCGGCACAGCTACGATAAAATTCACTTTATCCTCCATAGCAGCTCCGAGCACAAGTATAGCATTTGGAGCTTTCCCCTTCAATTCATCAGCCAGTGAACGAAGCGCGTCTACACTATTCGCTTGAACACGAACAGCCAATAATTCAACACCACCAATGGACACAACTTGATCACTTAGCTTACCAGCTTCAATGATGCTTAATTTACTTTGTAAAGACTCATTATCTCTACCCATTTCCTTAACCTGTTGATGTAATGCCTCAATCCGCTTTGGAACATCCAATAGGTTAGATTTGAGCAATTCTGCTGATTGTTTCAGCACATCAAATTGCCCTTCCATGAACTGATAAGCAGCACGACTAGTCACAGCTTCGATACGACGAACTCCTGATCCTATGCCACTTTCACTCACTAATTTAAAGATACCAATCTGGGAAGTATTATCTACATGACAACCCCCACATAGCTCTAGACTATAATCTCCAACTTGCACGACACGCACGATATCGCCATATTTCTCTCCGAACAAAGCCATCGCACCAAGTGATTTAGCCTCATCAATAGGTTTGTATTCAATATTCACATCTAGGCTATTCCATATTTGTTTGTTTACGCGTTGCTCTATGTCTGTCAGCTCTTCTGCTGTAATACTGCCAAAGTGAGAGAAGTCGAAACGTAACCGCTGTGTTTCAACAAGTGATCCCGCTTGATTCACATGACCACCCAGTACTTCTTTTAACGCTTTATGCAACAAATGCGTAGCCGTATGATTCTTCACAATATCTGCACGTTTATTACGATCTACTTCCGCTTTAATTTTGTCGCCAACTTTTAGCTCACCAGACTCTACTTGTACATGATGAACATGTTGTCCTTGTGGAGCCTTGAATAGACCTTCCACTTTAGCTACAACGCTAACGCCTTGGAATACGCCCTGATCACTAATTTGTCCGCCACTTTCCGCATAGAATGGAGTCTTATCAAGGACGACTTGACACGTTACACCTTCGCTTGCAGTATCAACCAACTGATCATTGACAATAATCGCCATAATCTCAGCCTCGGTTACGCAATCATTATATCCAACAAATTCACTTTTAATCGTAAAGTCAGAAAGAACGCCACCTTGCACCTTCATGCTATCTCCCTCATGCCGTGCAGCACGAGCACGTGTGCGTTGTTCCTGCATCGCTATGTCGAACCCTTCACGATCTACTGTTAAATCATGTTCCGCAGCGTAGTCTTCAGTCAGATCAAATGGGAATCCATACGTGTCATATAATTTAAAAGCATCATTACCATTAATCACTTTAATTCCTTGTTTAAGGGCTTGACTACTAATATCCTCTAGAATAGCTAAACCATCAGAGAGAGTCTCATGGAACCGCTCTTCTTCTGTGAAAATAACCTTAGCAATAAACTCACGCTTCTCAACGACTTCTGGGTAGTAGACACCCATAATGTCTCCAACCGTCTCAGTCAATGTATACATAAACGGACGGCTGAGCCCCATCATCTTGCCGTAACGAACAGCCCGACGAAGTAAGCGACGAATAACATATCCACGTCCTTCATTAGAAGGAAGAACACCATCAGCTACAGCAAAAGAGACCGTACGAACATGGTCAGCAATGACCTTTAATGCAATGTCTGTCTCTACGCTATCTTTATAAGTCACACCTGCTAACTTCGCAGTACGTTCAATAAGTGGCATGAACAAATCGGTGTCAAAGTTGGAATCCACATTTTGTAGAATAGAAGCCAATCTCTCCAGACCTGCACCCGTATCAATATTTTTATTAGGGAGTGGTGTATAACTTCCATCTTTATTGTGATTAAATTGAGAGAACACGAGGTTCCATACTTCTAAGAAACGCTCATTCTCTCCGCCCGGATACATTTCCGGATCAGAAGAATCCAATTTGCCATAAGCATCACCACGATCATAGAAAATTTCTGTACATGGACCGCAAGGTCCCTCACCGATATCCCAGAAATTATCTTCCAACTTCACAATATGATCCTCAGGAAGCCCTATGTTTTCATGCCAATATTTATAAGCTTCCTCATCTTCAGGAAATACAGTGACATACAACTTGTTTGGATCGAACCCAATCCACTTCTTGTCCGTTAGGAACTCCCATGCCCAAGTAATTACTTCCTCCTTGAAATAATCTCCAATTGAGAAATTACCTAGCATTTCAAAAAATGTATGATGTCTACGTGTCTTTCCGACATTCTCAATATCATTCGTCCGAATGCACTTTTGCGAATTAGCAAGACGTGGATTATCAGGCTTTACGCGTCCATCAAAATAAGACTTAAGTGGCGCCATCCCAGCATTAATCCATAGAAGTGAAGGATCATTATGAGGTACGAGCGATGCGCTTGGCTCGATTTTATGTCCTTTTTCCGCAAAAAATTCCAACCATTTAGAACGAATCTCACTTGCTTTCATTAACTACCGCCTCCATCAATATAGGTGTGACATATCCATGCCAGTAAACACAAAAAACGCCCCTGAATATTCAGGGACGAGGAACTCGCGGTACCACCCTGGTTATCGCCTTCTCTCCATGCATACAATATGCTGAGAGACCATTACTAGCGATCGCCTTTGTAAGGGCTGCTAACGGGGTCCACCCGGTGAAGTTCATTCACACTCCGAAATTAGCTTTCCGTCGGCAACACTTTCAAGCTCTCTCAGCCTTCATAACTACGGTTATGTAGGAGCTTGTTCTCTGGGTAAGGAACACCGTCGTACTTCATTTCATCTTCGATTTATCCATTGTTTACACATTATCAGTACAAGTATATAGAGGTCCTATGCTTCTGTCAATCTAGGTCTTATATGGTCTTCCTTTTGACATAATAAGCAAAAAAATGAGCTATAATGACCTTAATAATAGCTAAAAAGGGAACAGCTAAGATCAACCCTACGATTCCCGCTATCTCGCCTCCAACTAGAAGTGAAAAGATGATAAGCACAGGATGTAGATGCAACTTTCGTCCCACCACTTGCGGAGAAATCACATTACTCTCTAAAATTTGACACACGGTATTCACCACGGCAACCAATAACACCATTTTTAGAGAAACGGTAGATGCCATAATTACGGCAGGAGCAGCACCCAGAAAGGGTCCTAAATATGGTACAACATTGAATATAGCTACAACACTAGCTAACAACAAAGCATATGGCATGCCTATGATCATATATCCGATATAAGCAAAAACACCAATAATGAGACATACCAAAAATTGACCACGAACATAATTACCGAGCGCATCATCAATTTCTTTTAGTAAAACTACAATCGATTTACGCCGCGCACGAGGCAAATATGCAACAACCGTACGTTCCAACAGATCGAAATCCTTCAGGATATAAAAAATAAGAAAAGGAACGATAAAGATATTAAGTACGATGTTAAGGGTGCTCCCAATGTGATTCATGAAATTTGAAATTCCTAAGGCCAGTTTATCTTCTAATTGAAAAAACCAATTCGTGACTCCCGTTCTCACACCCGATGGAAGCAGATTATTATCCAGATTCGTTACGAAACTTTGCGCATGCATGGTCATCTCTGGTAAATGCTCATTCAATTCTTCAAGTTGCTCGATAAACATTGGAATCATATTAATCACAATCACAGCCAGACATGTGATAAAAACAGCATAGATGAGCAAGACAGCCATACTACGGGGAACTTTTCGATTCTGAAGCATACATACTACGGGATTCAAAACATAAGAAATAATCATAGCCACTAGAAAAGGGGCAAGAATAACCTTTAGGAATTCATAAACATGTATAAACAAAGGTCGTAATAACCATGTAAAATAAACAATGATCAGTCCAATTAACACCCATATCATAAGGCGAAACCATTTATTCTGAGGGAGCGATTCCAAGCGATTATTCCTCCTTTGCGGACTAGCTTCTTATTAGTAGTATATGTCCACAACTTGAAGAATAACCTAAAATATAATGAGATTTCACCTCAAGATGGAGTCACCTCGAAAAACAAAAAACACCTTGTATGACTTGGCCATCTCAGCCAACAAATACAGGATGCTTTTTATATGTAAACCTGGTACTTGAAGCCGTTGTTGAAAAATAAACTTTAACAATTATGAAGAGACTTGTGTCTGAGGAAAGTCGAGTGCCATTTCTTCACCAAAAAATAAATCATCCAGTGAACTCAATGTTCCATCTTCCTCAACTTGATACACCGACATTTTCTCTCCGTTAACTGTAAGTTCAATAAAGCAACCCCAACAATAAAACTGGTGAGATCCGATCTTTCCAATATCTTTGGAATTGCAATTAGGACATCTCATATTCTTATCACCTATCCGTTAACAGAATGAGTGGCATTTAGTAACCGCTCCTCGCTCATTGAGGGAACCATCACTGCATTCTCTCCAATAGCCATATCAGATGTACAAGGCAGCCACTTACGGCCTTCCATCAGGTCTGTGACAAATCCATCACTTATTTCTAGACTTAGTATTGTATTGCCCATTTCTTGGTCAAAGTAAACATCAGAGATCACCCCAAGCCTAACACCTTCCTTCGTTAGAACAGGTAAATCTTTCAGTTTGTTCTTTCCAAGTGAATAGGTAAACTGTATGTTGTCGGCTTTCAGCTTGTGAACAGCCTGTTGATTATGAACCATCACGGCATCCTCACCGTATGCAATTATATCTCCCCAATCGACGACCTTAGCTGAACGAGAGAACAATCCTTTACCTTCAAGTTCAAGTCCTTGAATCTTCCAATCAGGACTAAGCATGAAGTCATAAACCTTACCGATTTCTTTACCAGCTTCTACGTCAAATACAGAAAGCCCAATCATTTCTTGCAGCTTAATAACAGAATACCTCCTTATCGCCTTCTAGTAGAAAACTATAGTTCCATCGCATACGATGCTCATGGTTACCTTCTATAATTTCCCGACGAAATAGATATCTATACCCTCCTTGTCCATAATGAGAGAATTCCCTGTCATTTATTACGTAAACCTCGTAGAATGGTTCCAAGTTTTTGAGCTGTTATTTCCATTTCTTCAACAGTATTACCCAGACCGAAGCTAAATCGAATCGCTGAACGCAAAAGATAATCAGGAAGTTTCATTGCCTTTAACACATGAGATAATTCTAGAGAACCCGAGGTGCATGCCGAACCACTTGCCACAGCAATTCCGGCTATGTCTAAATTCATTAATAATGTCTCCGTAGCCATTTCTGGGAAGCTTATATTAATAATTTGAGGTAGATAGGCGGAAGGATGTCCATTTACCACAAAGGATGAACTACCCACTTCTCGTTCCAATCCTTGAAGTAATGTACGACGAAGCGATGAATAGTATAATTGTCTATCTTGTAAGTTTTCCGTAACAATCTCCATTGCTTTAGAGAAACCAGCAATACCCGCCAGATTCTCTGTGCCTGCACGACGTTTCTTTTCTTGAAGTCCCCCGTATAAACGTGGATTCATCTTGAGGCCGCGACGAATATATAACGCCCCTACACCTTGCGGACCGTTAATTTTATGCGATGAGAAACTCATTAGATCTACAGGTAGATCCTTGCAAGAGATAGGCACACTCCCAAGCGCTTGCACTGCATCCACGTGAAAAAGGACGCCGCGGCTTTGCGCAAGCTTCCCAATTTCTTCAATAGGCTGAATTGTGCCTGACTCGTTATTACCATACATAATACTAATTAAGATCGTCTCATCCGTAATGGCTTTCTCAACGTCCTCTATTTGAATCCGTCCTGTATGATCCACAGGTAGATATGTCACTTCGTATCCTTGTCTCTCCAGTTCAGCACATGCGTGTAGAATAGCATGATGCTCTGTTGCAGACGTAATAATATGTTTACCTTTGTGCTGCAAGGCAGAAGAAATGCCAAACAACGCTAAATTATCGCTCTCCGTACCCCCTCCTGTGAACACCACTTCATCGGGACCACAACCTAATAGAGCAGAGACACGATCACGTGCTCCGCTCATCGTACGTTTAGCGGCTCTACCGAAAGAGTGAATACTAGAAGCATTCCCAAATTGTTCAGTCATGATCTTCATCATGACCTGTGCCACTTGAGGATGAATGGGGGTGGAAGCCGCATGATCCAAATAAATTGAATTCATCATTAACTCACCACCTATTAAATGTAGAACATGTAGTTGTTTTCTTGCTTTTTCTCTTCAAAAGATATCAAATCTGCCAGCGTAGTTGAATCAAGCGCATTGGCAACACCATCCCGTATTCTGAGCCATAGATCCCGTTTCGCTGGATCATCCTCAACGGTGAAATCCACTGGAGATATAGGTCCTTCAAGCACTCGGATAACATCACCCGCAGTAATAGAAACCGGCTCACGGGATAGTATGTAGCCACCATAAGCTCCACGGATACTTTTCACTAAACCTGCATTTCTAAGTGGAGCTATTAATTGTTCAAGATAGTGCTCGGAAAGTTGGTTCTTCTCAGCGATACTTTTCAGTGAGGTAGGTCCTTCACCAAATTTAGCAGCTAGCTCCATCATGATGGTCAAGCCATAACGACCTTTTGTTGATATTTTCATCGATGACACCTCTTTCTATTTTCATGAAATCCATGTATGATTTATGTTTGTTCATTGGGTAGTAGATTATCGGATAAAAAGAGGTAACTTCTAGATCTAAATCCAGTATTCCACTCTATTCCGATCATTACTATTAGTATGGTATCATATTCAGTTCAAATAGGGAAAAGAAACTACACAAAATGATTGAATGTTCGTCCTGAGTGGACAAATTAGGCGTATGTGATCTTCGTTAAGATATGATAAAATACATTATGAATACAATACAACGATAAGAATGGTGATGACGATGTCTAAAGAAAATCAAAATATACGTGTCGTCGTCGGCATGTCCGGTGGTGTTGATTCATCCGTAACCGCACTACTTCTAAAGGAGCAGGGTTATGATGTTATCGGCATTTTCATGAAAAACTGGGACGACACCGACGAATTAGGAAACTGTACGGCAGAGGACGATGCAGAAGACGTTCGCCGTGTATGTGAGCAGATCGATATTCCCTACTATACTGTCAATTTCGAAAAGGAATACTTTGAAAAAGTATTTACCTATTTCTTAGATGAATATAAAGCTGGACGAACACCCAATCCTGATGTGATGTGTAACCGAGAAATTAAATTTGGTGAGTTTCTGAATAAAGCACTTGATTTAGGTGCTGATTATGTGGCGACAGGTCATTATGCCCGAGTAATTGAGGAAGATGGCATCTTCAAGCTACTCCGTGGAATAGACAACAACAAGGACCAAACCTACTTCTTGAATGCATTAAATCAACAACAGTTCTCTAAAGCAATGTTTCCAATTGGGCATCTTCCTAAACCTGAAGTACGGCGCATTGCCGAGGCTGCGGGTCTCTCTACAGCTAAGAAAAAAGATAGTACCGGCGTATGTTTTATTGGTGAACGAAATTTCAAACAATTTCTTAGTCAGTATTTACCTGCAAAATCCGGAAAAATGGTCGACATTGCAACAGGTGAGGTCAAAGGGAATCATGATGGGTTAATGTACTACACCCTAGGTCAACGCCAAGGGCTTGGCATTGGGGGATCCGGCTCGGGTGAGCCTTGGTTTGTAGCTGATAAAGACCTTGAGAGTAACATCCTCTATGTTGTCCAAGGAGACCAACACCCTAGCCTATATTCTACGGGACTTGTTGCTACTGGCGTCAATTGGATTGCAGGCTCAACATCTATCCCTACAGAACCTTTCAAGTGCACAGCTAAGTTCCGCTATCGCCAGCCTGATCAAGAGGTAACCTTGAACTGGCTCGAAGATGGCAGTGTCCATGTATCCTTTGCGAAAGAACAAAAAGCGATTACACCTGGACAAGCCGTTGTTTTCTTTCAAGGGGAAGAATGCCTTGGAGGCGGGACAATAGATCAAGTTGAAAAAGTGGCGTATACAGCGGTTTAGACAACTAGCTTAACCAACATATTTCATTTTAAAAAGGGACCTGACGATATTTTACCGTCAGGTCCCTTTTGATGACTGCTATATGAAATAAAGAAAAAAGGACACATATCATGCGCCCTTCAACTCCGCGAATTGAAGCAACAAAGGTTCGTTACTTTATTCACTTTTCACGTTTCTAATCGTCGCTGCTGATTCAATTTAATTTTAGACTCATTACCCTGCTCTGTAGCTTGATAGAACACACGTCGTGATATTTCTTTAGGTAGGTAATTCTGTTTCACATAATGATTGGGAAAGTCATGTGGATATTTATATCCTTCATGCCCCAGCTTTACGGCCCCTTTGTAGTGCGTATCTCGCAGATGCAGAGGAACCTCGGCTGACCTAACCTCCTCGATCGCCGACATCGCACGTGAAATAGCAGTGTACACCGCATTGGATTTAGGGCTTTCTACAGCAAACAATATCGCTTGTGAAATGTTAAGCTTCGCTTCAGGCCATCCATTGTTACGATATGCCTCTAAGGCGCTCACAGCCTGTACCATAGCTTGTGGGTTAGCCAGTCCGATATCTTCGCTACTCGCTGCAATCAGACGCCGTAGAAACACCATAGGGTCCATACCTAGCTTCTCTACAGCATATAGGAACCAGAACAACGCAGCATCACTGGAGCCACGAATACTTTTGTGAAAAGCAGATAATACATCATACTGGGTAGATTCATCTGCTCTGACAAGAGGTCGTCTAATCGACTCCTCGGCTACCTCCAGCGTGATGTGAACGGTACCGTCATTCTCTGGCGGTGTTGTCATCGCTGCTAGTTCTAATGCATTCAGTGCACGACGAATATCGCCATTGGCCATCGTGGCAATATGATCTAACGCCTCATCATCTGCCTGTAGCTTCATGAAGCCAAGACCCTTCTCAGTATCCACAAGCGCCCGCTTCATAGCTATTAAGGAATCATCCTTCGTCAGTGCATTCAGCTGAAACAACGTTGAGCGACTCATCAAAGCACCGTTTACGTAATGAAAGGGATTCTCTGTCGTAGCCCCAATAAAAATAATGGTCCCCTTCTCCACGGCTGGTAGCAGCGCGTCCTGTCTAGAGCTATTGAAACGATGGACCTCATCTAGGAATAAAATGGTTTTCGTGCCATACAACGATTTGTTACTCTGCGCACGTTCAATAACCTCACGTACATCCTTTACGGAAGCTTCAACCGCATTCAATCTTACAAACTCAGCCTTCGTATGAAACGAAATAATGTGAGCTAATGTTGTTTTACCTGATCCGGGTGGACCATAGAGTAGAATTGATGAGATTTGATCCCCTTCAATGGCTCGTCTAAGAAGCTTACCTGGACCAATGATATGTTCTTGTCCGATATATTCATCCAGTTTCACCGGTCTTATTCTGTCTGCTAGTAGACGCGACCCCAAGTCCGATTCCTGCTGAAAAGAAAATAAATCCATGCATTTCTCACTTCCTTGTGCTAATTTCAACCTTCTCTATCATATCACACTCCAAATAAAGCAAGGATATCGAGATCCATTCGGACATCGATTTCCTTGCTTTAGTCAACGTTATGTTCTTAACTTTGTATCGTTTCTTTTCCATGTTCCGCGCGCATCTTAAAGATTACTTTACGGATGCTATCCTCCGACAAGTGATAAGATTGCATTAAATGATCCACGGAATGACCCGATGAATATAATTCAAATATTTCTTCATTTCTACTCGTAATCATTTGCCGTGTACCGCTGAGTTCACCCCAACCCACACGTTGATTGCTTTTCTTGGGAATGTATATTAATTCACCTTCAATATAATGTTGAAGCTCCTTCAACAACTGAGGTGGAAGCACATCCTTGCCATTCTTGTAATTTGCGATAATCAACGTCCTCCTTGAACCATTTTCCGTCTACTGATCCAATAACATAACTTTGTACCATTGATTTCGCCTCCCTTCTAATTGTAAATTTTATGAAATATTTAACTTCATTATAATTAAAACTGCTTCTCATGTCACGGGATCCACCTACAAATTTAGGATCGTCCAGCAAACCCTAACTTCCCCGCAAATAAATAAGGGAGACCATGTACGGTCTCCCTCTTGCGAGGTTTCCGCGTTACGCGGAAACCACCTCGTATACTGTGATCAAATCAATCAGCCTCCTTTCAGAGCGTTTAGTCGGTTCCGACATCCTTATTAACGCATACAACAAGGTTCATGCTCAAGTGAAAGAATAACTATAAGTGTTCTTTACCTAGTAACTTCTTATATTTCAGGCCAACCGTAGACCATAATTTCAGGCTGCGAATTTCCTAAATAATCTGGAACATCTTCACCATGGAGAACCCACAACTCATGCAGAGCACGGGTACAGCCTACGTACATGAGCTTAGCATCCCAAGCCTGAGGTCCATAATGTTCAAGATCAGCATCCGCTACGATGACAGCATCAAATTCAAGCCCTTTGGACAGATAAACTGGAAGAATAGATAGCCCACCTTCATAAGCCTGCTTTCCCCCATCAATCAAATGAAGATCCTCTACTTCGCCTATCATCTGCTCATATAACGTCTTGGCTTCTCGGAGCGTCCTTGTCAGAATCGCCACGGTCCGATATTCCTTTGAGGAGAGTCTTGACAATGCATCACGCAGATTATCCAAACGATCGTCCTTACCATATTGGATCAACCTCACTGCATCTCCACTACGAAACACAGGTACAGCCATCAAGTCACTGCCTACACCCTTCTCCAGAATACCATTCGCAAATTCGATAATTTCCATAGTAGATCGGTAGCTTCGAGTTAAAGCGAAATAAGCAGTATGCTCGGGTTCAAACAATGAACTCATCTCATCCCAATGCTGAACCCCTCGATAAGCGTGAATCCCCTGAGATAAATCACCAAGAATCGTAAAGGAATGACCTCGAACAAATAGATCTAATACGGCTACCTGAAAGGGTGAAAAGTCCTGCGCCTCATCAATGACAATATGGTCGAATCGTTGTTCACTCTTCATTTCATTCAATAAGCAGTGGATGTACAGAAGAGCCGGCAGGTCTTCTTCACGGATCAAGTTTTGTTTGAGATCCTTTTGCGTTGATTTCAGCACATGGACAGGAATGCCTTGTAGCAAGTCCTCTGGTGAACCTGTAGGCATCTTCATCGCTCGAAACATTTGTTTATATAAAGTCAAAGGCTCGTATTTCGGCCATTTTGTTGCGTAACTTTTTTCTCGTTGAGCCGCTTTTTTCTTGCGGTCCTTAAACACGGCCTCAGAAGGTGACTTTTTAAGCTCCATTTCTACCCAACGATGTATTCTCGCCATCACACGCTCTTTTCTTTTGGCAAGTGGATAGGGCTTGTATTCTTCGTTATACCAATACAGGATCTGAGTCTGTGGCAACACAGAACCTTCCCATGGAATAAAGTCCATATCTGGGACAGATGAAGATTCTAAGGCAGTTATCCAGCCTTTAATCATCTCTTGTAATACTAAGGAACCCTTGAATCGCCCCGATACCTCATCATTGATTTCCCGTGTTCCTCCAGACCTCTCAAACCAATAATCCAACGTCTCAGATTGGTCTACTAGCGGCAAATCTAGTTCAAGTACATCCATAGCCCAATCAGCGAATGTACTTTGTTGAATATCTCCAACGCCCAGTTCAGGAAGCACGTCCGAAATATAATCCAAAAACATATGGTTAGGCGCAAAAATAATCATCTTTTCAGCAGATACCTGATCTTTATATTGATACAGCAAGAAGGCTAGTCTATGTAGGGCTACAGTTGTTTTTCCACTTCCTGCAACACCTTGGATAATGAGCGCTGTATTCTTCGCTGCACGAATAATTTTGTCCTGTTCAGCCTGAATCGTAGAGACGATATCACGTAAACGGTTATCCTTATTCTCACCCAGCCGATACACTAGAAACTCATCAGATACAGCAGGCTGCTCGCTCTCACGATTAAACGTATCCGCAACTCGCTCTAAAATCTGTTTACGTATAACAACGTTACGTTTCAGGTACACAAGACCTTCAATTAGCCCTTCAGGGGCATCATAGGTTGCTGCTTCATCTCCACCCGTAAACGAGTAGAATAGACTGGCTACTGGAGCACGCCAATCGATGACAAGTGGCTGATTTGTGATCACTTCACGATCCACACCTATTTTGCCAATATATAGCGGCTTACGATCCTGATCCTTGGTACTTTGAAAATCTAAACGACCAAAGTAAGGCTCTTGCAGGCTTTTATTTAAATTTTGGCGCTTCTCTTCACGCCCTGCCTCCAAAATCTGCTCTGTAAAATCATGACCCGTATAGACATCTATTCCGCGTAATTTTTGAAGCTGGTTATCAATTTCTGAGACGGTTTCGTTCAACCTGTTCTCTTCCTCTTGATAGGCACTTTGAAAATTTTCTTCCAATTTCAGTTACCTCCTAAAAGTTATTGTGTAAGACAATGGCTCAACATCAAAATCAGTGTTTGAAAAATGAATGTTACTCTGAACCCCCGTCTGCTCGCCCTCTTTAGAATAGACATAAAAAGGATACCAAGTATATCACAATGCCAGCGGTGACACTATAGCCCTTATCTGTAAGGAATAGCCCTTAACATTAAAATCAAATGGTTCGGCTAAATTTCACATCAGAGCATTTAATACAAAATTAGCTACAAACAATAGTGAAATACCATACAATACAGGTGAAACCTCACTACCTCGCTTTTGAGCCAGCTTTACCACTGGATAAGCAATGAAACCAAACGCCATACCATCGACAATACTATAGGTGAAGGGAATCATCACCATAATTAAGAAAGCAGGAAAAGCTTCCGTAAGATCCGTAAAGTTCATTTCACGCACATTTTGTACCATTAATCCCCCAATTATAATTAAGATTGGTGCAATAGCACTATCAGGAATTAAGGTTAGGATCGGAATGATAAAGAAGGTCCCCCCAAACAAGACTGCCGTGACCAAAGGTGTTAACCCTGTACGGCCCCCAGCGGCGATTCCAGCTGTCGACTCTGCTGCAGCCACGACTGGACTGCTCCCAAATATACCTGCAAATATATTGGTCACTGCCAACGCTCTTAAGCTTCCTTTGAAATTCTCCGGTCGGTCAATCATAGCAACCTGAGAAGCAACCAAACCAATATTCTCGAATACCACAATCAGCAATAAGAGAAATATCGCTATCCAGAATACTAATTGCCCCATGTTGGCCCACGATAGCTGAGCAAATACTTCTCCATATTGCTGAAAAGTCTGCCCCGTCTCTACCTTCTTCGAAGTATCTACTGCACCCAGTAGGAATGCCAAACCGGTCCCTACAAGAATACTGATTAGTAATCCTCCCTTTACCTCACGTACAAAAAGTACCAGAGCCAAAAGCAGAGTTACGCAAGCCACAATCACAGATGGATCATTGAAATGTCCAATCGCTACAAATGTAGTCTGATGTGCAATCACGATTCCACTTTTTTGAAGCCCGATAAAGGTTAGAAATAAACCAATTCCTACTGTAATCCCATGCTGTAGATTCAAAGGAATAGCTTGACTAATCGTTCGATACAGTGAAGTAAATGCGACAATCGCAAATATGATCCCTGTCACTGTGACCACTGCTAATGCTTCTTGCCAACTTAGCTTCATAGAATGAACGAGCGTGTATGTGAAAAAGGCGTTAATCCCCATACCTGGTACGACTATAATCGGTGATTTACCACCAAAAGCCATCAACAAACAGCCTACGATAGAGGTAAGTAACGTTGCTACCATAGCTGCATTTAATGGCATGCCTGCATCATGAAGTATAGTGGCGTTAACCATCACAATGTATACCACTGAGAAATATGAAATAATCCCAGCAAAGCATTCTGTCTTCCATTGATCTTCTGGTCGAACCCCCAAACATCTATTCCAAAACCCTAATTTCAAGTATAGAACTCCCATCGTGTAATATTTCTATATCCTATTTTAAACCGCGCAAAAAAAAGCATACTGTACCGGACACCCATTGGATACCGGTACAATGCTTTTAATATAAATACTTACTATTCTATAGAATTTGTAGAAGATTCAATCTTCATACTACCTGGATCTTCTTAATCCAAATTCCTGTTTTATTTATGTCTGTATTCCCTGCTTAGCCAATAAGTCACGCACAGCTACACTAGACATAATTAAACCTACCACCGGTGGCACAAAGGCATTACTAGCAGGCGGCTGCTGAGCCTTACGGATCTCAGGCGCATTCTCGGGAACGATCTGCTGCGTCACATCCGCACGCGGCTTGATCGGTTTTTCTGTCGAGAATACAACCTTTACGCCCTTCTTAATACCATCCTTGCGCAGCTTAGTACGAATAACTCTAGCCAGTGGGTCCATCTCTGTTTTGGATATGTCCGCCACCTGGAACTTGGTTGGATCCATTTTATTCGCTGCACCCATACTTGAAATGATAGGAATGTTCCGCTTCAGACATTCTTTGATAATATGAATTTTGTAAACAACCGTATCTGAAGCATCGAGAACATAATCCAAATCATATTTAAACAATTCTTCATAGGTCTCATCTGTGTAGAACATATTGAGTGCAATTGCTTCACATTCCGGATTAATCAACTTGACTCTATCAACCATCAGATCGGCCTTCTTCTGACCTACCGTCGTTAACAAGGCATGAATCTGGCGATTGATATTTGTAATGTCTACTACATCTTTATCAATTAGAATGATACGGCCCACACCGGTACGAGCTAAGGCTTCCACCGCAATGGAACCCACACCGCCAATCCCTAGCACAGCCACCGTACTATTCTTCATGATATCAAGCCCTTCAGGCCCAATTGCAAGTTCCGTTCGTGAGAATTGATGTACCATCGTAAGAAGGTCTCCTTTATTATTTCTTGTCTTCACCCGGTTTTTTGGCCAACTTAATATGAAGTTGTTCTAATTGCACATTCTCAACCTCAGATGGAGCGTCCATCAACAGATCCGTAGCATTTGCCGTTTTCGGGAAGGCAATCGTTTCACGTAAGTTCGTACGGCCCGTCAATAACATAATTAGACGATCGAATCCAAAGGCAATACCGCCATGAGGTGGAGTACCATATTCAAAAGCATCTAGTAGGTACCCAAACTTGTCATATGCATCTTCTGGTGACAAGCCTAACGCAGCAAACATTTTCTCTTGAATTTCACGTTGGTAGATCCGCATCGAACCCCCACCAACTTCATAGCCATTCAGTACGATATCATAAGCTTCAGCCCGCATTTGTAATGGATCTGTATCGAATAGCGCTACATCTTCATCTTTCGGACGTGTGAAGGGGTGGTGTTCTGCTATATAGCGTTTTTGGTCTTCATCGTAGCTAAGTAATGGGAAGTCTAACACCCATACAAATTTAAATTCTTTATCGTTAATTAGTCCTAGTTGACGACCAATTTTCAGACGCAATGCACCCAATACGTCAGCCACCACTTTCTTCGTATCTGCCGAGAAGAGTAACAGGTCACCTTCCTCAGCACCTGTACGTTCCTTGACTGCTTCAATTTCTTCTTCGGTAAAGAATTTCACGATTGGACCCTTGAGTTCGCCTTCCTTCACTTGGATCCATGCTAGTCCTTTCGCTCCATAACGAGCCGCATACGGACCTAACTCATCAATTTCTTTCCGGCTCCACGTCCCACAGCCCTTGGCATTTAGACACTTCACTTCTCCGCCTTTTTCGATAACAGAAGCGAATACTTTTACCCCACTACTTCCTACAAGATCATTCATCTCAATAAGTTCCATACCGAAACGAAGATCAGGCTTATCAGATCCGTACTTATTCATAGCATCAGCATGGCTAATCCGTTGGAATGGCGTGGATAGTTCTACACCAATTGTTTCTTTGAACAGACGCACCATAAGTTGTTCCATCATGGCTAATAAAGTATCGCGATCTATAAAAGAAGTCTCAATATCGACTTGCGTGAATTCAGGTTGACGGTCAGAACGAAGATCTTCATCACGGAAACAACGTGCAATTTGATAATAACGCTCTAATCCACCTACCATTAGTAATTGCTTATAAATTTGTGGTGATTGTGGCAAAGCAAAGAATTCTCCTGCATGCACACGACTAGGTACTAAGTAATCACGAGCACCTTCTGGTGAACTCTTCGTTAATATTGGAGTTTCAACATCAATGAAGCCTTCCTCATCCAGAAAATCGCGGAATATTTTAGCTGCTTTAGAACGCAATATTAACGTTTTTTGCATTTCGGGTCTACGCAAATCTAAATAACGATATTTCAAACGTAATGACTCATCGACCTCAACACCATCTTCAATGAAGAATGGAGGAGTTTTTGCAGCATTTAGGACTTCAATTTCTGTAATGCGTACTTCAATTTGTCCTGTTGGCAAATTAGCATTAACGGTCTCTGCATCACGTTGTACAACGCTACCTGTAACCGTTAATACATATTCACTGCGAACTTTATCCGCAATTGCTAACGCATCGCCAGAGTAAGAAGGGTTAAATACAGTCTGTACAATTCCACTCCGATCACGTAGATCGATGAACAATACGCCTCCTAAATCACGACGAGTTTGCACCCAACCGTTCAGTGTAACCGTGTCACCAATATTTGCTGTCGTTAAATTTCCGCATTGATGGGTTCTTAACATTTGTTCATCAATCCCCTTTTAATATATTTAGCCATATAGACTTGTTAAATAAGATGTTGAGATAGCTCGTCCAATTTCACAGTTCGTTGCTCACCAGTTTCCATTGATTTCAGCGCAATTTCTCCACGTTCTAACTCATTGTCACCTAAAATAGCTGTGTAACGAGCATTGAGGCGATCTGCCGATTTCATCTGTGCTTTCATCTTACGCCCTAAGTAATCACGTTCTGCTGAAATCCCAAGCTGACGTAATTTGAAAACATGTTTCGTAATCTCGTTTTCGGCTGCTTCACCTAAAGCAACCAAATATACATCCAGCGGTTTCACAGCATTTAGCTCAATCTGTTGGTTCTCAAGAATGAGAAGGATACGTTCTAGACCAATACCTATACCAATACCCGGCTGGTCAGGTCCACCAATGCCACTCACAAGACCGTTATAGCGTCCTCCGCCTCCAATGGTATCAATAGCACCAATGCCCGCTGCCTTAAACTCAAAGGCCGTGTGTGTGTAATAGTCCAATCCACGAACCAGTCGTGGGTTGACGTCGTAATCGACTCCCATAGTATCCAAATGCTGTTTCACTTTATCAAAGTGGCTAGCACATTCCTCATCGAGACTATCTAGAATAGAAGGTGCATCATCAAACTTATCCTGATCTATTTTACAATCAAGTACCCGCATCGGATTGCGATCTATCCGTGATTGACAATCTTTGCACAGGCTCTCTCTCATCGGATTTAAGAATGTCAGTAATTTCTCGCGGAATGCTTCCCGGATTTCAGGATTACCAACAGAGTTCACTTCCACCTTCACCCCTTGTAGTCCCAACTCTCGGCAAAATTGATACCCAAGCGATATTACCTCTGCATCAATAGCTGGGTCTGTCGCTCCAAAAGCTTCAATACCGAACTGATGGAACTGACGGTAACGTCCTGCTTGTGGACGCTCATAGCGGAACATCGGTCCAATATAATATAACTTACTAACATCAGGTTCTCCGTAGATCTTATTCTCCACGTAGGCGCGTACCACACCTGCTGTTCCTTCCGGACGAAGCGTCATACTACGATTGCCTTTGTCATTAAAAGTGTACATTTCTTTTTCGACAATATCCGTTGTATCACCGACACCACGTACATAAAGTTCGGTCTGCTCAAACAGTGGCGTACGGATTTCCCGATAATTAAAACGTCGACATAAATCCCGCGCCTTTTCTTCGATAAACTGCCATTTTTCTACACTACCAGGCAACAAATCTTGCGTTCCTGTCGGTTTTTGAAAGGCCATTTAACTTACCCCCGTTTACAAAATCATACATTCTAAGATAACAAAAAAATCCCTCGCCCTGTTCAAAAAGACCCAGGGACGAGAGATTGTTATTAATAAAATCACCCGTGGTACCACCCACATTCCAGATAACTCCCCTAACCACATTTTGCACAACCATGCTAGGGTATCTGCTTTACACGATTAACGCCCGTTCAGCGCAGTTCAGCTACTACGAATGTCTGGATAGACATTTCGCTTGTTTCGCCGACTGTTCTCGAGGAGGTCATTCTTCCGGTCATCAAGAGAATCCTTACAGCCAAAGGGACTCTTCTCTGATCTTGTGGGGCACGGAGTACTTATTCCCGTCATTGAATCAAATATAAACTATTGTTAGATTGTAATGAACTAGCGCACTAAAGTCAAGACATGACATCATATTATGACAGAAAAAAACCTGCAATCAACATTGCAGGTCCAAAGTTATATTAAAAAAGGGGGTCATAGGTCTATTATAGACAGTCAATGTTAAGAGAACATGAAGCTAATATTACGATTATATTACAGAATAGAAAGCGTTTACTTTTAGTGCTTAATCAAGCTTTTCTACATATGCTCCATTTTGACGCAATTTTTGCACAATCTCATTATAATCAAGATCCTCGACCTTAGCGACGAGTACATACCTCAAGTCATTGTAATCATTCGTTGATACATCCCCCGCATCAAGTAACGATCCCTGCCTATCAGGGTTTTCATCTTCTGCTAAGTCCGACTTTGTATCTGTAACATCGTTTCTTTCAATTACAGGTATTACATTTCCCGATGTAACAGCTCCAGGCGTGCCAACCATACCCACGGAATCTCCGTTCATATTGCCAGTTGCAACTAAGGGGAATAGCACATTATTACTTTTACCAATGGCATTCTCTAATTTGCTCACTTCTAGCTGTTCAGTCTTGTAAGTAAACAATGTTGTTTTCGAACTCTCTGCTTGATTTTCTGTCTTAAAGTACGCCTGTATATGCTTTGCCATTTCAAGCCCTCCCAATAAAACATGTTTTTGTATTAAGTTGCTATTACCGCTACATTGCTTAAATATTGATCTGTTTGTTATTACCCGAATATACTCTTTTTATAACAAGTAATAAAAAAACAACCCGCTATTTCGCAGGTTGTCCCAATGATTAGATTATATTTCTGCAAGTTAATATTTGTATACTCAACTTCTTGGAATGCTCCCTTGTCGATTTCCCTTAGGATATTCCGCAGTCATGGAAAAGGCTAGTTCATAAGCAGATCGGTCGATTTGAAGAGCTTCATAAAGACTCCCCTTTGACATCAAGGGTAGGCATTGTGAGGAACTATGCTTTGGCGATTGACGCATTCGTAGTACTCCTTCGACAAGATCATGATGTGAAATCATTACTTTAATAATCTTGTCCACCGACAGTACGAACTATGCAGATAATCGACTATCTATAATAATCGTGACGGGTCCCCAGTTGGTTAAAGAAACATCCATCATTTCACCAAAATGTCCTGTCTCCACTTGCAGACCTTTGGATACCAATTCGCGATTAAAAGATTCATACAACACTTTAGCCATCTCTGGCTTGGCAGCACCCATGAAATTAGGCCGCTTTCCCTTCCGACAATCAGCATAAAGCGTAAACTGAGAGACAGATAGTATTGCCCCACCTGTATCAAGCACACTGAAATTCATTTTACCTTCAGTATCCTCAAAAATTCTCAGCCCAGATACTTTGTCCGCTAAATACTTAGCATCCTTCTCGGTATCTTCATGAGTAACCCCTACTAAGACCATTAAGCCTTGTCCTATGGAACCAACAAGCTCGCCATCAACAGTGACACGAGCTTCCTTACATCGTTGTATTATCACTTTCATACTTCACATTCACTCCTTGTCTATATCCACATTACTGGATAATACGGTTAACGGTGTAGACATCTTTCACACGTTTGATCCGCTCAACGACAGAATGAAGATGATCCGTATTTCGGATAAGAATAGTCATATGCATCTGAGCCATTTTGTTCTTATCTGAACGCCCTGTTACCGCAGATATGTTCGTCTTGGTCTCAGATACAGCCTGAAGTACCTCATTAAGTAAACCATTCCGATCATGACCTGTAATTTCTATATCAACGCTATAATTAGCCTCAATCTGATTCTCCCATTCTACTTCAATCACGCGTGCTGCCTCTTCCCCATCATCTGCTGTTGGAATATTCGGACAGTCACTTCTATGAACGGATACGCCACGTCCACGTGTGACATAACCGATAATCTCATCACCAGGAACTGGGTTACAACAACGAGCAAAACGAACTAAGAGATTATCGATTCCTTTAACACGAACACCATTCGTAGGACGATTCTTCTTGTCGGTTGTTGGTGCTTTGATTTCTTTAATCTCCGAAGTCAATTCAATCATATTGGCTTCTTCTTGTTCTTTACGCATTTTTTCCGTCAGACGTGTACAGATCTGCGAAGCCGTAATACCGCTAAACCCTACTGCTGACAACATATCTTCAATATCATTGAAAGCAAACTTTTTAGCGACTTCAATCATTTTGTCGTCTGACATCCATTCAGAGGATTCTAGACCTAATCGCTTCAATTCACGTTCAACGGCCTCACGACCTTTTTCGACATTCTCTTCCCGTCTTTCTTTCTTAAACCATTGTTTGATCTTACTTCTGGCATGAGAAGACTGAGCGATCTTAAGCCAATCCTGACTCGGACCATAAGAATGTTTAGATGTCATAATTTCGACGATATCCCCGGTCTTCAGCTTATGATCCAACGGTACAATCCGACCATTCACCTTTGAGCCAATCGTACGATTTCCAACCTCTGTGTGAATTCGATAAGCGAAATCAAGCGGGACAGACCCTGACGGTAATTCAATAACTTCACCTTTAGGAGTAAATACGAAGACCAGATCAGCAAAAAAGTCCATTTTGAGCGATTCTACAAATTCGGACGCATCCTTAGCCTCATGTTGAAGCTCCAGAATTTCACGAAAAAACGTCATTTTATTCTCAAAATTACCCGTTACAGCACTGCCTTCTTTATATGCCCAGTGAGCAGCAATACCAAATTCTGCTGTTTTGTGCATATCCCATGTCCGAATCTGAACCTCCGTCGGTTCACCGTTCGGTCCTACAACTGTCGTATGCAACGACTGATACATATTTGCCTTCGGCATTGCAATATAATCTTTAAACCGTCCAGGCATTGGCTTCCACAGGGTATGAATAATCCCAAGGGTCGCATAACAATCTTTAATGTTGTCCACAATAATTCGAATAGCAAGCAAATCGTAAATTTCATTAAACTGCTTATTCTTCGTTGTCATCTTGTTAAACACACTATAGATATGCTTTGGACGACCTGACAAGTCACCCTCAATACCCATCTCATCTAACTTTTCTCTAATCCGAAGGATAACGGTCTCAATAAATTCCTCACGTTCAGCCCGTTTCTTATGAATAAGATTGGCAATGCGATAATATTGCTGTGGATTCAAGTAACGAAGCGATAAATCCTCCATCTCTCCTTTAATGGCAGAGATACCCAGTCGATCAGCGACAGGACAGAAAATTTCTAACGTTTCATAAGCAATTCTACGCTGACTTTCTTCTGACTGAAATTTGAGTGTACGCATGTTATGAAGTCGATCAGCTAATTTAATAACAATGACACGAATATCTTGGGCCATTGCAATAAACATTTTACGATAGTTTTCATTCTGCTGTTCTTCTTTAGAACGAAATTGAATACGTTCAAGCTTAGTCAATCCATCCACTAACATTGCACAATTGTCACCAAATTTACTTCGGATATCCTCTAAGGAGACCGTAGTATCTTCAACGACATCGTGCAGAAGAGCAGCAATAATGGAGATTGTATCCATCTGCATGTTCACGACAATATCTGCAACCGCAAGCGGATGCAAAATATAAGGTTCTCCTGATTTACGCACTTGACCGTGATGAGCTAGTTCTGCAAATTCATATGCTTCACGAATGCGAATCAGATCATGTTCTTTTGTATAGGCTTCAGCCTTTTCGAGTAATCGCTCTATGCCCACTAGTCCTATTCGTTTCCCTTCTATATAAAATGGAACCCGCGACTCTTTCCTTCTGTGCAGGTTCCCTCCGTGTGATTTTATATAATTATGACGCTTGAGGCTGAATACGTCAACACTTCATCATTGGGCATTAAAGGGTGACGAGCCAGCATCCAAATTCTGACCAAAATCAACTTATCCAAAAATGTAGTTGAAATCTACACCAAATGTATTTAATCTATATAAGATTGAAATCAGAACCTAGGAGTGAACTTCGTTGCAACGAGAAATTCAAGTAAATGAACGACTACCTTTGGGCCCAGGCTTTTTACTCAGCTTACAACACTTATTCGCTATGTTTGGCAGTACAGTACTAGTACCTAATCTTTTTGGTGTAGATCCAGGTATGATTCTTCTGATGAATGGTATTGGGACTTTATTCTATATTGCCATTTGCAAAGGTAAAATCCCAGCTTATTTAGGGTCAAGCTTTGCTTTCATCGCTCCCGTATTATCTGTTATTACAGCTCATCCTGATAAAGGCTACTCACTGGCCCTCGGAGCCTTTATCGTTACCGGAGTTATTTTTTGTCTTGTCGCACTAGTTGTAAAACTTGCGGGCACAGCATGGATTGATGTTGTATTCCCACCAGCGATCATGGGTGCGGTTGTTGCAACCATCGGACTTGAACTTGTGCCTATAGCGGCAGGTATGGCTGGATTAATCTCTACTAATAATTCAGGCGATCCATGGGTTCCATACATGCCTACAATCATTATATCCATGACAACCCTTGGAATAACCATTATCGGTGCTCTCATGTTTCGTGGTTTCCCCAAAATCATTCATATTCTAATCGGAATTGTCTCCGGATATGCCTTAGCCTATTTCATGGGAGAGGTGGATAAAGAAGCTATTTCTGCAGCTCACTTCTTCTCCACTCCGCATCTCGTTACACCAAGCTGGAATTGGCCTGTGATCTTCACCATCATCCCAGTTGCATTGGTTGTTATCGTGGAACACATCGGTCACTTGCTTGTCACTAGTAACATTGTTGGGAAGAATCTTTCCAAAGATCCTGGGCTTCACCGATCCTTACTAGGGAACGGAATCTCTACCATTGTATCTGGCTTCGTGGGTTCAACGCCCAATACAACCTATGGCGAAAATATCGGAGTCATGGCGCTAACCAAAGTTTATTCTGTATTTGTTATTGGTGGTGCTGCTATTCTTGCCATACTGCTCTCTTTCTCAGGTACCTTCTCTTCTGTAATTATAAATATACCTGATCCAGTTATGGGGGGAGTCTCCTTATTACTATTCGGTGTCATCGCAGCCTCAGGACTTCGGATATTCGTAGAACAGAAAGTCGACTTTTCTAAAGCAACCAACATGATCATGGCAACTCTCGTCTTAGTCACCGGTTTAAGTGGTGTGACATTAACACTTTGGGGTGTAGAACTTAAGGGTATGGCGCTTGCTACAATAGTAGGTGTTGCCCTTAGCCTATTCATCAAATTAATTGAAGTGCTAGGACTATCTAGTGAACAAGAGAAACAGTCAGAAGAAACCAACAAGGTTAAGTAGCTACCAAGTTCCATTAGTGGTTTATACGTTCCCAAGAATATCCAAATGGGTAGACAATATGTAAAATATTGTTTAAACATACCCTTGTAAGGATCCAGTGTTGTAATCTTGATTCTGCGTTCGCTTAAAACAAAGAAAGCCATATCGAAGCGAAAGAGTGCACAGCAGATCATGTAACTGGTATACGATAGCCTGCTCCATACTGCTTTGTTCGTCACTTTTTCTGGGTTTAAGCCTTTAAAAAAGCGCTATCCTAATTAAAATAGGATAGCGCTTTTAATTATTTAACATATTCATATATTTCCCGGGAAACTAATCTGTTAATCTTCGTAATTGAGCAACGTAAATACTTCAGTATCCGTCAATTTACTACGTCCATTCAAAGGTGTCAACTCAATTAAGAATGCGGCTCCTACTACGTTTCCTCCAAGTTGATTAACCAAATTAACGGAAGTAGAAATCGTTCCGCCTGTAGCTAATAGATCATCAGCAATTAAGACGTTCTGTCCCTTTTCAATGGCATCAACATGCATGGCTAAGCTATCATTACCATATTCCAAATTATATCCGGCTTCAATCGTCTCATAGGGAAGTTTACCGCTCTTACGAATGGGAACAAATCCAACCCCTAAAGCATAGGCCAGAGGTGCACCCACCACAAAACCACGTGCTTCTGGACCCGCTATAACATCGATGTGAAGATGTTGTACTAGTAATTTCAAATCGTCAATCGCTTTACGATACATAGGACCATCTTTAAGTAACGTAGTAATGTCTTTAAAGCTGATTCCCGGCTGCGGGAAGTCAGGAATAACGCGAATGTAATCTTTTAAATCCAATTGAATTCTCCTCCTATTATCGTACAAAAAATGCTTTCATTAGGCCCCCTGCAAACGGGCCAACATCCAACTCGTCAATTGCGAGGTATTCGCATAAAGTAAAAACTGCTCCATTTCAGCAAGATTCTCAAGTTCCCGGAAATAACGTGATGTGCCTAAATCTTTCTTGGAGGGCTTCGTAATAAAGCTAATATATCCGTCTCTCCGCTCGATGAAAGAAAGTTCTTCAAATACGTCCATCATTTTGGAGATCATTCTTACAGAAGCAGAAGACTGTCGGCTAAGCTGTTCTAGAACTTCGTTCTCCAGTATAGGACCTTGCCCCATTCTAGACAATAGAATATAGAGCTTTTTAAACAATTCTCGATCGGGAATTTGAAGTTTATCTTGTCCATCCTTTGTTGGATGGAGCATAAAAATATTGTTTAACCGTTCAAATGCTGACAACATTTCATCTAACTGTTGTGAAGATTGAGGTGCATCTAACACGAACAGCGTCGTAATGACTTCTTTTCCTCGCGCTTCAGCCTTTGAATTTGCGGCTCGAATGCCAGTACTATCATCGTATACCCAATGTGAGAGGTCGTTCAATTGATTTTTTAAGTCCGGTTGTTTCTGTTCATCATACAAGACAGCAATTTCATCTGCATTTCCGTGAAGACGTGGACCTAACATTTGCCGAAAACGACTCATTTCAGTACTAGCTTCTGGAGCGCCTCGATAATCAAACACCTGACGTTCAGGTATCGAAAAATCATGTAACATGAGCTGAAGTTTACGATTTCCATTCCATTCATTAATCGAGAGCTCTCCGATGACATCCAGAGTAACCCCTAATGTTAGTACTTGAGCCAGTTCTCCTTGACCAAAAGCTACAGCTTCCAGTTTACTATTCCCCTGTTGCATAGTCAGTTTAAGGTGTTTGTTCTCACGTCCCATTGTACGTGTCTCTTGAAGATTTAAACCTCGTATTACAAAACGGGGTACAGGATTAGCCATACCAAATGGCTCAAGTAGCTTCATTCCCTCGATAACAGCTAAGGGTAGATCCGTTAGCTTCCATTCACCATCTGCTTTTGTCACCGGTATAAGGTCATCCGGAGTTAGAATTTCTTCTGCAAATAGATCTAAGGCAGCCTCAAAATCAGCAAGTTGATCACGATGTAAACTCATTCCTGCAGCTGCTGGATGCCCTCCATAATGATCCATTAACTGACTGCATGAGGTTAAAGCTTTATAGATATCTAAATTAGGAATGGATCGAGCCGAGCCTTTACACATACCAGTCTCTTCATCAATACCCAATATGATGACAGGTCGATAATAACGTTCTAATATTTTGGAGGCTACAATGCCTACAACACCAACATTCCATCCTACACCTGCAAGAACAATAACAGAGGGAACTCCACGCTCATGTATCTTGTCTTCCAACTGTACGAGCGCCTCTTGTACAATATTTTCTACAACTTGTTGTCTCTGTTTATTTAAATCGTCTAATTCATGAGCTAACCTAAGCGCCTCAGAAGCATCTTCTGTTGTTAAAAGAGCCACCGCTCTTCCTGCATGATCTAGTCTTCCACTTGCATTAATTCTTGGAGCCATACCAAAAGCAACATTCGTAGAAGTTACACTTTCCTTGACTATAGCACTAACCTCAAGCAAAGCCTGAATCCCAGGAAAAGATGTGCTACGCATAGAGTCAAGACCATGTCGTACAAGAATTCGATTCTCTCCTGTCAACGGCATTAGATCAGCAATTGTACCAATGGCCACAAGTTCTGTCCAATCGCTAGGTGGAGTGCCTAGTAAAGCCTGTGACAGCTTATAAGCCACCCCTACCCCAGCAAGAGCTTTAAAAGGATAGCCACACCCCGGTAGCTTAGGGTTAATTAAAGCATATGCATCTGGCAGAATAGCTGGAGGTTCATGGTGATCTGTCACAATGACATCTATTCCTAGCGAATTAGCATAGGCGATTTGATCCACAGCACTAATGCCCGTATCTACAGTAATTAGCAGTGACACGCCTTGTTGATTAGCCCAGTCCAAGGCATGGTTATGGAGTCCATATCCTTCATTTGAACGATGGGGAATATAAATATCGAAAGACGCACCCAAATGACGCATGAGAAGAATCATCAACGAGGTACTTGAGACTCCGTCAGCATCATAGTCACCATAAATTAATATATGTTCTTCACTTTCAATTGCCTTCTGTATTCTAGGTACAGCCTCTGTCATCCCTAACATAAGAAAAGGATCATGTAAATCTTCCATACTGCCTTTTAGAAATAATGTGGCCTCTTCTACAGTGTTTATACCTCTGTTCACCAGAAGAGAGGCCAATAATGGCGAAAGTGACATTGCCTCCGATAATTCGTGAATCATTTCCTTAGGTTCACTTATCTGCGGATGCCACTTATATTTCGATTGAAGCAATGATCTTCACCTATCTTTCCTTGCTGTGTACTAAATCATCCATTCTTTGTCATCATTGAATCCATGTAGGGAGGTCCCGATCTGACAAATCATGATTAGACTTATAGGGGTAACCTGGATCATAAGGAACGACTTGTATAATAGCGTCAATAACGTGAAGGAACCGGTGCATAAGTAGTTTCTTAGCACATTCCGCAATATCGTGTGCTTCAAACACGGTAATACGAGGATTCACACTTATTCTTACATGAATGATGACATAATGTCCTTGCTCCTGTGCTCTCAAATCGTCTACCGTAATAACCCCTTGTACTCGCTGAACAGTATCTATAAAATTCGTAGAATTCTCTTCAAGCTCGTGAAGAGCCATTTTACCTTGTACGGCATTCACAATGAGTATATATCCACGTCTAAGAACAATACATGACATTAGTAAAGCGGCAACAGAGTCCGTATATAACAGCCCAGGCCAACTATACATGTCACCAATCATGGATAGAAATACACCTATAAACACAATCAAAGATGCATATATTTCATACCGATGATTTGTTATATAACCTGTATGTTTACCATCATTAATTTTCTTGGATTGACGATATTGAAATTGAAAGATAGCTTCTTTAATCATGATGGAACAAAAAATTGCGATAAGTGCAAATGCACTCGGTGCTTCTATTTCACCAACAGAAAGGTCCCAAATAGCGGCAGCGGCAACTTGCAGCCCCCCCATCAACACCAATACGGAAATCAGAACAGCTACTACTGATTCTATTCTATCCGAGCGTTTCTTACCCCGTTCGAAACTTTTCCTTCTCCATGGTAGCTTATCAGCTAAGGAAGAAGCGACACCTGTTGTTGAGTACAGAGCATCTCCTAGTAATGCTTTACTTCCAGAGAAATAACCCACTGTCCCTTTTATAATCGCAAGCCCTAAATCCCCAATGATTCCTGTCCAAGTGATGCTTTCAGATTGTGATGAATGTTCAATACTCACATTAGCCCCCCTCTAGCAACTTCAATGCCGATATTCAAGTCGAAATATGGCGGAGCCGTCATATTCATTAATGTAACGGACGGTGTGTGATACTGTAAGAACAAATACAGGGTATATCATTTAGAAAGCCGCGTCGTCTATGACGCGGCTTCTCTTCAATATTCTTTTTCTTAAGCTTTTGAAGGATTACTTGTCTTTTGATTCTTTTGTTTACTCTTAAGTAACACCCAGAATGGGCTTGCAATAAAGATCGAAGAGTAGGCACCAAATATTAACCCAATAACCATCGCTAAGGAGAACATTCTAATCGATTCTCCACCAAATATGAATAGGAAAAATGCTGCAATGAAGACAGTAAGTGCTGTATACAGAGATCGAAGAATCATTTGATTCACACTCTTGTTAACGACCACTACTAAATCATCATGTGTTTTCGTTTTACTGAAACGCAGATTCTCACGAATACGGTCAAATATAACGATTGTGTCATTGATAGAGTAACCAATGATCGTTAGGACTGCCGTGATGAATATCAAATCAACTTCCAATTGGAAGATGGAGAATATCGTAATGACCAAGAAAGCATCATGGAGAAGCGCTAGTATTGCTGCCATAGCAAAACGCCATTCAAATCGAATACCAACGTATATGATGATCCCGATACAGGAGAGCAGAACAGCATAGATCGCATTACGACCAAGTTCTTTAGCCATCTCTGTATCCACTGTGTTGATCTCAAAGGAGGCAGTCTCGTCCAATTTTAGAATAGCAGCCTTCAGTGCATGGTCATGTTCCTCATCTAGCAATTCCGTAAATCGAATATTAGTCCGTTGTTCACCGGGTGTAATACTCGCATCCTCACCAATGCCAATCTCATCAAGAATAGGCAATATCTCAGCACTTGTTAGAGCTTTTGAAGTCGATATATCTACGTTTGAACCTGCTTTAAAATCAACACCGTAATTTAATCCAAAAACGCCCAGACTGATAAAACCTACAATAGTTAGGATAATAGAGAAAGAATAGAAATACTTGCTTACACCAACGAAGTCAAATTCCTTTTTAAAGCGCATGGATTTCACTCTCCTTTACCCCAAATTGCTTGGGCTTTTTAAGCAAACCTGCTTTAACCAGCAGGGTAAGCAAGAAATGGGAGAAGTAAACGTTCGTGACAATACTCAAAACGATTTCTACAATGAGCACTAACGCAAATCCTTTTACAGCACCCGTTCCATATGCGAACATGACGCCTGCAACAATAATCGTCGTAATATTGGAATCAAGAATCGTACGGAACGAAGATTTATTTCCCAATTTAACAGCAGACATAATACTTCTTCCATTACGGATTTCTTCTCTAATTCGTTCATTCGTAATAATATTGGCATCCACAGCCATACCAATCCCTAGAATAAATGCAGCTATACCAGGAAGTGTTAAGGTGAAATCCGCCGCAACAAATACAAGAATTAATAGCCATGTATGCAAGATCAGAGCAAAACTAGCTAATATACCTGGTAAACGATACATACCAATCATGAATATTAGAATAAGAACGGATGCCATCAGACCCGCTTGGATCGTTTTATCTAGTGATTGTTTCCCTAGCGTAGCACCTACACTTTGAGAATATTTCTCTGTTAATTTCAAGGGTAATGCACCTAGGTTAATCGTATCACGAATGGTATTAGCTTCTAGTGCAGTGTAATTACCTGTAATGGATGCATTCCCATCTGTTAATTCTGAGTTTACGGTAGGCGCCGAAAGCTGAGTTTCATCTAAATAAATGCCTAGTTCTCTACCTATTAGGCGCTTAGTTACCTCAGCAAATTTAGCCTTGTCCTTAACTGTGATACTAATCTCAGGCTGATTCAGGGTATTATAACGTACTTCTGCCCCATTTTCTTTGAAGTCACTACCTAACAATTCAATTTTACAGAAATCAGTTGCATCTTTACATCCATCTGCACTGCGGAATGTTAGATTAGCAGGTTCTTTCATTTTCTTTCTTACTTCTGCTTCATCTGTAACTCCAGCAATCTTAAGACGAATCCGGTTAGTACCTTCAGTCGTAACTTCCGGTTCACTTGTACCTAACACATTAGCTCGCTTCTCTAAGCTCTTAGCTGTCTGGTTCAGTGATTCCGTTGTGATTTTTTGTCCTGCTGCAATGGGCTCAGCCTCATAGAGTATTTCAAATCCTCCCTTAAGGTCTAGACCCAATCGAACCTTGTCCAATAATCCTGGGCTTGATACAGCCATTACACCGGCTAACACGAGTATGGTGACGATAAAAGTAATAATTCTTTTCATGCCGTTCTTAGTTCCCCTTTCGTTCTCAATATTCCTATTATAGCCATGCGTTAAAATGCAGTCAATTTATCAATATTTGTATACTTGGTGAATACCTATAATTATTGATAAAATAAAAAGGACCTCTTTCTTAATCGAAAGTAGCTCCTCGATAAGCGGACATCGTCATAAAATTCATAAAACTAGTTACCTTCAGAGATAGAATGTCATTAACCAGTTTAAAGAGAGGAGGGATTCCTTCCTTTGCATATTTCGAACTAACACAATTCCAGATATCTTTACCTGTCACGTGCTCATACCCGATGAGTCTGAATTCTTCTGCCTTACTCTCACACATCATCTGAATGTCTTCATCAAGCTCCATACTGTTCACTTCTACGACGCCCATGTGTATTACCTCCTCCCCATGATGTCCGATCGTTTCTTTCAACATCTAATTCGCTCTTCCATCCAATATTCCCTCTTTTTTATGTGATCTTCTTACAAACCCAAGTCATGAAAATGGACAGGTTGAGCATATTCATATAAAAAGGTCTTAAAGGCGCTTTGACCGGGAAGAGGGAGTGGGCATTGAATAAAAATAAAAAGCAGACATTTATCCAAGGTACCCTGATATTATTAGCAGCAGGCATCATTAATCGTATATTAGGTTTTATTCCAAGAATTGCATTACCTCGGATTATTGGTGCTGAAGGAGTTGGAATATATCAACTAGGATACCCCTTTTTTCTAGTATTGATGACTCTTATTACGGGAGGAATCCCCCTTGCTGTAGCTAAACTTGTGTCAGAATCCGAAGCAGAGGGCAAACCCAAATCTTCTAAGCTTATTCTACGTATCAGCCTAAGTCTAACTTTAAGCCTCAGTATCGTATTCATGCTACTGGCCATACTATTTGCTCCTTGGGTAACCCAAGTTATTCTAACAGACCCGAGAGTGTATCACACATTTGTAAGCATGAGTCCTATGCTTGTTATTATAGCAGTATCTTCTGTATATAGGGGATATTTTCAAGGTAAGCAAAATATGATTCCCTCTGCGATCTCCTCCATCGTGGAGACATTGGTTCGTATTGTCTGTGTACTGTCGTTCTCTTATTTGCTTCTCCCTAAAGGAATTGAGTTCGGAGCTGCAGGCGCTATGTTAGGGGTTATGGCAGGAGAACTTATTGGATTACTCATATTACTATGGCAATATTATGTAGAAAATAGGAAACAATCTGATTCGGTTGACAGCTCTGACTTCACACAAGATAATGCTTCAGACCATAATCTGTTCAGAAGATTGCTGGGAATAACCATACCTGTCACTGCAGGAAAGCTCGTAGGATCCTTCTCCTACTTATTTGAGTCCATTATTACAGCGCAAAGTCTAATTATTGCTGGACTAGCTACATCAGTCGCTACAGCTCAATATGGAGCTTTACAGGGCATGATTATCCCCCTAGTGCTTATGCCAGGAGTACTTACATCATCACTAGCTGTATCTCTGGTACCTTCGCTTTCGGAAGCAGCGGCACGTAATGATCTAGCAACCATCCATAAAAGGCTTAATCAGACACTAAGACTGGCACTTGTCACTGGAGCGCCCTTCTCAGTTCTGATGTTTATTTTATCTTCACCACTTTGCCAATTGCTTTACAACAATGACAATATTTCAGGAATGTTGCGTATGATGGCACCTTTCGCGTTATTCTTGTATATTCAGGGCCCACTTCAAGCAACTTTACAAGCATTAGATCGTCCAGGTAAAGCTCTTCGCAACACATTAATTGGCGCAATAATCAAACTATTTATCATATGGTACTTAACATCTCAACCTGAATTTGGGATATACGGTGCCGTTATCGCCATTATTATCAATACTATTATTGTAACCTTGCTTCATAGCGTAAGCATAGTAAGAATGCTTTCTTTCCGCTTTAAATATTTTGATTTTATTAAAATCGCCGCCGCAATGCTTATTATGGCCGGTGGAACACAATTTAGCTTCGCGCATCTGCCTTTTCATCATATCTCCTGGTTGCAATTCCTTCTATCTGCATCCTTTGGCATGACCTTATTTATCATCATTATTTTCTCAATCAAACTGGTATCACGTCGTGATTTGGCTAGAATTCCTATTGTAAATCATTGGTTCCGTTAGTTAGAAAGATCACTAGGTTTATTTAACAGATCAATGATTAAGTCACCTTTATGGTCAATAGAACAGAAAAATACATCTGAGAACTCTTCTGCTCCTTTAGATTGGATTTTATTTTTAAGCCAGAATCGCGATTTGTTAATTACGCTCAAGCTTTCATCTTGGACAATCCCATCCATGATTAGGGGGATCGGCAAACCTGTGTATGCGATTTTAGCCGCAGGGATAAGGATTTTTTTATTCGACTTTTTCTTTTTGGTTGAATGTAAATCCTTAGGTATAACCGTTAACTGACCCGTTGTTTCCAAAATGGCAAATTCAACATCAGCAATACTATCAACATTCTGACCGCGCATTTGGAACATAAGATCGTCTAGGTTATACCTCTGTTTCTTCATCGCATCCCGATGAATATTACCGTCTGATATCAATATTGTAGGTTTCCCATCAAAGAATTGACGTACTTTACGACTTTTTAAAGAAACATAAGCAATGATAATCTGTACAATGACCAGCGTAGCCATGGGGACTATTCCCTCGTACATAGGACGCTTAATATCCTCCAACACAAATACCGCTATTTCAGCAATCATAATGGAAATCACCAAATCGAATATAGATAGTTTTCCAATTTCACGTTTCCCCATTAATCGCATCGTTAAAAAGATAAGAAAATACAGAAATAACGTTCTAAAGATGTAAATGCTAAGATCACCTGACACTTATATTCGCTCCCTTCAGCTATTTAAGAGTGAACATACTTCTTATATATTTTGAACTTAGCACTCCCTACTCATACACGAGATTTTTATTTAATTAATGGGAATTATCATAATACATTCACTTAAATTCTAATTGTACTACTGGGGCAAGCCTAGTCATACAATGACAGTAACATATGGATAATAAAGGAGGTTTTTACATGCAACAGATCCGACGTTTATTCTCACTACGTATTTCCAATCCAACGCTGGCGGGGTTATGCTATGCCTTTTCTTGGATGATGATTGGTGCATTGATTTTATCCTTGTTTTTGTGGTTGAGTGGTATGCAGGAGAAGGAACTAACGGCCTATACTTATGTAGTCCATGCTTGTGCAGTAAGTATTGGTGGTTTAGTATCTGGTAAAAGGTCCGGACGTAAGGGGTGGTATCAGGGGGGAGTGACAGGAACCTTTTATGGCGTGCTCATCCTAATTATTGGGTTTCTAGCATTGGATAATTCCCTATCTTTAAGCCAATTTTATGGGATTGCAGCAGCTTTTGTCATAGGCTCCATTGGTGGAATGTTTGGAGTTAACATGCGTAATCATTCCTAAATTTCTTAATGGTCTCTTAATAGCAAGTTGTGGTACACTATTGCAAGTTATGCTATTAAGAGGAGGACCCACGTTGTGCTCTACAATTCGATAGGAACCATTTCATTAGCGTCAACGGGTGCAGTCATTATACTCATTTTGCTAGGAACTTTAAGGTTTCCGTTACTACCCGTTCGAAATTTCATCATGGACCTCATAAGATCACGAAAGTTTATTATATTACTGATATGTGTTATCTGTATTCTAATATTGAATAAATACGAGCTTAAGTTTGAAGAATCCTTAGATTACAATGTAGACTTTACACCTTGGATATATGGTATAGAAGGTCATTTTGTGCAATCTGTTCAGCACATCTTCAATAACCCATACGTTACTCAAATTACTGTTTTCTTTTACATCATCGTGTTTCAGTCTCTCCTAATTGCTTCTATCGCAGTCTATATTATTGATCGAAATAAAGTTCTCGTATACGCAACTTGCTTTGCCATAATTACGAATTATGCGATAGCCATACCATTTTATATTCTATTTCCAGTTAATGAAGTATGGTCGTATTCCCCTTCGGGAGTATCCTTCTTGATGTTAGATGTATTCCCTAAATTTGAACAAGAATATCGACCTTTATCAGGTCTAAATAATTGTTTCCCTAGTCTTCATACATCCATATCCGTTACAATCATGTTTCTAGCCGCTCGATCAGGTAATATACGTTGGAGAGTCATAACTGGAATTAGCTGTCTTATTATTCTATTCAGCATCTTCTATCTTGGGATACACTGGTTAACCGATATGATAGCAGGAACGATGCTCGGCCTATTTGCATCCTCATTTGGTATTTACATGGCCAAGCGTACAATCCAGAAGGAAAGAACTTCTCTCCAATCCTCATAAACTCAAAATAGAGGTTGCCCTTCTCCCGTGTGGGGATAGGACAACCTCTATTTATTAGGTTCTCAACTTACGAATTCATTATTTCATTATTCTGAGATGGCATCAGAACGAATACCTTGACTAATCGCACTACGGTCAAAGGTAAGTTTCGTTACATCATTAACACGAAGCACGATGATATCATCCGTAATTTCCATAATCGTACCGTGAAGTCCACCAATGGTTACGACCTTATCTCCCTTTTGTAGGGAACTTAACATAGAGGTACGTTTCTTTTGTTTCTTCTGTTGTGGACGGATTAACAAAAAGTAAAATATCGCAAACATTAAAACAAATGGCCAAAGTAATTGAACCAATGACCCTGCTCCACCACCTGTAGATCCAGCTGCAAGTAACATTCATCTTCCCCCTTTAATTGTAACTCTCAAATTGATCCCTGTTTTAAAAACCTTTGAGATTCTCATACAGGCCATACTGTTCGAAAAACTCATCGCGAAAATCCAGCAACCTATCTTCCATAATGCTCTCGCGAACCTTGCGCATTAAATCTAACAAGAAATGCAAGTTATGGTATGTAGTCAGTCTCAGTCCGAAGGTCTCATCTGCTTTAATCAAATGCCGAATATAAGCTCTAGAATAATTCCGACATGTATAGCAGTCGCACGCTGGGTCTAGAGGGCCAAAATCATGTGCATATTTGGCATTCCGGATGACAACCCTACCTTGACTTGTCATGGTTGTCCCATTACGAGCAATTCGAGTCGGTAAGACGCAATCGAACATATCTACTCCACGAATAGATCCCTCTATAAGAGCGTCCGGCGATCCTACACCCATTAAATAACGAGGTTTATTGCTAGGAAGCAATGGAATGGTGTAATCCAATACCTCATACATGAGCTGCTTAGACTCTCCAACGCTGAGTCCACCAATAGCATACCCCGGGAAATCCATGGAAGTCAAATCACGAACACTTTGTTTGCGTAGATCTTCATGCATACCACCTTGAACGATAGCAAACAACCCTTGATCCTGTGGTCGACCATGACTTTCCAAACAACGTTCAGCCCAGCGACTAGTCCGTTCAAGTGACTTCTTCAAGTAATCATATTCCGCTGGATACGGTGGACATTCATCAAATGCCATCATAATATCAGACCCAAGCGCATTCTGAATCTCCATAGCAACCTCTGGAGAAAGGAATAACTTATCTCCGTTTAGATGAGAGCGAAAATGAACACCCTCTTCCGTAATTTTACGCATCTCACTCAGACTAAATACTTGGAAACCACCACTATCCGTAAGAATCGGTCGATCCCAGTTCATAAATTTATGAAGTCCGCCCGCTTCACGAATAATCTCGTGTCCTGGTCGAAGAAATAAATGATACGTATTACTCAGAATGATCTGAGCATCCATTTGTTTAAGCTCTTCTGGACTCATTGTCTTAACCGTAGCCAAAGTACCAACAGGCATAAATGTAGGTGTCTCAATAATACCATGCGGAGTATGAACTCGTCCGAGACGAGCTCCTGACTGTTTACATGTCTTAATATGTTCGTAAGTAATTGCAGCTACCATAGTATATTCCTTCCTTAATAAGCCATTCTGTAATTAATAAATAAACATAGCATCGCCGAAGCTGAAGAATCGATACTCTTCTTTCACCGCTTCCTTATATGCTTCTAATACATGATCTCTTCCTGCCAAAGCACTAACTAACATGACTAAAGTCGATTTAGGTAAATGAAAGTTAGTGATCAATGCGTCCACAACTGTAAATTGATGTCCCGGATACATGAAGATATTTGTCCATCCACTCGTTGCTAAGAGCGGACCTTCACCACATTGTCTTCCAACCGTTTCAAGAGTCCTACATGAAGTCGTTCCTACAGCTATGATTCTTCCTCCATGGCTACGAGCATCATTCAACAAGTCAGCTGTCTCTTGGGATAGAGAGTAATATTCTTCGTGCATAACATGATCTTCTACACGTTCAACTGACATCGGTCTAAATGTACCCAGTCCTACATGAAGAGTTATGAATGCTACATTCACTCCCTTAGCACGTATCTCATCCAATAATTCATCAGTGAAATGAAGACCTGCCGTAGGTGCAGCTGCCGAGCCTTCATGACGTGCATATACAGTCTGATAACGTTCCTGATCATTCAACTTCTCTTTAATATAAGGAGGAAGTGGCATCTGTCCGAGTCGATCTAGGATTTCCTGAAACACGCCTTTATAGTTAAAAGAAAGAATACGTGCTCCCATCTCTCCCTCTTCTTCGATGACCGCCTGTAGCTCTTCACTGAAATGAATCACATTTCCCTTTTTTAACTTCTTACCTGGTTTAACAAGAGCTTCCCATCGATCATTGCCCATATTTTTGAGCAACAACACTTCTGCTTTAGCGCCTGTATCTTCCTTGGTACCGAATAATCTAGCGGGAATAACACGCGTATCATTAAGCACAAGTGTGTCTCCAGATTGTAGATAATCCAAGATTCCTGTAAAAGACTCGTGCCTGATGCTGCCGTCCTCTTTATTCAAAGTTAACAGACGCGAAGAACTTCGATCTAGTAGCGGTGTCTGTGCAATTAATTGTTCCGGTAAGTCAAAATTATATAACTCTACATCCATGGTGTCGTCATTCCTTAACAATAGTGACATTTTGATAATAGTGTCTCAAAATATCCTGATAATTACTCCCAGCATCCGCCATACCCTTGGCTCCCCACTGTGAGAGTCCCAAGCCGTGACCATTACCTCGTCCTACAAACATAAATTTCTGACTTGTGTTCATCTTAATCCCATCAGAGGCTAATACATTATAACTTTCGATAGGTACAATATCAAATAACGTACTCGGCAATCCATTAAGCGCAGATCGGAACATATCCGCATACTTCACCTCTAGCACTTGGCCGTTCACCTGAATCTCAATAGCCCGTCCAGATGGACCCCGTTTAGTAACTTCAAGCGTATTAATAGTACTGGGTAACTTGGTTGTTGTCTTGCCTTTCATAGATTTAAGTAATTCATCAGAAGTATAAGGACCTCTAACCCATGAATATGAATTGGACTCCGTTACTTTGTCCAGAATTGTAGCGGTGTCTCCTGGATTAAGCTTGCTAACAGCACTCACGCTAGATTGAATAAGTGGAATTGGGCGTACATTCGTATCTTTAGCCGTTACCGTTAACTGTCCAAGACCTGATTGCGTTTTACTCGCTAACTCATTCACATTATCTTCACGGACATATCCGGTCACACCATTATTCAAAAGTACATAATACCACATTTTCATGTTTTTTTGCGCAGATATATCTTCTTCACTGGCTACACTCGCGAACGTATCATTCACACTATTCCATACTTCGCTGGAATCGGCCGTTACTCCTCCACTGTTCGAGGAGAATATAGCCTCTACCACTTTACCATTCTTCATAAGAACTTCGCCTCTGGTAGCGTCAACAGCCTTCGTGATACTCGGAGCTTCGGAACTTATTCCGTTATATACTTGGCTTAGTGTCGTATCAACTACGTCAGCAATTTTAAATTTGTTATTTTGGAACTTGGCATAACTTCTAGCTGCTACCGCTTGCGTCTTCAATGCCTCTTCTGCCCAAGACGAGGGAACTTCTCCACCTACTACAGAATATAAATACTGTTCGATAGGCACCTCATTCACAAGAGACATTTGCCCATTATAAGAGCTAATCTCAAAAGCACCTCGATAGCTTCGCTGCGATCTTTCTACCACTTTCGTTCCAGCCTCATTTTCTGGAATCCATAACTTAGTAGAGGGACCACTGATTTGATAATGATCAACTGCTTGTTCTGTCTTAAGATCTAATCCGACATCCTGATGCTTTATGAGTGCAGGTATAGTGAGCTCAATGTCTCTTAGCGTTATCTTGGGTAGTAATTCATTTGCTTGACTCTTGATAGCAGTCAGTTCGTTGATATTAACCGCTTCTCCTACCCACACTGCATATGAATAACTCTCTGTTGGTAAAATAGCAATCGATGCTTCCAAACCCGCATTAGTGAACTTGGCTCTTTGCAATTCAGCCTGCGATTCGGTTTTGTACATCCCTGCGGATAAATAATGATTCCCCTTTACCGTAGGAGTCTGACCATTTAGTTGAGCAACTACCGTCTTAGCAACACGGGATGTAGCCTCGTTAGCTTCTTGCTCACTAGCATATACGCCAGAATAAAGTTGGTATACTGACTTTCCATTTTGGGAAATACTAAACAGCATAGGCTTATCACTTGTTCCCGAAAGCTTCTGAGATGCATCTGATGCTATTTTCCAATCACTAGTCTCTAATACTTTAACTCGAAATTGATCTATGCTGAAACGCACTTGTTTATTTGCTGCAAAAGAAATCCAAGATTGATACCCATCTATTCCATTATCACCTACGCTCCAAATATTCTCAGATTGAAGCGTCACGGCAGGAACCGTTGATTTATAAGTGCTTCCAAAATTAAGAAAAAGTGCGACCCTTACTTTATCATTAGAGATTGCTAGAGCTTCACTAGGCATTTGAAAACATGCCGCTGTAATGACGATAGCCAAAACTCCTTTACTAAGCCAACTCAATCTTTTTCCGCCGAATTTTTTTATCATCGATATCTCTCCTTTTCTAGTGATTAACGCACTAATCCAATCCTCTTCACATTATTAATGATGGTCTGGAGGAAGTGGAAGACCAAGATGCTGATAGCCTGCAGCCGATACCATTCTTCCTCTCGGAGTTCGTTGTAAGAATCCAATCTGCAACAAATACGGTTCATATACATCCTCAATTGTCTGGCTCTCTTCACTGATCGTTGCAGCGATCGTATCCAACCCTACAGGGCCGCCTCGGAAGCTCGTGATCATCGAATGTAGAATCTTATAGTCGATCTGATCTAGCCCCATAGGATCTATCTGAAGCATTTTGAGCGCCTGTTCCGCAATATCTTGCGTGATCATCCCATCACCACGCACTTGAGCATAATCACGTACCCGTCGTAAAAGTCTGTTTGCTATCCGAGGAGTTCCTCGAGCCCTGAGGGCAATCTCATCTGCTGCATTTCCCACAATCTCAATACCAAAAATATCAGCGCATCTAGATACGATAAAACTTAATTCATCTACACTGTAGTACTCTAGTCTATTGACTACACCGAAACGGTCTCTCAATGGTGCTGAGAGCAAGCCTGCACGGGTTGTTGCTCCTATCAATGTGAATGGTGGAAGATCCAATCTTACAGAACGAGCACTGGGTCCTTTGCCAATCATAATATCTAATGCGAAATCTTCCATAGCGGGATATAATACCTCTTCTACCGTACGATGTAAACGATGAATTTCATCTATAAAGAGCACATCACCCTCTTGAAGATTCGTAAGCAATGCTGCCAAATCACCAGGACGAACAATAGCAGGACCAGATGTCGTACGCAGATTCACACCTAACTCATTGGCAATAATGTTAGCCAACGTCGTTTTACCGAGCCCTGGAGGACCATATAGTAGCACATGATCAAGCGCTTCGTTACGCATTTTTGCGGCTTCAATATAAATTTTCATGTTTTCTTTCACTTGATTCTGTCCGATATATTCCGCTAAATAGCGAGGACGTAGACTAAGCTCCACCGCCTGATCTTCCATCATTAAATTTGCCGATATAATCCGATCTTCCATTACTTATTGCACCTCTTTCTCAGCCCGCATAGAGCAGTTTGAGCGCCTTCTTCATGATCACGTCAACGGTGTCATCATATGTGATATCATCCTTAATTTTGAGCCATACACCATCGAGCTCTGTGTCTGTATAGCCAAGAGTCTTCAAAGCCTCTCTAGCCTCTGACCAAGAAGTGTGATCCTCTTCTTGCGGTACCTGAACAGCAAATAATCCTTCTGAATATACTGCCGCACTGAAATCATCCAGCTTGTCCTTTAGATCAAGGATCATCCGTTGTGCTGTCTTCTTACCTATGCCTGGCATCTTCGTCAAATACGTAATATTCTCCTGATATATAGCCGTTACAACAGAATCAGGATCACCGCCACTAAGAATACCAAGAGCAACTTTAGGTCCTATACCCGATACTTCAATTAATTTACGAAACAATTTCTGTTCTACTCGTGTAGGAAAACCAAATAGGAGAATAGCATCCTCACGTACGCTATGATGAATATAAGCTATAACATCCCCTTCACCCTTCGCAAAAGCATAAGGATTCGGACAGAACACACGATATCCTACTCCATTTACATCGAGAACGACATAGTCACTCTCCAAATGGGCTACAGGTCCTCTTAAGAAGTCTATCATTTCCGCAATACCTCATTTATTTTCGAATTTAAAGTATATGAATGTGCATGGCATATTGCAACAGCTAGAGCATCAGCAACGTCATCGGGTTTAGGAACCTCTTGTAAGCGAAGGTACTTTCTCACCATTTCCTGAACCTGCTTTTTCTCTGCCTTTCCATAACCAACAATAGCTTGCTTAACCTGCATCGGTGTGTACTCTGAGACGGGAAGTCCTTTTTGTTTCGCTGCCAAGATCATCACTCCCCGCGCTTGACTTACAATCATCGCAGTGGTGACGTTTCTGTTGAAGAAAAGCTTCTCAAACGCAACCGCATCAGGTTTATATTTATCTATTAATTGTACAATTCCTTCATACACATGTAATAATCGGTCTTCTTCTGGTGTATGGGCTTCTGTCTGAATACAACCGTACTGAACCGGAGTAACTTTGCTTCCAACCTTGTCTACAAAACCAAAGCCAACGATAGCGATACCCGGATCAATCCCTAAAATCCGCAATTTAAATCTCTCCCTTATCATAAAGCGAACATATGTATTCGTTCTCTTATTATATGAAAAATGATCTAGTAAGTCTATCATTCAGACAAAACGCGCAATCTATTTACAATATTTGATTTGACCAATGGTTTTCTTCTTTCTTATAATAAGACTACAGTATAACTGATTGAAAGCCAGGGGGAGACAGAATCATGGAAGAAATACAAATCCATATTAGCGAAACACTCAAAGATAAACCAGATGAACAACACTTAGGGTTCGGTCAACACTTCACAGATCATATGTTCCTCCTTGATTACACTTCAGGTCAAGGTTGGCATGATCCTCGGATTGTACCCTATGCCCCTTTAGTACTCGATCCTGCTACACTTGTCCTTCACTATGGACAAGCTGTCTTCGAAGGTTTAAAAGCATACCGCACAGAAGGTGATAAAATCCTTTTATTCCGTCCCGAGAAAAATATGGAGCGTCTCAACCGATCTAACGAACGCTTAGGTATTCCTAATATCGATGGTGATTTTATTATTCATGCCATTCAAACTTTGATTGGCGTCGACCAGGATTGGATTCCTTCAGGTGAAGGAACTTCTCTTTATATTAGACCATTTATTATAGCTACTGAAGCATGTCTAGGTGTCAGAGCTTCACATACCTATAAACTCATCGTGATCCTTTCACCTGTTGGTGCTTATTACTCAGAAGGCATCCAACCTGTCAAAATCAATGTTGAGAGCTCCTACGCACGTGCTGTACGTGGTGGTCTTGGAACAGCTAAAGCCGCTGGGAATTATGCTGCTAGTATCAAAGCGCAAATCGAAGCCAAAGAGGAAGGATATTCACAAGTACTCTGGTTAGATGCTATTGAGAAAAAATATATTGAAGAAGTAGGTAGCATGAATATATTTTTCAAAATAGATGGTAAAGTGATTACGCCTGAGTTAAATGGCAGTATTCTTTCTGGAGTTACTCGAGATTCCATCATCCACTTATTGAAGAGTTGGGACGTTTCTGTAGAGGAAAGACAGATTTCAATGGAAGAAATATATCAAGCTTCATGCGATAACACCCTAGAAGAAGCCTTTGGGACAGGGACAGCCGCTGTTATTTCTCCTGTAGGCGAACTATTCTGGATGAAGAACAAAATGATCATTAACGAGGGTCAGATTGGCGCTATTTCGCAAAGGTTATATGATACAATCACGGGTATTCAGAACGGTATATTACCTGACACTTTTGATTGGACTCTAGAAGTATAAATTTATACACTTTTAGGAATTTAGCCAAATATGAACAAAAAAACCTCCAATTCCACTGTTTTAGTGGTTTTGGAGGTTTTTCGATTTAGGATTACTGAAAACAAATTGAAAACATATCGACACCCTGTAGGATTGAATCCAACATTGGCCTTCGAAATACTCCTCACTTCGTTCGTTTCATAACGTTCTCTGAATGCTCACGAGCATAATCGCTGAAAGTTGAGATCACACTATTATACTCATCCACATCTTTAATCCGAATACCCTGTTGGAGTTGTTCTAGTACACCATCTGGGAGTGAAGATTCCATAGAATTAATGTCCAACTGAAAAAATGTTTTTAGAACCTTTTCTTTTTTCGGAGAATCCTCATACATAGTTAAGTTCCCGTCTATATCCATACCGATGTAAGCTTTCTGCTTGCACTCCGGGGACAGATCAGAGATTGATTCTATAAACAATACTTCTCCATTGTCATTAATATCAGCTTTCCAAGTCGAATGATTATCAAGCAATAACCCTATTTCATTAGATTTCATTTTACCGAGACTTTGTTTTTCTTGACCACAGATATATTGTTTTAGCAATGTCACTTCATGAATTTCATTATTACTTCTTAGCTTTCTCCGCAAATCAACTTCATCTAAATACTCTTCCTCTGAAGAAGTACTTTGAAGATTCCGTAACGTTTCAACAGCTAGCTGTGGCTTAAAACTTAGCAAGGACTCGATTCTGTTAGGTAAGTGATTTCCCCACCATATGAGCACAATAACTAAAGCACATGTCACTACTGCTCCGATTCTTCGTTTCCACTGTTTCCAATGCCTCTTCATCTGTTTTTTTAGACGAGAAGAATTCACTTTAATCCCCTTCTATCTACATTCTTTTCTTTATTGTGACCGAAGGGTTAAAAAAATATACAACAAAAAAACCATCGAATAATATTCGATGGTTTTTTTACAATCGGGACGACACGATTTGAACATGCGACCCCCTGGACCCAAACCAGGTGCTCTACCAAGCTGAGCTACGTCCCGAAACTATACCGATGGCCGGACTCGAACCGGCAAGCCCTGCGGCACCGCATTTTGAGTGCGGCGTGTCTGCCAATTCCACCACATCGGCGTATAGTTACTTAAAAATCTTAAATGGTGCGCCCTAAGAGATTCGAACTCCTGGCCTTTTGATTCGTAGTCAAACGCTCTATCCAGCTGAGCTAAGGGCGCAAATAATAACAAATGGAGCGGACGACGGGAATCGAACCCGCGACCCTCGCCTTGGCAAGGCGATGCTCTACCGCTGAGCCACGTCCGCATAATAAAATGGTGCGCGTGGAGGGACTTGAACCCCCACGTCGTGAGACGCTAGATCCTAAGTCTAGTGCGTCTGCCAATTCCGCCACACGCGCACAACAACAAAAAAATGGTGAGCCATGAAGGATTCGAACCTTCGACACCCTGATTAAAAGTCAGGTGCTCTACCAACTGAGCTAATGGCTCTTACTTTGAAAAAAATGGCGGAACCGACGGGACTCGAACCCGCGATCTCCTGCGTGACAGGCAGGCATGTTAACCAACTACACCACGGTTCCACATATGTATTCCCCAGCTAAGGAATAATTGGTTGCGGGGGCAGGATTTGAACCTGCGACCTTCGGGTTATGAGCCCGACGAGCTACCGGACTGCTCCACCCCGCGTCAATAAACAATATCTAATTCATATGAACTCAAAACTCTTGAGATCAAAAATGGTGGAGGCTGAGGGGATCGAACCCCCGACCCTCTGCTTGTAAGGCAGATGCTCTCCCAGCTGAGCTAAGCCTCCATACATATGTGATACATTATAATAAATGGTGACCCGTATGGGATTCGAACCCATGTTACCTCCGTGAAAGGGAGGTGTCTTAACCCCTTGACCAACGGGCCTTGAAAATGGCTCCCCGAACAGGGCTCGAACCTGTGACAACTCGATTAACAGTCGAGTGCTCTACCAACTGAGCTATCAGGGAAAATCCGCTTGGCGACGTCCTACTCTCCCAGGACCCTGCGGTCCAAGTACCATCGGCGCTGGAGGGCTTAACGGTCGTGTTCGGGATGGGTACGTGTGGAACCCCTCCGCTATCGCCACCAAACAGGATTTTTGTGTTGCTTGTCTACTTTGTCTCAACTTCAACAAAATATCCAACCCTATAAAGGGCACACAACTAAAAATCAATACAAGGTTTAATCCTTGAAAACTAGATACGAAACAAACTTTGCGAGTTTAAAAGCATATGCTTCCGAAGTACTTTCACTTCGTGAAACTTTAGGATAAGCCCTCGACCGATTAGTATTGGTCAGCTCCATGCATTACTGCACTTCCACCTCCAACCTATCTACCTCGTCGTCTTCAAGGGGTCTT